>CAYLMG010000129.1:0-1499 GCA_964384565.1 uncultured Pirellulales bacterium | reverse complement strand
GAGCGGGCGGCGACGGTGATTCGCTTAGACAACCCACAGGCAACGCTGATAGAAGAGGAAAGGGTACTGACACTGCAGAAAGGAATAAACAAAGTGGATTTTTCCTGGAAGGCGGTAAGCATAGATGCTGATTCCATCCGGCTTGCCGTGCTTGACCATCCTGATAAGGTCAAACTTTTGAATGTGAGCTATCCGCCGAACGAAGCTGCGCTCGTCTGGGAGATAAGCAGCGACAGTGACTATGCCGAGCGAGTTCGAATCAGCTATCTATTAAGAAATATTGACAGGCTAATAACCTACAAGGCGATTGCAGACAAGGCTGAAACCGGTATCGATTTGAAAAGCTTTTTAGTGCTGCGGAACTTTTCAGGTGAGGATTTCGATATGGCCAAAGTCCTGCTCGATTACGGTGAGGCATTCGAGCGAGGCATACAGCACGAGGAAACGAAACAGATGCTGTTTTTCGAGGCGGCAAGGGTACCTGTCACAAAGGTATGGACATTTGATGCCGCCAAACTGCCGTGGGACCCTCAGCAGCTCGAGAATCAGAACGTCGGCATTCCTGTAAGCTACCGGATAGTAAACGATACGAAGAGCGGGCTCGGCAAGTTTGCACTGTGGGGCGGCAAGGCGAGGCTTTTCCAGGATGACGGACACGAAAGCACAATCTTTCTTGGTGAGGATGTTACAGGATTGGTGCCCGTCGGTGAAAAGACCGAGCTTTATATCGGTGACAGCAGGGATATTGTGGTAACGCAGCAAAAGATGAAAGACCAGCGGATAAATATTAAAAGAAACAACGGTAACAGCATCATACTCTACGACACTGATGAGGAAATTGTCGCGAAGATTGAAAACTTCAAGGATAGCCCGGCTGTTCTGACCGTGATAGAGCACATACCGGGTCAGTGGGATATGGAAAAATGCGTTCCGGATGATTACGTGAAAAAGAATGCCAACACGCTTGAGTTCGAGATAAAGCTGCCTGCCAGAGGCAAGGGCGGCCCGGCAGTAACAGAGATTAAGATGCAATATCACCGCAGGAACATCAGGCCCGGCGTGCAGATTCCGGATGTGCAGTTTTACGGCAGATAACAGAGCGAAAAAATAAGATTTTAGGAGAGATAAAAATGAAACGCATATTCATTTTACTAATAATAGCTGTAGTAGGCTGTACCGCCTACGGCAAGGTTGATTTGGTGACACTACCCAGCCGGGACACGGTTCAATTGACTATCTACAATTCCGCAGATATGACATTAGTGCGTGAAAGCAGGGCTCTGACAGTTAAGGAAGGTGCCAACAAGCTGCAGTTTTCCTGGGCGAATACGCTGATTGACCCTACGAGCCTGGAGATGCTGCCGAAGGCAAATGCCGACAGAATCGATATTGCGGATTTAACGTACCCGCCGAGAGTCCGGAATCTGGGATTGTGGAATATTAAAAGCAGTTTCAATGGCAAGGTGCCGATTGAGATTACGTATCTGACTTCGGGACTG
>CAYLMG010000128.1:0-4989 GCA_964384565.1 uncultured Pirellulales bacterium | reverse complement strand
GTCACGGCGCCGGCAGGGCGATGAGCCGAAGAGAGGCAACGAGGAGATGGCAGGGAAGAGATGTGATAAGACAATTGGGCGAAAGAGATATTATCATCAGGGGTGTTTCCAAACGCGGTATTGCTGAAGAGGCACCGGGTGCTTATAAGGATGTTGACACAGTTGTTGATGTTACGGAGAAGGCCGGCCTGGCGAAAAAGGTTGCCAAACTTGAGCCTTTGATTTGCGTAAAAGGATAAGGACAGAGGACAGAAGACGGAAATAGAGGGGCGAATATTGAATCCGTCTTCGTTAAAACTACGCCGGACAGGTATCCAACAAGGAATATTGAATGACGAAGTAATTCAGAGACGAATTAACGCATATAGTTGCCTGTCCTGAGAAATATCGGAAGATCCGAAATTTTGACTAACGAAAAGCTTTAATCATCGGCCTTTGTGACTGCTTTACATAATTGTGCCTGCTGCTAAGGTAATGCTTGAAGTCTATGTATGCCTTGCAGTTCAGCTGGAAATTGCCCTTGTATGAGAGATTGCTCACCAGGTTAATAAGCGGTTTGCGGTATCGCCAGAAGCTGCCCCAGAGCCTGCGCAGAATGCGTGACATTGAATAGAAGTCTTTGTCACAGGAGATCATTTCTTCTATGCTGCCGTCCGGAGACAAATGCTTATATTCAGCTACCGGGAAGGTTAGTGTGTAATATTTCCAGTCTTCCGGGAACGTATCGAGAGCGATTCGGCCCTGCGAAGTCATCTGTTCCCATAGTCGCGTGCCGGGCAGAGGAGTCAAAAACAACACGTTGAGATTGTCCAGGCCGTACCGACGGGCCGTCTCGGCGATAAGCTTGCCGATACCCGGTTTGTCTATGTCTAAACCGATGATAAAGGAACCCACAACGAGAATTCCGTGCCGCTGTATGCGGCGTACGGAGTCGCGGAAGTTTCTGCCGTTGAGAAGATTGAATTTTTTGCCGATTTCCAGAAGGCCTTCCGGTTCTGGTGACTCAAAGCCGATGAAGACGCCTCTGCAGCCGGCCTTAGCGGCCAACGCTAGAAGCTCTTCGTCATCGGCGAAGTTAATGGTAACCTGGGCGATCCATTGCTTTCGAAGTTTCGCTTTTGCGATAGCGCTGAACATCTCCTTGGCGCGGTCGATATGTTCGGGTCGCGTTCCGATAAGATTGTCGTCCACTACCAGAACACGTTTCTCCCGAATCGACTTGAATTCGCGGACGACATCAGGAATTGGTCGTTGCCGGTAGCGGGCTCCGTTAAACGCCGTCACGCTGCAAAAGCTGCAGTTCAGGGGACAGCCACGTGTGGTCTGAATGGCTCCGAAGGCATATCCGGCGTCCAGCAAGTCATGGCGTGCGGGCGGGACATTGTTTATATCGGCAATGCCTCCTTCATAGCATTGCCTGAGCCGGCCTTGCCGGGCGTCTTCGAGGACTTGCGGCCAGATGCTCTCGGCTTCGCCGGTGACAACTGAATCCACGCGCTCCATAACCTCGTCCAGGCACATCGTTGCGTGAATGCCGCCCATGACGACAGGTATACCGAGATTGCGGAAGTGAGCGGCTACTTCATAGGCGCGGTTCGCCTGCGATGTGAAGGCGGTAATTCCGACGAGGTCCGGCCGAGGCATGGCCTGATAGTCCGGCACGCCGAGGTTCTCGTCCACGATTGAGATATCCCACTCCGGCGGGGTCAGGCCAGCGAGAACCATAAGGCTTAGCGGTTTCCATACGCGGTAATGGTTCCATCGGCTCTCCCTGACTTTGACGATGCTGACAAGCGGGTTTGACGGATTGATAAGATATAGTCGCATAACGTATATTCACTTATAACTATGGATTTACTTTTTTTCTTCTTTTGCTTAGCCCTTCGCCCTTAGTTACCGAACCGGCTGGTGCGATAGACCGAGTCTTCGTAACACATTTAATTGTTATCTTTTTTTGTCAAGGATATTATGGTCGGGACTGCCGGGAAAGGCAAGAAATTTTTTTTATCGCTCCGCGGTGAGAAATACGGATTCGGTTGTGCTGTTTTGATAAAGTTTGGTTTGTATTAAAATGGCCTTGACTTTGGGGGTATTTTCCTTATCCTAATTTTTCCCAGCATTTGTTAAGTAAGGAAGTTTAAATTGAGTTCTGGTTCCAAGACAGGGGAATTCGTATTCGAGCAGAAGGAGATGGAAGCGAAGGGAAGCGCTCTTTACAGCGAGCATATCAAGCTGACAGACAAATCCCATATGGCTGCGTTTGCCGGCTTTTTGATGCCTTTGTGGTACACTTCAATAAGCGCAGAGCACAGGGCGGTTCGAGAGGCGGCGGGGCTGTTCGATTGCTCACATATGGGTGTTCTGGAAGCGGCAGGGCCTTATGCGAAAGAGTTTTTGAATATCGTTTTTACCAACGATGTGAATAAGCTCAGCGACGGCAGGGCACAGTACGGTTATATAGTTGATGCAGCAGGTAATGTTCTTGATGATATAATTATTTACCGGCGGGCGGAAGATAAGTATATGGTGGTGGTCAATGCATCGAATGAGCCAAAAATAAAGGCATATTTTGCGGCGCTGCTGAATGATGAGTTGGTGATTGACGCGGATAACCCTGACAGGAGGCTCGAGAATAAGCCGGCGATACGAGATATGAGGGATGTAAAAAGCGGAAGCGACTGCCGGGTTGACCTTGCACTGCAGGGGCCGGCAGCAATGGATATAGTGCTTGAGCTTATTGAAGATGAGCAGATTAAGGGACAGATAAAAGAGCTTAAACCTTTCAGATTTATCGAAACGGCAGTTGCCGGGATTGACTGTATCGTTTCGCGGACAGGTTATACGGGGGCGGCAATGGGATTTGAACTGTACGTTCATCCCGACAAGGCGCCCGAGTTGTGGTCGAAGCTGCTTGAGGAAGGAAAGTCATTTGGTCTGTTGCCGTGCGGGCTTGGTGCGAGGGACAGTCTGCGAATCGAGGCAGGTTTGCCGCTTTACGGTCACGAGCTGGCAGGGCCTTTTAACATCTCGCCGTTTCAGGCGGGTTACAGCTTCGCAGTTAAGCTTGACAAGGAGTTTTTTATCGGCAAGGCAGCTATGCAGGAAGAAGCAGAGCGGTATAATATGGAGGTTGCGAGGATTGAGCTGCCGGGAGCAAAGGGTATCAGGCCTGTGCGGGGTAACGATGCTGTAATTGGCGACAGGGGCGAGTGTGTCGGCTGGGTGCTGAGTTGTGCTAAGGTATCTGATAGGCAAATTGCACTTGCTCTTGTGTCAAGGGATGTTATAAAAGAGGGTGAGACGATAGGAGTTTATTATCTTGCGAGAAATGAAGGCCAGGTCAAAAAAGGCAGAAAGAAAGAGATAAAAAAGAGTGAAAAGGCGGAGGCGGATATTACAGGAGTAACTTTAAGCAGATTTGCGAAATTTTGACAGGAGGCAAAGGTTATGGTAGTTGAAGGATTAGCTTATAGCAAGGAGCACGAATGGGTAAAAATCGAGGGCGATGAAGCAATAGTCGGAATTACGGACTACGCGCAGCAGATGCTCGGCGAGATTACGTATGTGGAGCTTCCTGAGGTTGGTAAAGAAGTTGAGGCAGGCGACGACCTTGCGGTTGTTGAAAGCTCAAAGGCAGCGAGCGATGTTTATGCTCCTTTGCCCGGCAAGGTCAGTGAGGTCAATAGTGAGCTTGAAGAAAAGCCGGAACTGATAAACGGCGATTGCTATGGAACCGGCTGGATTTGTAAGGTTGCAATTAAAGACAAGCAGGTGGTGGAAGGATTGATGAATTCCAAGCAATATGTGGAATATTTGAAAGGGTTATAAGATGGATTTTGAAAACCAAAAACCCGTTGAGCCGGTAGTCGTTTACAAACCTGAGAAAAAACATAGGGGCTGGAAGATATTCTGGGCGATTATTACGGTTCTTTCGATTCTTTGCAATATTATTTTATTTTTGATGCTGATTTCTGTAGCGTTCTTTGCATTTTTGGGTCCGGTCAGGAGAGACTTTTTCATAGAAGAAGTTATCCGTGAAGGGCCGCCGGAACAAAAAATTGTAGTAGTTGATTTGCAGGGAATAATTGACGGAAGAACGTACACGGATGTCTATAAGCAATTAAGAACTGCCGGGGCGGACAAGAAGGTAAAAGGAGTAATTGTTCGCGTTGATTCTCCCGGTGGTATGGCTTCTGCAAGTGACCGTATATACAATGAGATTGGGAAATTCAAAGAACAGACGGGGAAACCGGTCGTTGCGTTTATGCAGAACGTAGCGGCATCGGGCGGTTATTATGCATCGGCAGCCTGCGATAAAATTGTGGCAGAGCCGACGACGATTACAGGTTCAATCGGTGTGATAATGACCTATTTTGTTTTTCAGGAATTGCTCGAGGGGACACTCGGCATTGAGCCTGTTGTAGTGAAATCGGGATTGCGAAAGGACTGGCCGAGTATATTTGAGCCGCCGACCGATGAGCAGCTCGGATATCTTGATGAAAAAATAATATCGCCTGTGTACGAGAGATTTGTCAATATTGTTGCTGACTCGCGGGCTGAGCTGACAGTAGAGGATGTGAAACGGCTTGCCGACGGCAGTATTTACAGCGCCGAAGAAGCCTACGATGAGAAGCTGATAGATGAGATTGGCTATCTTGATAAGGCAATCGAGCAGGTTTTATCACTTGCAGGCATCAGAGATGCTGAGATTGTCGAATATCGCAGACCTTTCTCGCTGGCTTATCTTCTGGAGGCCAGGGCTGAGGGCATTTTGAAAATCGACAGGAGCACGCTACATAAGCTCAGCACGCCTGAAGTTATGTATCTGTGGAGCATTCATTGATTTTTTTATATTGAGGCTGAAGAGCTGCTGGTATTTTTGAGTTTGATATGAGGTTACAGAGGATTTGCAGTCAAGATATTTACGAATTTTGCGAAGTCAAGAAAGTCGATAATACCATCGCCGCCGTCAGGGTAAATATCGATTGA
>CAYLMG010000127.1:0-5003 GCA_964384565.1 uncultured Pirellulales bacterium | reverse complement strand
TTTTTCGGCAGATGGGTTTGCGATATAAAAAAAGGCTAAATTATGATGACTTTTTAAGTTATAATAAATTCTATAAAACCCGTCTGTCTCTAATTATAATACTAAAACAACAAAACTGCTTTGTCAATAAAAAAATGATATATTTTAACGAATTTTCATAAAAATTTATAAAACCATCAATATCCTGATTTTTATTACGTGATGCGTATATCGTGGATAATTGAAAACGAAAAGTGAGAAAGTAAAAAACCATATTGTAAAATTCAAAAGTAACCCACGTCGAAAGTAACGGGGATAAACGAGGGTGGTAATCTGTGAAATTTCCTGTTTAAATTTCAAATTTTTAAATCGGGTTGACAATTCCGGGGGTGTGGTTTAATGTAACCGGCTTACAGGATTTTTTGGAAAGGTGTTGATTATGGAAACACTGTTAAAGACAAAAATTGCGGGAATCGAGCCGAGAAGAGGTAAAGTTCGAGATATATACGAATTGGGCGATAAGCTGCTGATAGTCGCAACAGACCGGCTGAGCGCGTTCGACGTTGTTATGAAAACGGCAATACCGTATAAGGGCAAGGTCCTGACGCAGATTTCGAAGTTCTGGTTCGAATTTTTCGGAAGCGAATTCGAGCATCATTTTATAAGCGATGACGTAAAAAGCTATCCGCAGCCGTTCTGCGATTACGCCGACGAATTGGCAGGCAGGAGTATGATAGTTAAAAAGGTCGAGGTCCTGCCCATCGAGTGCGTAGTTCGCGGATATCTTGCGGGTTCCGGCTGGAAGGAATATAAAGAAAAGGGTACGATTTGCGGGACGAAGCTGCCGGAAGGGCTGAAGCAGTGCGATAAATTGCCGGACTTCATATTTACGCCAGCGACGAAGGCTGAATTAGGCGAGCACGACGAGAATATCAGCTTCGAGCGATGCGTTGAAATATTGGGTGCGGAGCGGGCTGAGTTCGCGCGCGACAGCAGCCTGGGGATATTCGAAGAGGCGAGCAGCTACGCGGAGAGTAAAGGGATTCTGTTGGCCGATACGAAATTCGAGTGGGGTGTTACTAACGGGCAAATAATTTTGATTGACGAGGTGCTGACGCCGGATTCATCGCGGTTCTGGCCTGCAGATAAATACGAGGCGGGCAGAGACCAGGAGAGCTTCGATAAGCAGTTCGTTCGAAACTACCTCGAGGACATAAATTTCGATAAGTCGGGGCCCGGAGTCGAGCTGCCGAAAGATATCGTTGAAAAGACAAGCGAAAAATATGTCGAGGCGTACGAGCGGCTGACAGGGAAAAGATTCGAGGGGTAAGTGACATTAGAGAAAAACGGTTTGGCGGTGCAGCGTCAGCAGCTTGCTGTGCTGGGATTTGTGCATTTCGTTGCTGATATGATGGGCAATTTTCTGCCCGCGATAATGCCTGCGGTTCGCGAGGGATTTGCATTGACGCTGACGATGGGGACGGGAGTTCTTTTTGCATTTTATTTCGTACATAACGGTCTGCAGGTCTTCATCGGGCATCTGCGAACGGAAAAAGATAAGCCTTTGTTTCTGCCTTTGGGGCTTTGTCTGTGCGGGATGGTGTGCTTTATATCAGTGCTGAGCGGGGTCGGATTTGCATATCCGCTGATACTTGCAGGAGCTGTGGTCGGGGCATCAGGAATAGCGATGATGCATACGGAAGGATTGCGTGCACTGCATAATCTGGGCAGGATTTCATCGTCGATGGGTACGGCTTATTTTATGGCAGGCGGTTTTTTGGGCGGAGCGTTCGGGCAGTGGGCGGCGGCGCTGCTGGTTGAAAGGCAGGGATTTGCGGGATTATATTGGCTTTTGGCGCTGCCGGCATTTGCGCTGGTCTTGATGTTTTTGTTCAGGATACGGCTTGCAGTCGACGACGAGCGGGATGGTGACATTGCCAGAACCGGTGAGCGGTATCCGTTCTGGCAGGTGTTTTTGATGGCACTTATCTCGGCGGTTGGGACATTTATGATGCTGTGGTTTGTGCCGGAAAGACTGAAGGAGCTGGGGTTCGGCTTGAGCTTCGGTGGATTCAGTTTGATGATGTTCACGCTGTCAAGTGCAGCGGGCTCATTTTTCTGGGGCTGGTTCGCACGCAGGAGGGGACAATTGTTTTGTGCATTAGTTGCGATGGTATTGAATCTGCCGATACTGATATTGTATTTAGTAACGATGGAGAGAAGCTGGGCTGCGTTGCTGCTCTTCGGGGTCGGTTTTTGCGGTGTGGGGGCGTATGTGATGATGGTGACAATGGCGAGGGAGGCAAAGGGGCTGAAAATCGGCCAGCGGATGGGTCTGCTCGTCGGGGGGACATGGGCGGTGGCTGGTGCGGCTGCTCTGGGGGCTTCGACATTTATGCCAGCGGCGTTGCTGCTGGGTCTTGCGCCGATATGCTATGCGATTTCGGTGGTTATCGGATTATGGATTATTAGCAGCAACAGGCGTTAGAAAAACTAAATAATTAAAATTTTTTATTTTTTTTGTCGCAAAGACCGGCTGAGTATCACTATATAGTAGAAAAGATAATCGAAGAAAATTTTTTTAGGTGCTGATATGTATGATAGTGATAAATATTATGTCCAAAGATGTTTGGATGGCCATCCGGACGATTTTCGCTTCCTCGTCCGCCGGTACCAGAAGGCTCTGCTGGCATATCTTGCAGGCAAACTCTACAGCCTGGACATGGCAGAGGAGGCGGCCCAGGAATCACTTGTAAGGGCTTTCTTTAAGATGGAGAAACTAAATAATCCCGAAGCGTTCTTTTCGTGGCTTCTGGGAATCGGCGAGCGTGTCGCCAGAGAGATGAGAAGAAGAAGGCAAATCGAGCAGAAGCGTGAATTCATTGAAACGTACGCAACGCAGACAGCAAGGACGGAGCTTTCGCCGGATTACGGACTGGAAGCAGCCGTTTCAGCACTGCCACAGACATACCGTGACATAGTTCTTCTCAGATACTACGGCGGGCAGAGCTGTAAAGATATAGCAAAACAGTCGGGTATGCCTCTGGGGACGGTTACAAAACAGTTATCAAGGGCCTATGCTATGCTTCGGGACAACCTGGAGCAAAAGCAAAATTCGAATTATGAGGTGTCAAAATGAACTGCGCAGAATGTAAAAAATTGTTAGTCGGTTTTCTTGAAGGACTGGTTGATGAGGCCGAGAAACAAAGAATCACCGAGCACATCAGAAGCTGTGCCGACTGCACCGCAGAGCTTGAAAAAATCGAGAAGCTTCATAAGTCTCTTGTAAGAAACGGCGAGGCTCTCGGAGAAAGTGATTTAGAGGCCGAAGTTTTCAACCGGATTCTTCGGGAACAAAAAGAGAAACTAAAAGATGCCGGCCAGGCCGGTCAAACTATTAATTTCTGGAGAATGATTATGAAAAGTCCAATTATAAAATTTGCCGCTGCTGCGGTGATAATAGCAGCAGGTTTGTTCTTTTTTACCCAGCCGGGCTCTGTCGCTCTGGCTGAGGTCGCTGAAAAAGTCAGACAATTTGACTCACTTATTCAGCGGGGAAAGACTATCATCACAATCGCAGGCCAGCAGGAGCCTTTTATGACAACCGATACGAAAAAATATGTCCTCGCCGACGAGGGTTCCGTCGATGAACAATACGACCAAAACGGTAACCTTATGACGACCGTATATGTTCTTAAGGAAAAACAGCAGGTTATTATGGTTCTGAAGCCGCTCAAACAATATCTTATTATTGATTTGAAGGGTACCGCTATCGAAATGCCGCCAAGCTTTGATGCTAAAGCTTTAGTCGAATGTTTCGTCCTGGAGTCAAATCCTGTCAAGCTCGGTCAGAAAGAGATTGACGGCCGAAAAGCAGAAGGCTTCGAAGCCGTAAATCCCAAAGCAATGGAAGAAATGTCGAAACTCAGTAATGGAATGTTCTCCATGGGTGACAATACCTGGCGGCTCTGGGTAGATGTTGAAACCAAGCTTCCAATAAAAGTCGAAGGTGAATTCATAATGAAAGCAGGGCCGATGACCAATTTTACTGAAAGCAATGTCGAATTCGAAACAACCAGTATTGAATGGGGTGCCGAGTTCGACAAGAGCATCTTTGAGCCTGATATACCTGACGATTATACACTGCTCGATACATCAACCCCTACTAAATAAAACCGCAGCATATTTAATCAAAAGGCCGGTCTTGAATAAAGACCGGCTTTTTTTATGCGCCAACAAAAGTATTTTATGATATATTTTTCAAAAAGCTGTATTTCTCGCGCCCATTTTGGCAAAGCAAACCCGTCATATAAGCAGAAGCCAGCTGGTATTGGAATTTAGTCTTGGAAAGAAAATTGGAAACAAAAACAGATTTGGAACTTATTGAAGCTGCTTTCGACGGTAATGTCGAAAGCTTCGGCGAGCTTTGCAGCCGATACTATACGGCTATGGTGGCACTTGCTCATTCAAAAGTGAACGATAAAAACCTTGCAGAAGACATCGCCCAACAGACCTTTACAAAAGCCTGTTTTAAGCTCAGGTCATTAAGAGACAAAACCAAATTTGCATCATGGCTCGGGACAATCTGCAGAAATGTTTGTTTTGATATGCTGAGAAGAAGTGATAATTATGAAGACAGCGATTTGTCAACGATATCAGCAGCGCAAAAAACAAAGGATTTCGAAGAAGCCGAGCGGATAAGAACGCTGGTAGCACAACTGCCGGAAAAGATGCGCGAGATTATCTACCTGAAGTTTTATAACGGGATGACATACGAGAAAATATCGCAGGTTTTGGGAATATCGAGCCAGGCGATTAACGGCAGGTTAAGACGGGCAAAAAAAATGATTGCAAAAAGATTAAAAAATTAGACGGTGACAATTATGAAAGAGCAGGATAATAATCTGGATGAAAAGATTTCAAGGTCGATTAACGGCGGAAAAGTCGAATTCGATTTCGAAAGCTGGAAAAGCAAAAATCCAGAAGCACTAAAGGCCTTGCAGCAAGGCCCCGAAAGCAGCAGC
>CAYLMG010000126.1:0-5013 GCA_964384565.1 uncultured Pirellulales bacterium | reverse complement strand
AGGGTAAAACCTTTTTTCTTCATTTGTTTTTCTCCTTTCAGTACATTTTTTCTTCGTGGATTCAAGCTCAAACCACAATAATCTAAAATATATATTTTATACAGTTATCGCCGCTTCAAGGTGCTTTGCATAAAATTATTTCATCGTTACAGCACAAATATCCATAAACCTTTCCAATTCCTGGAGCCAGCTCATTGTCCGAACACAGTTGAAGGTGACAAAAGCGATTACAGCGGCCGCAGCGGCTAATTTAACAACAGGATTATCAATTATTGCTCTTATTGTCGTGATAATGCGGTCTTTAGCTGTAGAGCTGAAACAGCCGATTGCTTTTATAACCTCATCTTGTTGTCTGTCCAAATCCCTGCCAAATCCGTCAAAAAGATGGGTTAGTAATGCGTCTTCAGCCCTTAATACCTGCTCAAATTCGGCACAATCTTCGCACTGTTGTTTATGTTCTTGTACAGTATTAATCTCGCTGTCAGGCAAAGTTCCGCTGATAAGCTCAGCGATTTTATCTTTGAAACTGTCACATTTGTCGCTCATCATTTCTCCCTTCCAGTCAACAATTTATGCAATTGTTTCCTCGCTTCTTTTATTTTGCTGCACACACTTGAATGTGAAATTTGAAACTTTTCTGCAATTTTTTTAGTGCTCTTGTTATCAAAGTAATACATTACCAGCGGGAGCCTTAACTCCAAAGGCAGCTGTCTGATGGATTTGTGTATGTCCTGGTTTTGGCTTATTTTCTGGTTACCCTGTAGCGGAAGTTCCGCCAAAATGGCCTTGACGTGTTTTTTCCTGCGCAGCAAATCGATACAGAGGTTCTTTGCAATTTGCAAAACCCACCAGCCGAAACGCTCTGCCTTGTGCAATTTTCTAATTTTCAGAAATCCGGTTAGCATCGCATCCTGAGCAATATCTTCTGCATCATCAACATTTCCAAGTATGCCTAAACAAATCGCGAAGACATCCCTGTAATACCTTTTAACCAGTTCAGCATAAGCCTCTTTCTGTCCTCGCTTTGCAGCAGTAACAAGTTTTTTGTCTGATCGCTCATCCAAAAAAACGCCCTTTAACCACTGTTCTCATTAATAAAGACGAATAACCGAACTCGCCAATCCAAAAAATTTACTGTTTAACATATCAATATTTTCTGTAAAAGGGGGTTTTCCGGCGAGCAGCCGGTTGTAAAAAATACAAATCAATTATGGCGAAATTTAAGCTTCTCATCAGAAACACATATTTAAACGTTAATAGATAGCATATAAAATGCTTTTTGTCAAACTAAATTCAGGGCAAACTCGACTAATAGCTTGAAAAAAACTGCTTATAGGCTTATAAACAAGGCTTCTGGTAACTCTCGTCCGGAAAAGCTTAAATTATGGTTAATAAAAAATTACTCGAAACTACAAAAAAAATGCTTGTAGAACATAATCAGCAGCATCTACTGATGTTCTGGGACGAGTTAGATGAGACTCAAAAGCAAAGGCTGCTGGAAGAAATCGGGCGATTAGACTTTTCAAAAATCGACCGGTGGGTGGAGAAATATGTAAAAAAACCGGCCCCTTTGAAGCTGGCTGCTGAATTTCAGGCTGCACCTTCCTATCCGTCGGAGCCGAAAAGCAGCGAGCAGCAGCGAAAATATAAATTAGCTGTCGAAGCAGGCAGGCAGCTAATATCGGCAGGTAAAGTTGCCGCTTTCGTCGTAGCAGGCGGACAGGGAACTCGGCTCGGATTCGATGGGCCGAAAGGCGATTACCCAATCAGTCCGGTTCGAAATAAAACGCTTTTTGAAATATTCGCAGATACTATCAAGGCGGCTTGTGAAAAATACAAGGCGAATATTCCCTGGTATATTATGACCAGCCCGATAAACTACAATCAAACGCTGAATATCTTCAGGGAGAATTCTTATTACAACCTTGATAAGAAAAACATCTTTATTTTCCAGCAAGGTACGATGCCCAATTTCGGATTGGATGGGAAAATCCTGCTGGCAGATAAAAGCACAATCGCCGCCTCTCCCGACGGTCACGGAGGCAGCTTAAAAGCGCTTTATAAAAGCGGTGCTCTTGAAGATATGAGGAACCGCGGAATAGATGTTATGAGCTACTGGCAGGTCGATAATCCGCTTGTCAAAATTCTCGACCCGCTTTTCATAGGCCTGCATGCACTTGATAATTCCGAGATGTCTTCGAAGGCCTTGCCCAAAAAACATCCGAAGGAAAAGGTAGGCAACTTCTGCCTGGTGGATGGTAAAGTTACGGTTATAGAATACAGCGACCTGCCGGATGAATTTTCCGAGCAAAGAAATTCCGATGGTTCGCTCTCCTTTGAGCTTGGCAGCATCGCGATACATATAATAAGCAGAAGCTTCGTCGAAAGGCTAAACTCTGAAGCTGACTTCTCTTTGCCTTTTCACCGGGCTGTTAAGAAAATTCCACACATTAACGAGAAAGGCCGGTTGATAAAACCTGTTGAGCCGAACGGCATTAAGCTTGAAATGTTCATTTTTGATGCTCTGCCGCTGGCAGATAATTCGGTGATTCTGCAAACTGTTCGCAGCGAAGAATTCGCTCCGGTGAAAAAAGCCACAGGCCTCGACAGCGCCGAAGTCACCAGAAAGATGATGGCCGAAAGGTCTGCAAAATGGCTGGAGTCGGCAGGTATTGCTGTGCCCAGAAAAAAAGACGGAAGCCTTGACTGTATTATCGAAATAGCACCGTCCTTTGCATTTGAAAAAGAGCAGGTCAAAGACAAGGCCGATAGAATTCCCGATATAAAAGCCGGCGATAAAGTTTATATCGGCTGAGTTTTATATAATGAGCATGGCATCTCCGTAAGAATAAAAGCGATATCGTTTTTCTATGGCGTAACGATAGGCCGCAAGGATATTATCCAGGCCGGCAAAGGCGGCTGTCAGGGCGAGCAGTGTTGAGCGGGGCAGATGGAAATTTGTCACCATTGCATCGGTAACTTTGAATTTATAACCTGGTCTGATAAACAAATCCGTCGTTCCGCTAAAATGGCGCACCTTCGAGCCCGCACTTAATGTCTCCAGGACACGAACGCAGGTTGTGCCGACCGCGATTATCCTTTTGCCTCTTTTTTTTGCCCTGTTTATAATTTCCGCATTCTTTGAATCTATGCTGAATTTCTCTTTATTAATTTTGTGCTCCTCAAGATTTTCAGCAGCTACCGGCTTGAATGTCCCTGCGCCTACGTGCAGGGTGATATATGCGAAGATTATACCTTCGTTTTTCAATTTCGCGATAAGCTTTTTAGTAAAATGCAGTCCCGCGGTCGGAGCTGCCACGGCACCTGTCTTTTTCGCATAAACGGTTTGATACCGCCGCCTGTCGGTCCGTGCCTGCCTGAGGTTTCTGCCTCGCCTGATATATGGCGGCAGAGGTGGAAAACCTATCTTTTCAAGGATGGCTTCGGCCTTTTGGCCTGTTTTAACACTAAGCAGGCATTTACCATCCTGTTTTTTCTCAAGCAGGACAGCTTCTATTGTGCTGTCGCCTCGTTTGCTTTCAAGGTATAGATGCTCTTTCGTCTTTATTTTTCGAGCACCCTTTAACATAACCTCCCATACGCCGTCCTCGGCCTGCTGCAGAAAAAGACCTTCAAGTTCACCACCCGTAGAGCGCCGAGCAAAAAAACGGGCAGGCAATACCTTCGTATTATTAAGTACAAGACAGTCGCCAGCCGACAGGAATTTACCGATGTCACTGAAGATATTGTCTCTAAGCTTACCGCTCAAGCGGTCTAAAACCAGCAGGCGTGATTTGCTTCGGATGCAACAAGGCTGCTGGGCAATAAGTTCTCGAGGTAAACTGTAATCCAGCAGTTCTGTCTTCATAAACAAAAGGTTATCAGACCATCGGAAAAATGACAAAAAAATTTTCAGCCGATAATAAGCCAATTGGAAGGATTATCCTGTATCGCTCAAATTAATTACCAAGCCTGTAAAAATTACCGACGATATGCAAACAGGTCAGAGAACTGGTAAAATTAATCTCAAAGGGCCAGGGCAATGGCGGCAAAAGAATATTTTGAACAGGCGGCAACTTCAATCGCTGCATTGGACAGAAAAGAGCTTGAAAAAAGAATTAAAAACTTCAAAGGCAGATTCAAACTCGACTTCAGCGATGATTATCTCAATAATCTGTCAGTTGACAGACTCAGGCATGTCCTTCTTGCTGCTTTAATAAATGCCGGGCCCCACAATTAACTAAACTACAGTTTTTTTGCGATACCAAACCAAGTTAAAAGCCTCCGGCAGCTAAATAGTCAAACTGTAACCCATATTGTTAAAAATCCTTGCAAAAAATAAATTTTTAGATTATAATGTTTTAGTTTATTTAATCCGGAGGAGCGGTCGAGCTCTAATACCGGGTTCGTTTAACTTTAGACCTATAATAAAAGGGGAAAATTATGATTAGGTTACTTACTGCCGTGAATAAAATAATCTTAATTTGTTTAATTGTATCAATCTCGACCGGCATAGCTGTTGGTGGCGCTTTTTACGACAGTAGCGATGATGAGGATTTTGCTGAACGCAAATATGCGCCGGACAGAAAAGTTGACATACTGCATATCACGATTGATGTAACCCCCGATTTTAATCAGCGTACCATCGAAGGTATTACGACGATAAAATTTGCTCCTATAGCTAAGCCCCTTTATGAGCTTAAGCTTGATGCGTACGATTTACTTGTATCATCTGTTAAATCGAGCGCAGAAATCGCCGGTTACGATGTTACCGAAGATGGTATTACCATTACATTCGCCTCTGCCATAGAACCGGAAGATGAAACAACCGTTACCATTACCTACCATGCCGAGCCCAAGGACGGCTTTTTCTTCAGAACGCCTGAACTGGGTTATAAGGCTGAAGATACTCATCTTTTCACACAGGGTGAGTCACATTCTCATCGTTACTGGTTTCCGAATTACGATTACCCGAATGAGCATTCGACCTCAGAGGTTATCTGCCATGTCCCC
>CAYLMG010000125.1:0-5073 GCA_964384565.1 uncultured Pirellulales bacterium | reverse complement strand
CCAGTTGGATGGGCAGCAGCAAAGCCATACATTGGTAAATTCGAGCAGGTCGTCATAGTCAACAAAACCATCCTCATACAAGTCAGCAGGTAGGCCGGCACCCGATTGCATCCTGTACATAGCGAATCTTGCGAAGTTCTCGAACTCACCTTAAACTGGCTCGACGGAACCGACCTTTAGTTTTAAACAGAGCAGTTTCACTTTCCTGCATTTTGATATAATACTTATAAGTGGCAACTAAGCCTGTTTTTTTAAAGCAAAAACCTGCCTAATTATAAAAATTAGCGGAACTTATCGAACCTGCCGTCTGTCAGATACGTATAAACAGGCACTTAAGTTTTTGACTCTTTACGGCCGATTAATTATGCTGCAGATGTTTTTCTTAAAGCAGGAGGTCAGAATGAGAAAAGCTTGTTTGAAAAAAAATAAACCTTCCTTTCTTCTTCTTTCTTCAATTCTTATATTTTTCTTCTGCTTGGCCCCGTTATCAGCCTTTGCGCAGGATACCGAGAGTATCGCAGCACTTCGGCAGATGGGCAAGGCATTTGCCGAAATAGCAGAAAAGGCCTCGCCTGCCGTGGTCAGCATAAGGGCTGAGAAGGTCTATTCTCAGCCGTACTACATAATGCCCGACTGGCCTTTCGGCGACGACTTCGACCCGTTCGGTGACGACTTCTTCGACAGGTTCTTTCGCCGGCAGTCTCCGCGAAGCCAACAGAGGCAGAGAAATAGAGAAGTAATCAGGCCTGTCCAGGGTTCAGGCTTTATTATCTCAGAAGACGGCTATATTCTCACCAATAATCATCTTGTGGGAGAGACCAAAAAGGTCTTTGTCAAGGTAGGTGAGGACTCGGAAATAGAAGCGAAGGTTATTGGAACCGACCCTGATTCCGACATAGCTGTGATAAAAGTCAAAAAGGAAAATCTGCCGTTTCTTGAGCTTGCTGATTCGGATGCGCTTGAAGTCGGCGAATGGGTGCTGGCCATCGGCAATCCTTTCGCCCTGAGCCATACCGTTACTGCCGGCATTGTCAGCGCAAAGGGCAGAAGCAATGTCGGCCTCGCCACTTATGAGGATTTTATCCAGACCGATGCTGCGATTAATCCCGGCAATTCGGGCGGGCCCTTGATAAATCTCGATGCCAAAGTGGTTGGTATTAATACAGCTATTGTCAGCAGAAGCGGCGGAAATATGGGTATCGGCTTTGCAATACCTATCAATATGGCCAAAAGCGTATATAAGCAGCTTATCGAAGAGGGAAAGGTAACACGCGGTTATCTCGGCGTGGGTCCTCAGGATCTGACTCCTGAAATGGCCGAATCTTTGGGCCTGAAGGATGTGAAAGGCGTAATTATACCCGAAGTCAAAGAAGGCAGTCCGGCCGACAAGGCCGGTATGAAACCGGGAGACGTTATTGTCGAGCTGGAGGGCAAACCGATAAACGGCTCGCAGGATTTGAGTAATAAAATAGCTGCGATAAAACCCGGTACAAAGGTTGAGATTGTGGTTCTGCGTGACGGAAAGCGCAAGACCTTGACAGCCGAGCTTGAGGAGCGGACGGCAGAGCAAGAAATCACCGCTGAAGCCAAAGAGCCGGACAGGCTGGAAACATTGGGCCTGTCAGTTCAGGATTTGACAGATAATATCGCTGAACGCTTCGGCTATGAAGGGCTTGAGGGTGTAATTATAACAAATGTTGAGTCGGGCTCAGCAGCCGAACGCAAGGGTCTCGGAGCCGGTATGCTGATTGTGGAAGTCAATCAGAAAAAAGTCAGAGACACCGAAGATTTCAAAGAGCAAATAGAAAAGGCTGAAAAAGGAAGTAACGTTCTTCTGTTGGTGAGAAGTCGAAACCGGCCTTTCTATGCAACACTGCCGATACCCGAAGATTAGCAATCGATAGACAGGTGTGTTGCTTGTCGATAATCATATTTTTGTGAAAGCCTCGCATAAAAAGCGGGGCTTTTTTACAGCCTAAATTTTCAGGTCAGAGATTTTTGAAATATGGAATTTTATGAGAATACAATAACCCTCTGCACTGCAGAGGGCTAACATTTTATTCTTTATGTTTTTGAATATACTTTATTTTCTTCTTTAATTCTTGCTCATTATAGCAGTATCTTTTATCAAATCCTTTTGTCCACACTTTATCATTGAAACCATATTTTCTCAGCACTTTTGTCGCTGCTTTCTTGAATCGTCCTATTGAATAACCGCAGCTTTTACCGATACTTTCAACAACAATATGTACGTGATTACTGCATACTGTTATCGCATAAACCTTTTGTCCGATTTCTTCTGACTCTTTAAGGATTGCATTTTTTACCGCTTCGCGGAATCTCTTGGGAAATTTTATTTTGTTGTGTTTGAGTAATTCTTTGTTTGATTTTTCTAATTCAGGATTTGCTTCTAAAATTATTCCGTTTTTGACATAACCTTTTTTATCACCTTGCAGCCACGTCCCATAAGTAGTCCAGGTTGCCATAAAACCAATCATTCTCGCCATATCAATTTAAAGTCCTTAAACTTTTAGGTTATAATTATATTTTTAGCCCCTTGCATTGCAAGGGGTTATTGTTTTATTTTTATGGATTTTTATTGTCCATTTTTTTCCTGCATTGCAGGTGAGTCTTTTATTTATATATCCCACAATTTTATCCTTTGGATCATTGTGGGCTTTTTGTTTAACAGTTTCCGCCCCGTCCACTATATTTCTTTCCCTTATTTGCGACTGGGTCATTTTAATTGAAGCTTCGAACTGCCAGATTTCCCACTTGACCGAATGCATAATTTGTTTATCATTTATAATAAAGATTAGGCAAAGATGGAATAACGCACAAGAAATATGCATAAGGTCGCCTGGATTTCGATATATAGGGAGGATGATCCTAGGATGAGAAATTTTTGGATTGTACCCTGATCAGAAAAAAATTGGAAGCAAGCACTTACTTCGAAGGGAATATGGGGACTTGAAGAAAAGACATTTGACAAGGTGTACTGGCTGGCGATTGAACCTAATGACGTAATACTGTTTTACGTGACGGGTAGGGTAAAAGGAGTGATAGGTTATGGCATCGTCAGGAGTAAGTTTTATCAAGATGTTCCTTTATGGGATGCTGAAATTCGTCAGGACCGTGTTAAATGGCCTCTTAGGTTTGAGTTCGATATAGAATTTCTTTTACCTGAAAATAGATGGGTAGATGGAAGGATATCGATACCTGGTGGAGCCCACTTTAGGCAACCATTATTCCTTATGCAAGGGGAAAGTGTCGATCCGATCATTCGAGCATTAAATCCGAGAGCCTCTGTAGAGTCACTGCAAGAAGTTCCAACACCTATTCCCACCTCAAAAAAAGTGGAAGAGATATCTCCGACGCATGAAAACATTAAAAAGCAGTTACTTGAGATTGGAAAATTGCAAGCGTACGTTGCAGATATCGAATTTCCCATGGAAGCAGAGCGATTAGACGTGGTATGGAGACGGCTTCCTGAATCAGTTCCAACATATGCCTTTGAGGTACAAGTAGGCGGCGACCTATATCACGCACTTGGGAAATTAAAACATGCGCACGATATTTGGAATAGTCGGATTTTCCTTGTGGCTTCAGCAAATGATTTAAGTGCTGTTAATAAATTGCTATCAGGGACATTTCATGAGATAAAACCCATACTTAGATTCATCGAGATAGAAAAGATACTAAGTTTGCATCAATCTAAAAAAAATATTTACCAACTTGAAAAAGATTTGGGATTAATCCCGTGAATAGAAAGTCGATTGCGCAAGTGCAATCAATAAATATAATTTCTAAAGATTAATTTTAGTTGGGATTGCATTTATGAAAAGTGTTTTTTGTGTTTCCGTTGAAGATGTACAGCATATAGCACTAAGGAAAATCGGTCGACTATTGACGGATGACGAATTGTACACCGTTCGAAAAGGAGTAGAGTTTGGATTAGAATGTTGGGAAGAAGTCGTAATTTACGCGATAGAAGCTACCTTAGAGCTAGAGTAAAAGCATATATGCTTTGGTCTGATCCATCGCTTTTAAGAAAGCGACATCTGTCATATCTGTTTTGAAAAAGTTGTTGAGATTGTTGCCCGACCACATTTTAGGCAAGCGGTTCATCAATATAAAGGTTTCAATAATACAATTTCCCGCTCTTCTCAACAAGTTATTCAGGAAATTATGGACGAATTAGTTGCTGCAAGGTCTATTCCAAATAAAACTGAAGAAACAGCGAGTATCCTTCATGTTTCTCAAACTGGAGAGATGGTTACGGTCAGAAGACCTCGTATTGATCTTTTTTTAAAAAGTACTAATGGCTTAGAATACTATTTCGATTTAAAAACCGCAAAGCCTAATATCAGCGACTTTAGGGCATATAAGCGTCAATTGTTGGAATGGGTGGCTATCCGCGGTGCTCAGGATAACACTGTTAACGTAAAAACTCTAATTGCAATTCCTTATAATCCTTACGAACCTGAACCATACTAACGCTGGACACTGCAAGGTTTATTCGATCTACAAAATGAAATTATGGTTGCTGATGAGTTTTGGGATTTTATTGGAGGTGAAGGTGCTTATCAAGATTTACTTGATATCTTTGAAAAAGTAGGTATTGAACTCAGGCCGGAAATAGACAAATATTTTCAAAAATTTAATAGAAATCCCTAACAATATTATTAAATAGTTTAGCTTGTACTCATCTTTTTTTTTATCAGCGTCAAAAAATCTCCACGGTTTCTGCCTGCAGTTCGCATTCCTCAACTCAAAACTAAAAACTGAAAACTCAGCACTAGCGAATGCTCATCGTGGCCTTCGCCAGAAACTCACATTTTTTCTGAATTCTGTATTCTGTCTTCTGTATTCTTTTTTTATTTTTTTATTGATAAATCGGCCTTAACTTGTATAATACTATCGTGTGTTAGAAAACACACGTAACGCGGAGCTCCGCAAGTCTCAGAACAGCAGTTCAAGTCAAAATATTATTTCATAAGTTATTATGTTTTAAGGATTTACTTAACAATAATAAATCATAAATATTAAATAACAAATACTAATAAAGGAATC
>CAYLMG010000124.1:3425-5184 GCA_964384565.1 uncultured Pirellulales bacterium | reverse complement strand
CGGCGGCAGCGGTTGCCGGCGGATTTACCTCGGTAGTGTGTATGCCCAATACCCGCCCGCCCGTTGAAAATGAGACCGATGTAGAATATATCCATCGCAAAGGCAGGCAGGCAAGAAAGACTCATGTTTATACGATGGGTGCGATAACCAATGGCCGGGGTGGTGTTGAGCTTGCTGAGATGGGCTTTATGGCAGATGCCGGCGCGGTCGGCTTTACAGATGACGGCAGGGGACTTCAGGACGCCTCTGTTATGCTGCGGGCGTTAAAGTATGCCTCGATGTTTGGTGTTGTAATCGCACAGCACTGTCAGGACGACAGTATTGCCGGCAGCGGCGTGATGAATTCGGGTTATTATTCAACTATACTCGGTCTTCCCGGCATAGATGCACTGGCAGAAGAGGCGATGCTGTGGCGTGATATACAGCTTGTCAAAAAGATAAAGAACGGCCGGCTCCGCTACCATGCACAGCATATATCGACGGCCGGCTCAGTCGAATTGATAAGGGCGGCAAAGAAGCAGTCACTGCCTATAACCTGTGAAGTAACCGGACATCATCTGCTTTTTGATGAAAAGATGTGCGCCGAATATGATACGAATTTCAAGGTTAATCCGCCGTTGAGAACGCAAAAGGACATTGATGCCCTGAAGTCGGCTGTTGCCGAAGGCCTGGTTGATGCTTTGGTCAGTGACCATGCGCCGCATCTGCAGAGCGAAAAAGAGCTCGAATTTCTTGCGGCGCCTTTCGGTATCGCTTCTCTCGAGTGCGCCCTGTCTTTGTACGTTAAAGCCCTGATTGAGCCGGGCGTTCTGGACTGGCCGGGACTTATCAGTTTAATGACTGAAAAGCCGGCGGCGATAATCGGAGTTGACAAAGGGACGCTCGGAAAGGGCAGGCAGGGCGATGTTACCATTATCGACCCCGATGTCAAGTATACAATCGATGTAAATCAGTTCCGCTCCAAGAGCAGGAACTGTCCTTATAACGGCTGGAAGGTAAAGGGCAGGATTGAAAGGACTATTGTGGGCGGCGAGATAAGATTCGATACCGACCACATTAAAAACAGGTTTGAATTATTAGATTTATAAGAACGACGGCGGATAAATGAGGTTTGATGCCGCTGAAACAATGGGCGGTGCTTAAGGTTGCTGTTTGGAAAGACAGAGCTTTATATGGTATAATTATTTTAGATTTTCAGACCTTTCGGATTTATTGACTATGCCTTTTTTGATTGACGGTTATAATCTGCTCTGGGCGGTTCACAAGCTCGGCGATGATTCGCAATCGCTTACCGATGTGCAGATGTGCAGGATTGTCTCGGGTTATCTTAAGCAGACGGGCGAGAGCGGCGAGATTGTTTTTGACGGAATAGGTCCGCCTGATAAAAGCGGCTTTGACAATATAGAAAATCTGGAGGTTTTCTTTACAGGAGCCGATGTTGATGCGGATTCTGTAATTGAGAATAAGATACGCGCAAACACTGCCCCGAGACGATTGACAGTAGTAAGCAGCGACCGCAGAATCCGTAACGCTGCGCGGGCGAGAAAGGCAACGACGGTAAAGTCGGAAAAATTCTTCGAGCAGGTCGGTAAGCAGTTGAGAAAAAAGGCTTTTCACGTTGAGCCGCAGGCCAAACACTACGGACTTAGTGAAGGAGAAACCGAGCAGTGGCTGAAATTTTTCGACCTTGAATGATAAAACATACCTGACTGCGGCCTTGCGCGGCAAAGCCGAATATGGATAAAAGCCGGCCGCAGGC
>CAYLMG010000124.1:0-3325 GCA_964384565.1 uncultured Pirellulales bacterium | reverse complement strand
CAGCGATTGGGTCTGGGAGGTGGATACTAACGGCGTTTATACCTATTCCAACCCGAAAGTCAAAGACCTGATAGGATATGAGCCTGAAGAAGTCATTGGAAAAACGCCGTTCGATTTTATGTCTGCCGATGAAGCAAAACGAGTAGACCTGCTGTTCAAAGATACCGTCAAACCAAACCAACCATTTGCCGCATTGGAGAACACTATGCTTCGCAAGGATGGACGAACTGTGGTGCTCGAGACAAGCGGCGTCCCAATTGTTGGCGAAGGCGGAAATCTTTTGGGTTACAGGGGCATTAACCGTGACATAACCAAGCGCAAACAAGCAGAAAATGCACTGCACGATAGTGAAGAAATCTATCGCACCCTTGTGGAAAATATTGGCCTTGGTGTTACCCTGATAGGTGCCGACTACAGGATAATTATGACCAACACAACCTTGGGTCGCCTTCTTAGAAAGTCTCGGGATAAGTTTGTAGGCGAATATTGTTACAGGGAGTTCGAGAAACGTGATGCGGTTTGTTCACATTGTCCCGGCAAAAGGGCTATGGCCACCGGACGCCCTGCAGAAGTCCAGGCCGAGGGCGTGCGGGATGACGGCAGCCGTATTTCGGTTTGTATTCACGCCTTTCCGGTTTACGAGGCAGATGGTACGGTAAAGGGATTCATTGAGGTCGTGGAAGATATCACGGGGCAAAAAAAAGCGATGCATGCCCTTGAAGAATCTGAAAAAAGGTACAAGATGCTTTTTGATAAGGCAGCAGAGGGGATAGTAGTGGTAGATATTAAAACAATGAAGTTTAAATATGCCAATCCTGCTATTTGCCGAATGCTTGGTTACTCAGAAGAAGAACTCACAAAAATGGTCGTCCCCGATATACACCCCAAAGAGTCATTGGAACATGTTTTTGACGAGTTTGAAGCCCAGGTGAGAGGAGAAAAGACGCTGGCACCGGCGATTCCGTGTTTGCGCAAGAATGGCAGGATAATTTATGCGGATATTAATACGACGAATATGGTAATCGACGGAGTGAGTAGTAATGTAGGTTTTTTTACGGATGTTACCGACAGGGTGTGGGCAGAAGAGCAGCTTCGCAGGGCACGCGATGAGCTTGAGGAGCGTGTTAAGCAGCGGACTACGGACCTTGCAGAGGCCAATGAGGAGCTTCGACGTCAGATGAGACAGAGAGAGCAGGCAGAGAAGGAACGTCTGGAGATTGAGGCGCGTTTTAAGGATATTTTCGAAAATGCTCTTGTCGGTATTTATAGAACCACTCCCGATGGTCATATACTTATGGCAAATCCTGCCCTTGTCAAAATGATGGGTTATTCATCATTTGAAGAGCTGGCTGAGCGCAATCTTGAAAAAGATGGCTTTGAGCCGACATACCCGCGTTCACTTTTTAAGGAAAAAATCGAGAAAGATGGTTCAGTTCTGGGGCTTGAGTATATCTGGAAGAGAAGTGACGAGACCAGACTATATGTGCGAGAAAGTGCTGTAGCTGTCAGGGACAATAAAGGTAAAGCGATTTATTATGAGGGGACTGTTGAAGATATCACCGAACGTAAAAAGGCCGAAGAGAAACTTTTAGTTT
The DNA here is from genome assembly GCA_964384565.1 of uncultured Pirellulales bacterium. Lineage (GTDB taxonomy): Bacteria > Planctomycetota > Phycisphaerae > Sedimentisphaerales > Anaerobacaceae > CAYLMG01. The sequence continues at coordinate 1,730 of CAYLMG010000124.1, read as the reverse complement.
ATCAAAAACGGCTGCGTTCACTTGCTTTGGAGCTGACACTTGCTGAGGAGCGTATGCGCAGACGTATGGCAATTAATGTGCACGACCATCTGGGGCAGGATCTGGCAATTTCTAAAATCAAGCTGGACTCTTTGCGAAAGTCGGTATCTTCACCGGAGCTTGTTGCGGTAGTTGATGAAGTGCGGGATCTGCTCGGCCAGACGATCGAAAGTGCCCGTTCGTTGACTTTTGAGTTGAGCCCGCCTGTACTTTACGAGCTTGGTTTTGAAGCGGCTGTGGAATGGCTTGTCCGATATGTCAAAAAAAGAGATGGTCTTTCAGCGGAGTTCAGAGACGACGGCAAAGACAAGCCGCTGAATGATAAAGTGCGTGTTCTTCTCTTTCAGTCGATTCGTGAGTCACTGCATAATGTTACCAAGCATGCACATGCCAAGAAAGTAACGGTTTCTGTCTGCAAGGCTGATGATGAAATACAGATTACCGTTGTGGATGATGGAGTCGGCTTTGATGTTTCTAAGGTTCGGTCAGGCGAGTTGAATGGCGGGGGGTTCGGCTTGTTCAGTATAAGCGAAAGGCTCGAAAATATCGGCGGTCGATTCAGTGTCGAGTCAAAACCCGGCGGCGGAACTCGGGTTTTTCTGGCTGCCCCGATAAGCAGAAAGAGAGGGAATAAAAGAGGGAGAAAAAATGAAAAAAACAAGAATTTTATTGGCTGATGACCACAAAATCACAAGGCAGGGCCTGCGCCTGCTGCTGGAGAAAGAATCTGATATGGAAGTGGTGGCCGAAGCTGACCAGGGCAGAGCCGCAGTTCAGCTTGCCGGTGAACTGATGCCCGACGTGGTTATTATGGATGTTAGTATGCCCGATTTAAATGGTATGGAGGCAACAAAACAGATTGTCGGCAGAATCGAAAATGTCAAAGTAATTGCCCTTTCTATGCACTCGGATACCTTGTTTGTTACGGAAATGCTCAAAAGCGGCGTCAGCGGCTATCTTCTGAAAGACTGTGCTTTTGAAGAGCTGGCAAGTGCGATTCGCTCGGTTGTTTCGGGCAAAACTTACCTTAGCCCGAGCATCTCAGACGTGGTTGTTAACGGGTATTTGCATCGCCTATCAAAATCGGAAACTGCGGGCTCGGATATTATCTCCGACAGAGAGCGTGAGGTGCTCCAGATGATAGCGGAAGGAAAATCGACAAAGCAAATCGCCTTAAAGCTTCATATCAGCGTCAAAACAGTCGAGACGCACCGAAGACAGATAATGAATAAGCTCAATATCTTCAGCGTAGCAGAGCTTACAAAATACGCTATCCGCAAGGGTCTGACGTCACTCGAAACATAAGTTTTCCGGTGTTTATAGCGTTTTTGGATGTTGGAATATTTCAAACGCAGCCTTCTAAGGTATTTTTACCGCTTCAATGGGGAAAAACCTGATGAAGAATTCCCTCCGAAAATTCATATAATAATTATAAGTATTAATTAGTAAAAGATGTGTTTAAGTTAAATTAAGCCTGATTTCGAGTTGTTTAGTAAAGGCTTGAAAAGTTAAAAAGAGTATCGTTTAATTTACATGGAGCATCGGCTGAGCGTTCTTCTGGGAAGCTTTGGGTGTGGGCGCTCTCAGTGAGCCTTGGTTTGATGCTCCGTCTTTTTTAATGGACCTGCTTTGGCCTCGCCGGGTGATAAGATTGTTTAGTTCTTAATGTTTATGTCTGTGTTGAATGAGCA
>CAYLMG010000123.1:0-5186 GCA_964384565.1 uncultured Pirellulales bacterium | reverse complement strand
CTTGGCAGCACGAGATTTTCTCGTTGGTCTTACGCGTGCAGTAAGGCAATAGACGAATTTTTAGGCCTTGCATTTTATCAGCAGTACGGGCTCGGCGTGGTGATAGCGAGATTTTTTAATACGATAGGGCCGAGACAAACAGGACTGTACGGAATGGTGGTGCCGCGGTTCGTGCGAAGCGCATTGAAGAACGAGCCGGTTAGAATCTATGGTACGGGCAAGCAAAGCAGATGCTTCTGCTACGTAGAAGATATGGTAGAGGCTGTTACGGGTCTTATGGACTGCAAACAGGCTGCAGGAGGAGTTTTTAATATCGGCTCGGACGAGGAGGTCAGCATTGAAGTGCTTGCTGAAAAAATCATTGCGATGACAGCCAGCAAAAGCAAAAAAGAATATGTCCCCTACGAGGTTGCTTACGGCAGGGCTATTGATGATATGATGCGTCGGGTGCCGAACCTTGAGCGTATAAAGAATTTGATAGGCTGGCAGCCGAGGACAAGGCTTGATGAGACGCTTGAGATAATTATCGAAAACGAAAAGCTTAAAAATAGAAGTTCAAAACCATAACTCAAAAATTAAAAGTAACTTTACTTTTTTTAAAAATATAATTCAAAGGCGCGGTCCGATGAAAAAGGCTTTGATAACAGGGATAACGGGCCAGGACGGTTCGTATCTGGCGGAGCTGCTATTGAAAAAAGGCTACGAGGTATGGGGGATAATCAGGCGCAGCAGCTCGTTTCATACGGGCAGAATCGACCATTTGTATATCGACCCGCACAAGCAGCCTAAACTTCGGCTGGTTTACGGCGACCTGACCGACGGCAGCAACCTCGCATCAATAATAAAAGAAGTCGAGCCGGATGAGATTTATAATCTCGGCGCACAAAGTCACGTCAGAGTCAGCTTCGATAACCCGATATATACGGTCAATACCGATGCGCTGGGAACGCTCCGGCTGCTCGAGGCGATACGCAGCAGCGGCAGGAAGGTGCGTTTCTACCAGGCATCGAGCAGCGAGATGTACGGCAAAGTCAAGGAGAGTCCCCAGACAGAAGAGACGGCCTTTTATCCGCGTAGTCCTTACGGCTGTGCGAAGGTTTACAGCTTCTGGCAGACGGTGAACTATCGCGAGGCTTACGGGATATTCGCCTGTAACGGGATTTTGTTCAATCACGAATCACCGAGACGCGGTGAGACGTTCGTGACACGAAAGATAACGCGGGCGGCGACGCGGATAAAGCTCGGGCTGCAGGATAAGCTATACTTGGGTAACCTCGATGCGAAGAGAGACTGGGGATTCGCGGGTGACTATGTTGAGGTGATGTGGCTTATGCTGCAGACAGATGAGCCGGACGATTATGTTATAGCAACCGGCGAGAGTCATTCGGTAAGAGAGTTCCTCGAGGAGGTTTTCGGATACCTTGAGCTGGACTGGGAAAAGTACGTGGAGATTGACCAGCGATATCTGCGGCCAAGCGAGGTTGACACTCTTTGCGGCGATGCGAGCAAGGCGAAAAAGGAGCTCGGCTGGAAGCCTAAGGTGACATTCAAGGAATTGGCACGGATGATGACCGACGCCGACATGCAGTTGGCAAAAAATGAAAAGATAATCAAGGAGCACGGTTCGCAAATAAAATGAGCAAATTTTTTGAGGACAACAAGATAGTCGTTACAGGAGGTGCGGGTTTTCTCGGCGGTTATGTCACCGAGGGCTTAAGAAAACGCGGCTGTAAAAATATTCTCGTTCCGAAGATAGAGGATTATAATCTGGTTAACATCAGCGATATTGAACGGATGTACGATGATATGAGGCCTGATATTGTGATTCACCTTGCGGCGGTTGTGGGCGGGATTGGCGCGAACCGGGAGCATCCGGGCGAATTTTTTTATAAAAATCTTATGATGGGAGTCCAGCTTATCGAGCAGGGTCGTCTTCGAGGGATTGAGAAATTCGTTGCGCTCGGGACAATATGTGCGTATCCGAAATTTACGCCGGTACCGTTCAGGGAAGAGGACTTGTGGAACGGCTACCCGGAAGAGACAAACGCACCGTACGGTCTTGCCAAGAAGATGCTGCTGGTTCAATCACAGGCATATCGAGCGCAGTATGGATTTAATTCGATATTTCTTTTGCCGGTAAATCTTTACGGGCCAGGCGATAATTTTGACCCGGCGAGCAGTCACGTGATACCGGCTCTGATAAAAAAATGCGTCGATGCAATCGAAGAGGGGAAAAAACACATCGAGTGCTGGGGGACAGGCGAGGTGAGCCGAGAGTTTATTTATGTCGCAGACGCTGCGGAGGGGATTCTGTTAGCGACGGAGCACTATAACGGAGCCAGGCCGGTGAATATCGGAGCGGGTTTTGAAATAACGATAAAGGTGCTCGCAGAAAGAATCGTAAAGCTGACCGGATTCGAGGGCGAGATTCGCTGGGACAGCAGCAAACCGGACGGCCAGCCGAGAAGAAGATTAGATGTGTCACGAGCGAAGGAACTTTTCGGATTCGAAGCAAAAACAGATTTCGAAGAAGGGCTGAAAGCGACAATCGAGTGGTATAGAAAGTCTCGGCAAACAGATAAAAAATAATTTTTTCGTTAGTCTAACAGCTATAAACCCACATTATTGCAGCCATAAAAGAGGCCCGATAATAATATCAAAATTTCAGCGATTATTATTAAGCTGCGTCCTTGATTTTCCGACAAAAATATTATAAAATAGTAATTGGCAAGTCAGGATGATAAGGGGGGGCATGCTAAGAAATATTTATTAGTCCGAGATAAATCTGGAGAAAACAGATGATAGAAAAGACACTGAGTACAAGAAAATACTTCACACGAATAGAGCAATTAGAGAAGTTGAGCGAAGAGGAAAAGGACAAACTAAAGAAGGTTACCGAAGAATTTGCGTTTCGGTGCAATGACTATTATCTTTCGCTTATTGACTGGTCGGACCCGGATGACCCGATACGTCATATAGTAATACCGCATCCGAAGGAGCTCGAGCGGTGGGGAAGACTCGACCCATCCAACGAGAAGGCATATACGATTCTGCCCGGCCTGGAGCATAAATACAATTCAACGGCCCTTTTACTCGTGAGCAATGAGTGCGCGGGGCTTTGCCGCTATTGCTTCCGAAAGCGAGTCTTCATTGAAAAAACAGACGAAGATTACCTTCAGGATATCGAGGGCGCTCTCGAATATATTTCCAAACATAATGAAATTACGAACGTTCTGCTGACAGGCGGCGACCCCCTGATGCTGCCGACAGGTAAACTCGAAAACCTTATCTCAAAATTAAGACAAATAGAGCATGTTCAGATTATTCGCATAGGGACTAAAATACCGGTTTATAATCCCTACAGGATAATCGAAGATGGGTCACTTCTGGAGATGATAAATACATACAGCACCGACGAGAAGAAGTTATACGTTATTACACATTTCGTGCATCCGCGTGAGATTACCGAGGTTGCGATAGAGGCGTGTAACCTTATTCAAAATGCCGGCGCAAAGATGTGCAACCAAACACCCTTGGTACGGGGCATCAATGATAATCCTCATACATTAGCAGAGCTTCTTGCGAGGCTTTCCTTCATCGGTGTTATACCATATTACGTTTTCCAGTGCAGGCCTGCGGTCGGCAACAAGGCTTATACAGTACCGATAGAAGAGGGATACGAGATTTTCGAACAGGCCAAGTCACAAGTAAGCGGGCTGGCAAAGCGTGCACGATACGTAATAAGCCACTCGACAGGCAAGATTGAAATCGTAGGCAAGACTAAGGAGTTTGTATATTTCAAGTACCATCGTGCAGCTGACGACAAAGACAGCGGTAAGTTCCTTGTTTTCAGAAGTAATCCGAAAGCCTGCTGGTTCGACGACTACGATGAAATCATACACCAGTACCCGATAGAGCTGCCTTATCGAGCTCACGGTAATGATTAACAAGAACTCGACCACAAAAAACAATTGAATGAGCAGGTTTTTCAGGTATCATTTCCGTAATGAAAATCAGAACAGCTTTTACCATATCCGTGATTTTATTGATGACGGTCACCGCGCAGGCACTTGAGAGCAAGCAGATTCTGGTAATTGCAAATAGTAACATTGAGGCATCGATAAAGCTTGCAAAATATTACTGCAAAGTGCGAAAGGTTCCTAAGGAAAATATTCTCAATCTTCGCCTCGGTGAAAAATTAGCAGATGAAATCAGCAGGGAGGATTACGAAGAAAAACTTGCGGGACCTATTCGCAAAAAACTGCTTGACCCGGAGTTTTACCACATCAGATGCTTAGTGACGACCTACGGTGTGCCGTTCAGGATTGGTAAAAGAGACCAACTGAAAGGTCACGAGGAGAAATTAAAGCAGCTAAAAGAATTACTCGAGCAAATTAAAAAAGAAAGCGGTGCCGACGAAGCAGAGCAGAAAGAAACTGAGAGAAAAATCGCACTTTTGCAATTAGAGCTCGACAGGATTGAAGGCAAAGAGACAAACGCATCGGTGGACAGCGAATTGTCGATGGTGCTGTGCGGTGATTATGAACTGTATCGATGGCAGATAAATGAGCTTAGTAACAATATTCTTCGTCAAAGCTCGACAATGCTTATGGTCAGCCGGCTGGATGGGCCGAGCTTTGAAATAGCAAAGAACCTCGTAGATAAGGCGCTCTCGGCTGAGAAGAAAGGGCTCGCGGGCAATGTATATATAGACAGCGGATACTCAAAAGTAAAAAAAGACATCGAAATCTACGAACAATACGACCGCTCGCTTGCACAAACAGCTTCGATGTTTAAGGCTGAGGGCAAAAGAGTATTCGAAGAAAACACAGCCGAGCTTTTTGAGCCGAACCAGTGTCCGGCGACAGCCGTTTATTGCGGCTGGCACAGCCTGAAAAAATATGTCGATGCCTTCGATTTTGTGGATGGTGCAATTGGGATTCACATATCGAGTCTCGAAGCGGTAAATCTTCGTGATGCCAACAGCAGCCAATGGTGTCCTGCTATGCTAACAGACGGTGTTAGCGTGACAATAGGAGCTGTGGCCGAGCCGTACTTACATACTTTTCCTGAACCGAAGGCTTTTTTCAGACATCTGCTTGACGGTCTTTGTCTGGCCGAGGCGTATTACTATACAAAGCCGTATAATTCGTGGCAGCTTATCCTTATAGGCGACCCCCTTTACA
>CAYLMG010000122.1:0-5202 GCA_964384565.1 uncultured Pirellulales bacterium | reverse complement strand
CTAACATTATTCGGTAAAACTGCCGGTGCAGAATAATCCGCATACATATTCGTTTTATATTAGTGCCGTTTCCAAAAAGAAACTATAGCTTTTGTGTCATTCCCGCGCAAGCGGGAATCCAGTCTTTTAGACGATGGATTCCGCACCAAGACTTCGGTAAGCTCAGTCGAGTCGTGCGGAATGACAAATTAGAAAAGAGAAACTTATTTAATAGAAATGGCATTAATTATTGCAGGTATCTAACAGGCTGTTATAATTACGCAAAGCCAGGTTTCAGGGACTGAAAATTGTCAAATTTATGGAAGGATAAAATTATGGAAGCGATATTAGCAGAAGGAGTAAGACTGACCAGCGGAGATATCATCGTATTCATTGCTTTCTTTGGTGTTGTCGTCGGTGTTAGTATGTACAAGAGCCGACGCGAAAGAACTAGTGAGGATTTTTTCCTCGCCAGTCGTGGTTTGCTCTGGCCATTTATTGGGCTTTCGCTGATAGCGGCCAACATTTCAACCGAGCACTTTGTAGGAATGGCCGGTCAGGGAGCCGGCATAGCAGGTATGGCTATTGCCAGCTACGAATGGATGGCAGCGATTGTGCTGGTTTTTGTGGCGATTTTCTTTCTTCCGAAGTTTCTGCGAAGCGGAATATTTACAATACCGGAGTATCTGGAATATCGGTACAACTCCTCAGCACGAGCAATCATGGCCTTTTATACCATGGTGATATACGTCGGCGTTACAATTGCAGCAGTGATTTATTCCGGAGGTCTGACATTACAAACAATATTCGGCGATTCTGAGAACCCAAGACACCTGCTATACGGTGTATGGGTCATAGGTGGTATAGCGGCACTGTATACGATTTGGGGCGGGCTGAAGGCGGTAGCCTGGGCGGATTTATTTCAAGGCTCGGCACTTATTATTGGTGGTGCGATTACTATGGTACTCGGGTTCAAAGTAATAGGTGTAGGAAATTTCTTTGAACATAACGCTGACAAGCTTCACATGATACTTCCCAAAGGCCACTCGGTGCTGCCGTGGACGGCGCTTGTAATTGGTTTGTGGATTCCTAATTTTTACTATTGGGGTCTTAATCAGTATATTTGCCAGAGAACATTAGCGGCAAAGACCCTCAGACAAGGCCAGCTTGGAATCATCTTTGCAGCAGCTCTGAAACTAACCATTCCTTTTATAATCATCTTTCCCGGTATTATGGCGCTTCAGCTCTATGGTGACCAAATGACCGCTGAAGGTGGAACCGACAGAGCATATCCGTTGCTGATAAGAAATCTCGTGGGGCCGGGTGTCAGGGCATTTATATTTGCCGCTATTAGCGGGGCGGTTATCAGTTCATTAGCCTCGATGCTGAACTCTGCATCGACAATCTTCACAATGGATTTGTTCAAACGCCACTGGAAAAAGGATGCATCTCAAAAGACCCTTATATTGATGGGTCGTGTAGCGACGGCGGCGTTCGTAGTGATAGGTATGTTTATAGCTCCAAAGTTAGGAGACCCGAGATTTATGGGGATATTCACCTACATCCAGGAGTTTCAGGGATATATTTCACCGGGTATTCTGGCGGTGTTTGTATTCGGTATGATTTTCAAGAGAGTCCCGCCGATGGCCGGTGTAACCGGTTTGCTTATTACGGTACCGGTTTATGGCTTTTTGCACTGGCAATTTGGTGAAATCGCATTTTTGAACCGGATGGCAATCACGTTCGGGGTGGTGCTTTTAACAATGCTCATTATTACCTTGAAGAAACCTCTCGCCGAGCCAAAAGTTTTGCCGGTTCGCAAAGAGTTCGATATGAGACCAACTCCGTCAGTTATCTGGCTGGGAACTCTCGTGATATTGGTGACTGTATCGCTTTACATAATATTCTGGTAATAAAGAGGTGTTGAGCAAATGTTACCTGATAAAGAAGAGCAAAAAGCAATTCAGACGCTCAAAGAACTTGCTGCAAAGCAAAAAGTCGATATAGCGGGCGGCAAGGTCAGAAGGACTTCGTCGAGGTTTTGTCTTGGCGTTGAGCACGGGGATTACAATGGTACAGAGCTTTTCGGCGTGGGGACAGACAGGTTCATCTGGATGGCATATAAGCAGAGCGGCTCTGCCAAGAGCAAACTCTTTAGCGGCAATTTCACCGACGACGGTATTATTGAATTTAGCTTAGGCAGTGTCCCCGAGCCCAAATCTGCCGAGATTGCCGATACCTGGGCGAGATTCCCGTACGGTGTCGAATTTATCCTGCGAAGAGAAGGCTTTGAGCTAAAACAGGGTATCAACGCCGTTATATGGGGTAACATTCCCGGCGGCGGAATGAGCAGAAGCGCATCGCTTACACTGAACCTGATATTGTCACTGCTCGACGTCAACGAAATAGAAGTCAAAGACGATTTCAAAATTATTGATATGGCCCAGGCCGTGGAAAATGACTACGTAGGCTCTCCCTGCGGCCAGCTCGACCAGATTATGATATACTTTGCCAAAGAAGCAATGGGGACACATTACAACCCGAAAGACCGCTCGATAAAATACGTGCCGCTGGGTAAAGCTGCTTCTGATTTTAGAATTGTGGGTCTCGATACTGGTACTGTCAGACCCGGCCTTGAAAAATCAACGTACAAGATACGCAGGGCCGAATGCGAGCAGCTCGTCTCGCTCCTTCAAAAAAATGATTACAGGATAAAATGCCTCGCAGATATTACGGACAAAAAGCTCTACGATGAAATAATGAGCAAATGCTCAGAAAAGTATGCCGACCTTTGTGACAGGCTCAAATATATCTTCGGTGCGCAGAAGCGTTTCTACAAGATGCTCGATGCCTGGAAGGCAGGCAACATAGAAAAGGTCGGCTCGATTTTCAGAGAAGACGGAATCGGGCTGCGGGACGATTACAAAATAAGCGGGCCTGAGCTTGAGACTATGTGCGATATCGCCCGCTCGGTTGAGGGATGCCTCGGTGAGAGAATGTTGGGCGGCGGTGACAAGGGAGCATCGGGTGCAATCGTCAAGGCTGAAAGCGTCGAAAAGCTCAAAAAAGCCGTCGAGACGGATTATCCGCGAAGTCACCCTGATTACGCTGATAAATTTGCGGTGCACATCTGTAAAGTGGTGGACGGCATAAAAGTATTCGATTTAGAAGACTAAGAAAATTGTCAGCCGAAAAAATAAAAGTTATGAAAAAAGGGCCTTTCGACGCTCTGGTAAAGCTCAATAAGCAAACAGGTGTTTGTTTTTACAGGCTGGACCTGGAGTTTGAGGGAGCCGGAGCGGATGCCTTTAGGCAGGCCATCCCGGGTCAGTTTGCCGAAGTCGATTTAAGCAAGACCGCCCTGCCGCTGGCAGAACATGTACCCGAAGAGTTAAAGGATAAATGTAAAAGGGATATAATACTTCGCAGACCTTTTAGTTTTTGCGATATAGTTGCCGACGCAGGCAGGACTATTGCGGAAATTCTGTATTGTGTGGTCGGGCCTGCAACGCTTCGAATGACGACACTGAAGGCTGCTGACACCGTTAGCGTAATCGGGCCGCTGGGTAACGGCTTTTCAGTGCCGGCAGAGAAAAAGCTGGCTGTTCTCGTTGCGGGCGGTATGGGCAGCCCGCCTGTGCAGCATCTGGCAAACGTTCTTGCAAGGAATTATCCCGACATTGAAGTTATTGCAATCGCCGGGGCAGAAACCAAAGACAAGCTCCCTTTCGATGCCGGAAATTTTTCGAAATGCGGAATCAAATGCGTGCTCACAACCGACGACGGCTCTGCCGGACTGGCCGGCTTCGTAACCGAGCACCTCGAAAAGCTTCTCGATAAAAAACAGCAGGAAAAAGAGCAGCTCATCATTTATGGCTGCGGGCCTGAAGAGATGCTCGCAAAAGTAACCCAGATTGCGAACAGCAGAGGTATTGACTGCCAGATTAGTATGGAAAGAGTAATGGCCTGCGGTCTCGGTATATGCCAGGGCTGTGCAGTCGAGTGTAAACTCGAAGCCTCGAACGAGACTACCTACAAAATGTGCTGCACTGACGGCCCAGTGTTTAATGCAAAGGAGATAATATTTTAGACAGGAAAAAACATAATATTAAAAAATAAAGAAGAAGAAATAAATACATGAAAATTTGGGTTTACTTATCCTTTATAATCATTCTGTTGGTGTTGACCGGTTTTGCTTTATCCTCTTATCATTGTTTAAAAAGAAAAAAGAGGCTTCTCGGCATTATTCTTGGGTCGTTATTCCTTTCGATATTAGTCTCCGTACTTATTATCGATGTTTATATGAAGAAATTTTGGGCACCCCTTGCTTATTGCGAGCACATAATATCACCAGCTGAAAAATGTACTTACACGCTGTACAAAGATAAACGAACACTTAAAAAACCATCATGGCATGTATTTAAATTACCAAACAATATTAATCCAAAAGATTATCACATCAGAGCAAACTATTTAGAAGTCATAAGCATGGATAATTACGAAGAAGGCTGGGAAGAAAAAAGAATACTATACGTTCTTTCTCATACAAACCAGCCAAAAGAAGATGGTCATATATATTTAGTTAATTCTAAACACCTTGTACTAACAATCGACGGCTTATTTCAGGGGCTATATGATATCACGAGAAGTGACACTTTAATAGATGACTTTCATTCAATTGTTTTCGAATCAAATAAAAATAATAGTTTTGTCGGGATGTTTCATAAAATTGCACCAGATCCAGAATCTGTTTTAGAAAGTGAAGAAGTAGTAACTTCTTTTGGTGAATATTTATCCAAACATTTTGAACCAGACCCCAAAGAAGATGACATAAAAAAAATAATCAGCTGTATAATGATTTCAGGAAATAATCAAAACATCATAAAAATTCTGGAAAGTGAGATACAAAACCAAAATACAGAAATAGATAATCATTAATTTATTTTCAGATAGCTAACAAACTATTATAGTTACAAGAATGGCAAAAGACATTAATACTATCATTGAATTTGCTGGGCTGAAGCTGGCGAATCCGGTCTTTACGGCGTCGGGGACATGCGGCTATGCCGACGAGCTTGCTGATTTTTTCGACGTAAATTCGCTCGGCGGATTCATTACAAAAAGCATAACAGCCAGGCCCCGTAAAGGCAATCCCGACCCGCGGATAGTCGAAACCGATTCAGGAATGCTCAACGCCATAGGACTTGCCAATATCGGCCTGGA
>CAYLMG010000121.1:2493-5224 GCA_964384565.1 uncultured Pirellulales bacterium | reverse complement strand
GCTCCTCCAGCCCCAATAACAGCCGTCCCCATATTCTTTAATTCATCTCTGCTGATTTTCATACCATCTATAATCGCATCCATAGCACCCGCGTAATCGGTATTATAAGCTGCGAGCTTCGTAACTTGTGACTTGTGACTTGCGACTTGTGACTTAATTATTATTGTGTTAGCAGCGCCGATTTTTTCTGCCAGTGGTTCAATAGAACCACCTTTTATCTTAACAAATCCAAGTGCATTTTGCTTATGCGGTATCGTAACACTGAATCCCTTAAAATCGAGCCAGCCTCTTTTCAGTATACCTCTAAAAAGTTCATCAAACTCATCCTTGCCGCCTTCGACGAGCAGCGGCAGGTATAATTTATTAACACCAATCTCGGCAAACAATACGTTATGAACCAAAGGTGACATTGAATGTTCTATCGGAGAGCCGATTATGCCGTAAAGCTCGGTCTTGCTGTCGATAGTGTCATACCGATACAACTTCTTAAATTTTTCTATGCTTATCTGCCCCGGGGCCGTCGCACTTTTTTCATCAAGGCAGGTAAATGTAACAAGAGAACCCAGCTTTTTTGCAATAATCCTGCTTATTAACCCCGCCTCGCCCATACAGAAAACAATCGAATTACCCTTTGCTGTATGCAAAACATCAAATGCTTCAAAACAATCATTAATATGATTCGCCGTATAGACAAGTTTCGGTACGGCTGCAGGGTAACTATCTTTTATGTTACTGTATAGCTTATTGATATCTTCAAATCTTGTTTTGAAATTATGAGCCGATAGTATCAGCCTTGTTTTTTTATTTTTCTCAAGTGCCGATTGTATCCTTTTTCGGTTTTCCTGCAGCAGAAAATTGTCGTATTCAAAGTCGATAAAATCAGCACCTGCCTCTATCGCTGCTGTAAGAACATCTACTCTTAATTCGTTCGGATAATCGAAGCAGCCGCCTTCTTTCTTATCCCTGCAGGTTGATATCAAAGGCAGATTACAAATCCCCCTCGCCTCAGAAATCAACCGCTTCGCCAGCTCAGATTTTAATCCCTCGAGATAATCGGTGCGCAGTTCAATCGCTTCAGCACCTGCTTTTTGTGCTCTTTTTATTTGCTCAACTGCTCTATCGAAACTGTTTGCCGATATTGGTAATGTTAAATATGTCATAGCTAACATATATAGCAGCGATTTGTGCTAAAGACAAGGGCAAAAAATGACGTAAAATTATCTATGAAGCCGAAAAGAATCCATATTTTTGATTTCTTTATTCGGTCTGTCTTGCACCTTGGAAATCGGGATTTAGCCGTTTTTTACTTGCCTTTTGATTTTTTTTAAGTACATTACTGATTTATAGTTAAATAAACACTTGGTTATAGGAGAGACGCTTTTATGATAGGCAAAAGTATAAGGCTTGAGAGAATAATAGACCGTGAAACTCACAGAACGGTAATTATTCCGATGGACCACGGTATAACCGTCGGTCCGGTCGAAGGGCTTGAAGATATGCGCTCGACCATCAGCAAGGTTGTTGCCGGAGGTGCCAATGCTATCCTTATGCACAAGGGCATTGTCCGTGCAGGCCACAGAGGGGCAGGCAAAGATGTCGGCCTGATTGTACATTTATCCGCCAGCACTGCACTTGGACCTGACCCCAATGCAAAAGAGCTCGTCTGTGACGTCGAGGAAGCTATAAAACTCGGTGCCGATGCCGTATCCGTACATATAAACCTCGGCGCAGAAACAGAAAGCCAGATGCTCGGCCAGCTCGGCTATGTAAGCGAAAGATGTCTCGAATGGCAGATGCCGCTTGTCGCTATGATGTATACCCGCGGCTCTAAAATCAAGGATGAATACAATGTAAAAAACGTCAAGCACGCAGCGAGGGTCGCAGCGGAATTGGGAGCCGACATCGTAAAGGTCGTTTATACAGGAAGCACCGAAAGCTTTACTGAAGTCGTCCAGGGCTGTCCCGTTCCCGTTGTTATCGCAGGGGGCGCGAAAATGGACAGCGACGAGGACATCTTCAAAATGGTCGCTGGAGCATTAAAAGCCGGAGCCGCAGGCCTTTCTATCGGCAGAAATGCCTTTCAGCACAAACAGCCGGAAAAAATGGTCGCAGCCCTCTGCAAAATGGTACACCAGGATGCTACCGTCGAAGATGCTGTGCAGTTTCTTAAAAACTGATATTGAAGATATAAGGATGTGTTAATGAAAAAGCTGTGGGTAAATGCCATCCCCTATAATAAGGAGATTGTGATATCCGCTCTCGAAGGCGGCGCAGAAGCTGTCATTCTGCCCGACGGCCGGAGCAAGAACGTGCGCGAGTTCGGCAAAATTAAAACTGTCGAAAAAAATGGTGACATCATACCCGGAAAAGACGTCGAATTCATCGATATAAAAGGCAAAGCCGACGAGGATAAGGCCGCCGCAGTGCCAGCCGATAGAATAGTCGTCCTGCGAATGCTCGACTGGACTATCATTCCAATTGAGAATCTGCTCGCAAGAAGAGGTACAAATATCCTGGTACAGGTCGAAAACACCGAGCAGGCAAAGTTAATGGCCGAAATCCTCGAAAAAGGCGTCGACGGCGTTGTACTGGACACCACCGACGTCAACGAGATTAAAAAATGCGCAGCTTTTCTTCACGGTGTAAGCGAAAAAATCCAGCTTGTAGCCGCAACCATAAAAAATATCAAACAGCTTGGTATGGGTGACCGCTCCTGCCTCGATACCTGCAC
>CAYLMG010000121.1:0-2393 GCA_964384565.1 uncultured Pirellulales bacterium | reverse complement strand
TATCTTGGCAGAAACAAGATTGAAAAGCGCCCTATGATGCTCATCGAAGCCGAAGCCGAGGCTCAGCCCATAAGTTTGGTTATGCAGAACGCCGAGACGATTCGCCTCGTTGCACCGGACGGCAAAGCAATTTCAATAACAGAACTGAAAAAAGGCGACAAGGTCATCTGCCACATCGAAAAAGCCGGCAGACACTTCGGAATCAAAGTCGAAGAAACCCTCATCGAAAGATAAATGCTTTCTCATTGTTTTTCTACAAGCTTCAGCCTACCGAACTTTTCTGGTTTATGCGGATTCCAAACTCCTGTCGGCTGCCAGGCAAGAAAGAAGTCACGCTCAGCCTCCGTTCCTCCAAGCCGGTAAACGTTAATTCGCATCTCATTACAGGCTTTCGGCGTACGCCCATCGATTGCCTTTATCGGTATCCGCATCTCCGCATACCATATCTTTTCATCCCTGTCCAAACGGCTTTTAACCTTAAAACCGCTGTCCCAGAACCTTTCATCTGAATACCCTATTCTTTGTCTCGTTGAATCGATATTCAGGTCTAAAAATTCTCCCTGTGGTGACACCTGAAATTCCTTATACAAATTTATATGCTCGAAATCTGAACCGACAAAAAGCTCGAACACATCCCACTGCCATAGTTTATAAGTCTCTTTTTCTGTATCGGGCTCAGGTTTTAAAGTTAGTTTTTCGTAAAGACCCGAAAACAGAAAATAGATATTTTCTTTCGTCCACCTCGAACGAGCCTCGGAGCTGTACTTCTCTGCCTTTCCTCCTTGGATATTACTGCCGATTTTGATCGGATTGATTCCCTTCCAGAAATCCGAGTTTGGATCAGCCGTAAGCTCAATATCTTCTTTCGCTTCGTAACTCAAAAATGTTCCTTCTTGTTTTCCCGACTCAACCGATTCCTCAAGGCCCAGCAGAATTGTTTCATTCGGTGACATTGTTAAGTCAAAATCCTTTACGCCGTTGACGATGACCTTATCTTCAAGCATGTCAATAACTTTCGCCTTTTTCTGCAGATGTACGTTCCGTGTCCCGCCTTTCGGTGCGTATATACACAGTATAATTTTATTTGCGTAGACAACATCATTGGCGTCACTATAAATATGCCCACCGGCGTCACGCAGAATATTCCTCAACAAGGCTGCAGGTAAAATCGGCGCACTGGAGTAAACCGAAGTCCAGCCGCCCGCCTCCTCCTTGACCACCAGGCCGGGTTTATCAACTCCAGCCAGCCTCCCCAATACCTTGGCCTCTGCGTCGTCACTATAGAATCGCGGGCTGATTCTAAAGCCCGGCAAATCCCTGCGCAGAGACGGGTCACGTGGGTCTTTTAGATAAATCTGGTGGTCGTACCAGCGAATGATATTTTCAACGTCAACGTTTGTCCCGTACGCAAATCCTCGTGGAAGCGACTTTGTATAATTATGCTCGAAATCGGTAATCTCAACTCTCAATTCGCCGCTCGTGCTGCTCTCTGCAATCTTGATACCCGTCAATTCACTCATCGCCTCAACCGATAGTTTGTCCTCTTCTATATAGCCCGGCGCATAAATCCAGACAGCGGTCGCGCCGTTTCGTTTCAACCGTTTGTGAATCGCTTCCCGCTGTTTTTCAGTGACATAGAAAGTGTTCAGAAAGATATACATCTTAAAGTCCTGCATATTTTCGTTGTCTATGTCGGTCAGTAAATAAGGCTCCCAGGGTGCCCCGAGATAACCAAGCTGCCATTGCTTCTGTGCGGTCAGCAAAGCATTAAACAGCGGCTCGCCGTCACCGAAATACTTGAAAGTTTCCTCGTCGAGTATTACCGCAACTTCGGCATTGGAACGTTTATCGACATCGATATATTTCTCGTCTATCTTTTTAAGTTTTCGCAAAAGCCCGATTATCTGCTCATCATGAAAGTTACCACCGTGCAAATCCGTCCACCACATACCAAATCCCTTCGTCAGCGCATAGCCGTAGTCGCGGATTAGCAGTCCCTTGGTTTCATCGAAGTTCTTCGGGTTATTCAGACAATTTCCCCATCGCCACTGTCGCTGGTGAAGGTGGGTTTCCGTATCGACCTCGTTGAAGTAAAGCTTGCCGTGCATAAGTGCGCATTCAGGTAGTGTCTGCGAATTATTTGGCCCGCCGATTTGCTTATTATCATAGGTATACGGACTTGCTATAAAATCAACATAAGGTGAGCTGAAAACTTTCGCAATACCAAGATGTCCCGTATGGTTCACACTCAAATTCGGAAAGTTGCACCACAGATAACCGTAAAACGTCCCGACAATCTTCCTGCCGCCGGTCAGCTCCTTAATCCACCTGCAGTTCTCAATCAGAACGTCTGCAACAGTATCGTTAAAGAAAGAAAAATAGTCCGGCACACG
>CAYLMG010000120.1:0-5319 GCA_964384565.1 uncultured Pirellulales bacterium | reverse complement strand
TCAAATAGCAAATGAAAACAATGGGCAGAGTCAATATCAGATGCCTTTTGAAATCAGGTATTCCCTTAGTTATGGTAAATACCCCCGAGTGAAATCGAGCATAGAAAACAGACAGCCAAATGCAACCGATAATACAAACATCGCTGGCAGAGCGAAACAAAGTCACAAATGTCGCATATCGTTTTAGCATATTGTTCTTTCGAGCTTAACCTTGGTTGTACATTCATATGCCACCATAGGCGTTTTGGGTCAAAGACGTCATATAATTAGGCAGTATATTTGATTCTTTTTCAAGCTTTTTTTAGACCTTAGTTTCAGCCCTTCCAATCGCGCTCGCTCGAATGAAGTAAAAATAATATTTGCAAAATTGGCGCCCCATTGTTAAGTTTATTTGCAACTATGATATTGGATGGGTATGCCGACGCGTTGATACCTATCGGTTCCGCTCGATAGGTCTACGCCATATAGAGTTAAAGCTCATTGTTAATGGGATTTAATATGCCGAAAGTTAGTATCTGTATCCCGACATATAATCGCAAAGACTATCTCAAGGGAACGCTTGAAAGCGTTTTTGCGCAGACATATAAAGATTACGAAGTCATAGTAGTCGATGACGGTTCAACCGATGGTACCGAACGAATGCTGAAAACGGCCGATTACCCCATCAAATACTTCTGGCAGAAAAACCAAGGCGAACCCGCAGCCAGAAACAAACTGCTCGCGTTAGCTGAGGCTGAATACGTTACATTTATCGACTCAGACGACCTCCTTTTTCCATATGCAGTTGAAGAGCTTGTGAACGTTGTTGAAGATAACGGTTCTGATGTGATTGCGTATAGCTCATATATAGGCATAGACCAGAGAGGCAAGAAGGTCAAACGAAAACCACGTAAACTGCCTTCCGGGTACATAGCGGCAGATTTATTCGAGTATATTTACGTCCACTCGTGCGGAACAATGTGCAGAAAGAAGCTACTTGAAGAAGCTGGTGGTTTTGACATTTCATTGCCGGTTTGTGCCCCTTATGCTCTCTGGTTGAAACTTTCTTTGAACTATAGGTTCGTACCGTTAGAAAAACCAGCATTTAAGCGCCGCCGCCATTCCGGTAATTTATCACAATTTTCATTTGCTAATCGAAAGATAGAGTTGGATGTACTCGAACATGCTTACGAGAATGATTTCAGCCATAATGCTACAGAAGTGATAACACTGCATCGAGCAATGAAAAGACTTAGCAAAGAAGGCTATAGGGCCGGACGCTGCGCAATTAAAGAAGGATTGCGAGAAAAGGCACGCCAATTACTCAAACAATCCTTTCAACGGCATCCTAACTTCAAATCCTTGTTTTGGTGGATTGTCGCGGCACAAAAGCTATTCCCAAGTCTGCCGAGTAACAATTACAAGGCTTTGTAAAACATCCAAAGAAAAAAGTAGACCGAAGATAGGCAAAATAAAGGTATAGGCAAAAAAGGGAGATTTTCAGTTCGAACTACCATTGTTGTTTCCAAAAACTTCTTACAATTTCCTGTCTAATTTGCGGTAACTGATTGCCTCGGCGATGTGTTCCGGGGCGATTGTTTCGCAGTCGGCCAGGTCAGCTATGGTTCGGGCGACCTTGCAGATTTTATCGTGTGCACGTGCGGAAAGACCGAATTCGGTCATTGCCTGTTTGAGGAGCATTTCGGAAGGCGAATCGAGGTCACAGAACTTTCGAACCTGTTTGTGAGTCATCCGGGCATTTGTTATTACCCTGCCGTCACCGAATCGCTTCGCCTGGGCACATCTGGCCTTTATTACGTCTTTTCTTATACCGGCCGAATCCGACTGAGCTGTTTTTGAACGTAGTTTGGTGAAGGTTACTGCGGGGACATCTATGTGCATATCGATTCTGTCTATCAGCGGGCCGGAGATTTTCGAAAGGTAGCGCTCTATCTGGCCGGGTGTGCATCTACATCTTCTTGCGCCCGAGCCGTAAAAGCCGCAGGGACAGGGATTACAGGAAGCAACAAGCAGGAAACTGGCGAAGTAAGTTATAGTTCTTTTTGCCCGGGATACGGTGACGGTGCCGCTCTCGAGCGGCTGGCGAATCATTTCGAGAACATTACGCGGGAATTCCGTGAACTCATCGAGAAATAAAATTCCGTGATGTGCGAGAGACAGTTCGCCCGGCCTTGGAATAGTTCCGCCGCCAACGAGGGCAGGGCCGCTTGCTGTATGATGCGGTGAGCGTACAGGTCTTGTAGCCATCAATGCCTTGCCTTTCGGCAATAAACCAACCGAAGAATAAATGCGCGTTGTCTCGAGCGACTCTGTCAGGCTCAGCGGCGGCATAATCGTAGCCATTCTCTGAGCGAGCATAGTTTTGCCCGCGCCCGGCGGTCCAATCATCAAAATATTATGGCCGCCGGCTGCGGCGATGGTTAATGCCCGTTTGACAGATTCCTGTCCCTTTACATCGGAAAAATCCACATCATAGTGACTTTCGATGTTAAATATCTTCTCGATATCAATACTGTTAGTTTCCAGCGGTAATTGTCCGTTCAGAAAGCCGACCGCCTGTGCCAGTGAGCCCACTGCGTAGACCTCAATGTCACCAACTACGGCGGCTTCACCGGCATTTTCAAGGGGCACAACAATTGCTCTGTAGCCGTTGGCTGCTGCGGTCATCGCCATACTCAAAACACCTTTCACCGGCCTGACCCTGCCGTCGAGAGCGAGCTCGCCAACAATGATACAATCCTTGGCAATATAACTGGTAAATACCCCGCTTCCCATAAGCATTCCCAAAGCGATAGGCAGGTCGAATGCCGGGCCTTCTTTTTTGATATTCGCGGGAGCGAGATTAACCACGGACTGCGTCCTGGGATGCTTATAGCCTGAATTTATAATGGCACTTTTAACCCGTTCAGTGCTCTCTTTCACTGCTGCATCGGGCAGCCCGACGATGAGTGTTTTTTCGAAACCGCCGCGAGCAACATCGACTTCAACCTCGCAGATTACACCATCTATTCCCTCAAGAGTGACGCTATGCAGTCTGGCTAACATAATCTCTCCTCTTTTAAGATTAAAAGGTGGATTTTAAGCCTGTTCTGAGATAGTTGCAAGGAATTTTAGAGTTTTTAAGCATCTAATATGAGACAATCAAAAATAAAGACTCATACCACAATAAAGTGCCCGATATAAGTTTCTTGGAAGCACGTGTTCCTGTAAAGCTGTGGAAAATCGCACTAATTAAAGCTCTTAAAACGAGGGGGAAGGCCTGAAAAGGCGGGTTTTTCGCCTGAAAACGGCTCGATTTGAAAAATTTGAAAAAAAATTACAAGTTTTTCGAAAAAAAGCTTGCAATAATTCGACCGGATAGAATATAATTACAATAGTAATAGAAGTCTTTTCTTCGTTAGTTTTGGTTTCTGCGTTGAGACAGTACAAGATTTTTTATAAACTTGCAATATATATTTTAAGAACTGTCTCAGAAAGGCCGGAAATGGCAAAATCCGGCCTTTTTTATGCGCTCCTTATGAGTATTAAACTTTATTTTAAGAGCCTCGTGTTTACGTTTTCTTAAAACCGGTCTTATTAAAAGTACATCTTCTTATGTCCCAATGCAAAATAAAGACTAACTCTCAGGGCGCGACGAAGAAGTTGCTTTAAGGCAAAATCAGCTTGCAAAATTTTCTTAAAAACAGCAAAATTCTACCTACCGGAAGGGTAATCCGGGTCTGGAGGTGAAAATTGCGGCACTGATGGATGTACTTTTAGGCAATTAAATTTGTGGAAAAAAGTTGAAAAATAACAAAACTAACAGAACAGAGGGCGGTTTTTGCGCATCATAAAAGGTGGACAAGTAAGCCCGAAAGCCTATCAGGAAGGGCGGCGACTTGGAAAAGCAAGAAACACTTGCGACCAGATTACAGGCTGGTGAGCGAAAAGCGGCGGTTGAGTTCATTGACAAGTATTATGAGCGGATTTACCTCTATATGCGCAGGCTTGGACACAGCAGCGAAGTGAGCGAGGACCTGACGCAGGAATGCTTTCTGCAGGCCTGGCGACACATTGGCCAGCTACGAAGCGGCAGGGCCCTGAAAAGCTGGCTCTATCACATTGCCGGCAATATTTCAAAGCTGTACTGGCGAAAGCACGGAGCAAGCAGTGCTGTGAGCTTAGCTGATGTTGATATAGAAGCGTCCGGTGAAGATGGGTCAAGCCTGATTGAGCATAATGAGCAGCTTGTTAGATTGAGAGATGCGGTTGGAAGATTGCCGTTTAAGCTCAAGCAGATAGTGATATTGCATTATATGCAGCATTTGACAATTGGTGAATCATCCGATGCGCTGGGTATAAGAAAGGGCACTTTCAAAAGCAGGTTAAACAGGGCATTAAAAGCCCTGAGAAAAGAGGTAAAGTAAAACGGTAATGTAGTCAGCTCATAGGGCATTTTGGGACGTTAATGTTTATTAATAAGATTAGTTTGTTTTAGGCTGAGTATGATAATGGAAAAGGATAGGCTGGAAAATTTGTTAAACGAACTTTCTGAACGGACGAAGGAAGATGTCCGGCCGGGTCTTGCAGCAGATATTAAAAGCAAGATTCCAGCCGACCTGTCCGGACATAGAGGCGGCCTGGATACTATAAGAATAATGATAGATTTAAGGGTAAACAAGCTCGCGGCAGCAGCAGTGATAATTGCAGCGATGGTTGTAGGTATAACATTTTGGCCGGATGGTGTTTCAAGAAGTGATGGTTTATATCAGGATGGTAAGCTTCTTGTAAAATACCTGCTAAAAGGCGAGATGGCAACCAGCAAAAATATGCTGGCCGGTTTACCGGAAACCAGCGACTTTTTTCAGGATGGCAGAGAAGTCGTGTATTACGGCGAGGGTGTTGAAAAAGGAGATAAGGATGAGTTAATGATGCACTGGAAGATTTCTGAAGACAGCTACCGGGTGATATATGGTGATTTTAGAACTGAGGTTGTTACAGCATCAGAGTTGATAAGACTGCAGGCTAAAATGCTGCAGAGAAAGGCAAAATGACGGCCTTTTGTGTTTGTTACAGTGTTTATTATTGCTTGACTTATGAAAATTAATATGGTAAGTTGAGAAGATTGGGAAATTTGAGCAGGATTTTTCTTTGTACAAGGTTATTTTTAAATAAGTTTTTTTAACCTCACATTTTCGAAAGGGTATCTTATGAAAAGCAAAAAAGCCTTTACCTTGGTCGAACTTTTGGTTGTGATAGCTGTTATTGCTTTGCTGCTGTCGATATTAATACCGGCGCTGCGTTTGGCAAGAGACCAGGCTATGCGGGCAGCATGTTCCA
>CAYLMG010000119.1:2963-5397 GCA_964384565.1 uncultured Pirellulales bacterium | reverse complement strand
CCATCTGGTCAATCTGGTTTTGTTTTATGTTCAGGCCGAGCCTTTTCTGTGCCTTTGCAAGCTGCAGCCATAGCTTTCGCCAGGTTGTAAATTTTGTCTGTGCGCTGAATAGCTGCACCATTTGTTCGGAGGCGTTTCTTTCTGCGAGGGGGCTCGTGTAAATTTGTGTTTTGTCCGTCATTTTCGTACCTCTTAATAAATTGCGGATGCTGTTATGTTTTCGCCTGCTGGTTAGGATATATGATTTTGTTGATTTATCAATAGTTTATATTTTTGTTTAGTGCTGTTTTTGTCTCGAATTTAGTTATCGGGCATTGATTTTTTATCGGTTTATAGTTTTGTTATTTTGTGTATAAATAAAACTTTTGTATATTTTGAATAAGAGGGTAATTGTGCATGGGTTGGTGATTTGGGTTTTCAGCCCATATAGGGGGTTTGGAAGTGAAAGAAGTAGTATTGCTTCGGGGTTCTGAGCCGCATAAGGTTTTACAGCGTGTTATTGAGGAAAAAAGGCCCGCTTTGATGTGCTATTTGTCCCGTGGCAAATGGCATAAGGCTCAGGTTTTGTTGGTTAATCTTGACTCTGAGAAGCTTGATGTCAGAGTTGTGCCAACAGGTTATGAGCCTGTCGTTCTTGAGCAGATTTGTGGGTATCTCGGAAAGCCGCATCCCGTTAATGTTAAGCTTGGTCAGTCGGTAGGTTTGTCTGTTAAGTGTGAAGGCGGCAAGTTTATATTCGAGGCTGAGGTTATGGATTTTGGTATGTCTTCACCGAGAGGCGGCGGTATTATAACTCTCGAGATTCCCGACCAGATGGAGATGATTTCTCGCAGAAGTTATTTCCGTGTGAGGGTGCCGGAGAAGCTTGTAATAGATGTTCAAATGTGGCATCGTCGTTGTCGCAGAGTGAAGGCGGAGCTGGAGCGTCGCTGGCGTGGCAAGCTGATAGATATTTCGGCAGGCGGGCTTCAGGTGGTCGTTGGGGCTTCTGAGAGGCCGGATTTTCGGCAGGGTCAGTTTGTTAAAGTAAGGTTTTGTCCCTTGCCGTCAGAGGCAGCACTTGAGTTTAGTGCTCAAATCAGGAACATTTTGCCGACAGCAGACGGCGAAAGTTTTTGCTTCGGTTTACAGGTAGTAGGATTGGAGGCGAGCAGAGAAGGCAGAGCAATATTAGCGCGGCTCGCTGCTGTTACAGAGCTTTATTATGAACTCAATCGCGGCAGGGATGTTAGTCAGAGAAGTTCGCAGGCCGCTCTTCATACACAAACATACCTTAAGCGTTGTCGCTCTGGGTGGGGGGATTTGCTCCATCAATAGCCATTGCATTGGACTGGCCGGTGGGCAGCGGTATCAGGTTATCTGTTTTATGAGCGGCTTTATAGAAAAGCCATTTTGCAAATCCGCTTGCGGCAAAGCCGCAGAAAATCACCACTAAAGCAATTTGCAGGTTCCAGATTATTATTCCAATTCCGAGCAGAAGCCACGTAAGGTGGGCGAATGGTTTTTTGCCTTTTATATACTGATTCAGGACGTGCTGATATCTGATTCTGCTTACCATTAGTACTGCCAGTACCAGCGCTAAAAATGGCAGTGCATAGATAATAATGTTTGCGGTGATAGCGAAAGTTGCTGAATTGGTATTAAAGATTTTGGGCAGAGTTTCTTCGTGGAAGATAATCAGGCTGATGATGACACCGGCTGCTGCCGGTGTGGGTAGTCCGATGAAGCTCATATGGACGGATTCCTGGTCTTCGTTTTCTACGTTGAATCTTGCCAGTCGGATGGCAGTGCAGCTTGTGTATGCGGCAGCAGTGAGCCAGATGAATCTTTCGAGAAGTTCGAGTTCGGCAAATTCGAATTTGTTTTCGAGAATTTTGAGCATCAAAAATGCGGGAGCGATGCCGAAGCTGATGATGTCACAGAGGCTGTCGAGCTGACCGCCGAAACTTGAGGTGCTTTTGCTTATTCTCGCAAGCCGGCCGTCGAGCATATCGGCGATCATTGCCAGAAGAAGTACGTAGCCGGCCTTTGCAAATTCTTCGTGTGCCGCAAGGACGATCGAAGCAAAGCCGCATACGCCATTGAGAATAGTTATCAGTGATGGCAGAACCGTTATGTATTTTAGTCTCTGTCTGCGGACCTTGCGCAGCAGGTTCTGTTTTGCAGCTTGTGTTTTTAATTTCGGCATAGTTATTGATTTTTACGATATATATCTTGCAAGCGGTGTAACTCCTGCTTTTACTTTATCACCTGCCTTTACGAGAGTTTCGATGTTGTTTCGAGCCGGCAGCAATATCTCGGTTCTTGAGCCAAATTTTATCATACCAAACTTTTGTCCGCCAGTTAAATTCTCACCTGCGGCGGTTTTGCAGACGATTCTTCTCGCGATAGCGCCGCTTATTTGCCTGACGACTATTTTTTCTTTTGGCTCGTC
>CAYLMG010000119.1:0-2863 GCA_964384565.1 uncultured Pirellulales bacterium | reverse complement strand
TGGGTCGCGGAAGAAGTATAAGACGCCTGTAAATGTTATCGCCAGAATCAACTCGATGGTCAAAATGGCCCATTTTGGAAGAATAAAAGCTGCTGCATATGGGCAAAACAGCATTATCGTTAGGATGGCAATGGGATATATCAGTACCTGTGGCCAGCCGTATTTTGTCAGTTTCATAATAGCTACGTATGGTATCTTTTTGGGGCCTGAAGTCAATAAAAAAGGGCTGGTTAGAACAGCCAGCCCTTCGGAGGAAGATAGCACGGACTTTTGAGAGCAATCTATTTGCATAAGCGAAATAATTGTTGATTTTTCTCCGCCTAAGCAAGACAGCAGTCCGTGTTTTGTATTTTCTTTTCTCTATACATTAAGACGCAGGAAGAAGCCGGATGTTTCATTATTTTCAGGGAATTTTCGAAAAATTATTCAAGAATTTTCCAAATTTTTTCCGCATTTCTGTTAAAAAGCGACAAGAATCGGCAAAAAGTCGGCCCTCTTGTCATAAGGTAGGCGGGGGAAAGCATATTTTGCTTTCGGGCATCTGTCCTGTTTTTGGGGCTTGTTACTTTTTTTCTTCGAAGTCCAGAGCTGCTGAGTTGATGCAGTATCTAAGGCCGGTAGGAGTTTGAGGTGCATCTTTGAACAGGTGGCCGAGATGGGCTCCGCATCGGCTGCATATAACCTCGGTTCGTACCATACCGTGGCTTCTGTCAGGTTTTTTTTCTATTTTTTCATCGGATGTTGCCTCGTAAAAGCTTGGCCAGCCACAGCCGGCATCAAACTTGGTTTCCGAGGAAAACAGCACGTTACCGCAGGCTACGCATTTGTATGCGCCCTTTTCGAAAAAGTTGTCATATTTGCCGGAGAAGGGCGACTCGGTGGCCTTCTTTCTTGTAACCTCGTATTGCATCTTTGTAAGCTGTTTTTTCCATTCCTCTTCGGTTTTCACAACCTTTTGAGGTTGAAGAGCAAACTCAGGTATGTGGCAGGTCACATTTTTATTTTTCTGAAAGTATTGCTGGTGGTAATCTTCAGCTTTATAGAAGGCAGATGCAGGGACTATTTCGGTGACTATCGGCTTTTTGAATTTGCCTGATTTTTGCAGGTTTTGTTTTGAGAGTTCTGCAGCTTTTTTTTGTTCTTCGTTATGGTAAAAAATTGCAGAGCGGTATTGACTGCCGAAGTCCGGCCCCTGTCGATTTAGTGTGGTTGGGTCGTGTATCTGCCAGAATACGTCCAGCAGCTGTTCATATGTTATCTCGTTGCGGTTGTATTCAATAAGCACGGCTTCTGCGTGACCTGTTTTGTCGGAGCAGACCTGCCTGTAGGTTGGATTTTCGGTTTTTCCGCCGGTATAGCCTACTAATGTCGATTTTACGCCCGGAACCGTTTCATAAGCAGCCTGAATGCCCCAGAAACAGCCTGCAGCGAAGGTGGCTTTTTCGTAATCCTGGTTTTCTGGTCTGTACTGCGATTTTTGTGTTTCGATTTCGAATTTGTGCGGATTATCCATACTCTTAGCCTTTTCTTCGTCCGGGCAGCCGACAATGAAAAATGCCGCCAGAAAGAGAGTTAATGACAATTTTACCACGCTCCGTTTATGTATTAAAGTCCTTAACATCATATTTATTATACGTGAGCGGGCGGTTGAGTGTTTCAGGTAGCTTAAAGTAACCAGTTTGTTTAAATGTTGATTTAGGTAGTTTAATGCTGTCGGATAGGCGTATTATTTCTTATGTGAAGGCGGGTAAATTCTTGTACAAAATCTTCTTGCAGAGAGGATGAAGCTGAGTAAAATAGTGCAAACAAAATTGTCAGACAATCGCAGCTTATAGATTTGGTTTTAGATAAAGCAATGTTATCAATATTTGTTAGGAGACTTTAAGATGAGAAAGGGTTTGATTTTAGTTTTAATGGCTGTTATGTTGATTTCTTTCTGCAGCTGCAAAAAGGGCGAAGTTGAGGAGAAGAAAATGGGTATCGAAAAAGAGCCTTACGGACAGGCAGACGGCAAGCAGGTAATGCTGTACACGCTGACCAATTCAAATGGCCTTGTAGCAAAGATAACCAATTACGGCGGGATAATGACCGAGCTATGGGTGCCGGATAAGAGCGGCAAGCTCGGTGACATTGTACTGGGCTATGATGAGGTTGATGAGTACATTAAGGCGACTCCATATTTTGGAGCATTGATAGGCAGATACGGCAACCGTATAGGTAAAGGCAAATTTATGCTTGACGGTGTGGAATATCAACTGGCGACGAATGACAATAATATAAACCATCTGCACGGGGGTATAAAAGGATTCGACAAGGTTGTATGGAATGCAAAGGAAATTGAGGCTGATAATGGTGTCGGCCTTGAGCTTAGCTATCTAAGCAAAGATGGCGAAGAAGGTTATCCCGGCAACCTCAAAGTCAAGGTTGTATATATGCTGACAAATGACGATGAATTGACAGTCGAATATGAAGCTACAACCGACAAGACTACCGTTTGTAATCTTACACAGCACAATTATTATAATCTTGGCGGGCATAATTCAGGGACTATTCTCGACCATGAGCTGATGCTGAATGCCGATTCTTTCACACCTACCGATGATGGCCTGATACCAACCGGCGAAATCAGTCCGGTAGAAGGCACGCCGATGGACTTCAGAAAAGCGACCGCGATAGGTGCTCGTGTCAATACCGATTATGAGCCTCTTAAATTTGGGGGCGGCTATGACCATAACTGGGTCCTCAAAAAAGACAAGGCGGGCGAAATGTCGCTGGCGGCAAAGGTCTATGAGCCGAAGAGCGGCAGAACTATGGAGATATGGACGGACCAGCCTGCAATACAGTTTTATTGCGGTAACTTCCT
>CAYLMG010000118.1:3671-5438 GCA_964384565.1 uncultured Pirellulales bacterium | reverse complement strand
CTTTTCCCTTACCGATATACAGAGCGGGATTTATACGGCGGATTTTCTGCTGGAACCTGTCGACGACGAGAGCACCGGCACTTTCCGCAAGAGCAGTAAGCTCAACTAAATCATCACCGCTGCCATCTTCGGCAAGGACAGCAGCGACCAAAATTGCCCGCTCCCTGCTGACTCTTAAGGTTTGTCTGAATTTTTCCAACTGCGAAACCTTATCAATAAACCCGGAAAAGAATCCCTAATATTTTACCAAATTCGCTTTTATTACTCAATATAAGGCATTATAATTAATTAATTCAAGAGAGGTGGTGAGTAAAAAGAACGGCTTTACAAGCCAAAAAGTTTATGCATTAAACAGAAAATCGCAGAAAAAAAGGGTTTTAGCTTTAAAAAAATATTTTTTTTATTAAAATGAAATGTCTTTATATTTTCGCCGAGAATACAAAGATAAGGTAATTTTAAGTTAAAAAGTATTGTCATTAGAGCAGGGAGAACGTTTTTATATGCTGAAAGTCAAAGCTCGAGCGGGCGAAAGCGTGCAGCAGATGATGAGACGCTTCAAGAAGCTGTGCGAAAAGGAAGGTCTGATACGGGATATTAAGCGAAACAGCTACTACGAGAAGCCTTCCGAGAAAAACCGCAGACGAATGCGAAAAGCCAAACGCACAGCCAATTTTGTTATTAATCAATAACAACATCTTCAACAAATTCTATAAACTATCAGCCGGGCAGGTTACTAATAAGTAAATTTGCCCGGTTTTATTTTTGAACAGGCCAGAAAACCGCATCACCATTATCTTCCCAAATTTCCGGTTTGCCATCTTCATCAATTCCCATAACTCCGCCTTCATCAGCAAAGTTTCTGCCGAGGCTATAAAGAATAAAATCGTTATCTGTTTTTTTATAAACCAACGGCCTGTCACTAAAAGAGTCGATGGGAATATCATTAAGATAACCAGCAGCGACAAGCTCATTTAAGTCATCAGGAAAACTACCCTTATCATTTTTGTAACGGTGGGCAGCAATAATTGTGATTGTCGCATAAATTTGCATTTTGCTTCGATGACTGATTTCAATTATTCGCCCAAAAGCAGGAGTGAAGATCTCGAGCAGGAGATTGCCTTTAATCATTACCATCATCTCGTTTTCAACATCAATTTCTTCGTTGCGCAGCATGGCAGGTGACTTAACTGAAATCTGTTCAAAATAATCATACATTTGTTCGGCGGTTTTAATCGTCTGTTCCTTGTCCGGATGGGTAAACAGCACTCGGAAGGCAACGCCGGGATTAGAAACAGCTTCACCAATTATTTCAAAATCCGAAGAGGCGCCGTCCCCTCCTATAGAACCGACCCGCTGTAGATACAAATGACTGCCCCAGATTCCATCGGTAAAGCATCGCTGAGCCTCATCAAATATAAACAATTTCTCAGTTTTGAAGCTTATCTTAAAATCATCGGAAGAAACCAATTCTTCAAGGTTCGATTGTAACCCAATTAGAGAATTTGGGTCCGGCTGGTACCGGCTGAGAATTTCGCGAAGCGTGTTAACAGATATACTCTCGATTGCCATGCCGACGAGCTGCTCGATTATAATAAAATCCCGATTTAAGTGTCTGCCGAGTCTGCAGCAGGTAAAAATATCATCGAAAGACTGATTTAAGTTATTTTTTTCGGCATTTAAGCGAGCCCGCAGATTCAATCTGTGAGCTATAAGGCGATAACCAGCAAGGTGAGGAAGCAAAACTGACATAAGCTCTTTTTTCTCGTT
>CAYLMG010000118.1:0-3571 GCA_964384565.1 uncultured Pirellulales bacterium | reverse complement strand
AAACCAGATTACATAAACAACAAGGCAAATTATAAGAACACCGATTGTCTGGAACGTCCTTGCTGTCACTGTCCGCCAGAGTGGTCTGCAGCGTTTCTTTGCCCTCCTTAACAAAATTCCGAGCAGTTTCGGGTCGCCGAAACCATCGATCAGCTCCAGAGCCTTTTTGCTTCTCTCCTCATCAGTCTTACAATCTCGCAGCTCATCCTCGAAGTGGGCGGCAAGTTCTGCTTTTACTTCGTCTCGGACTTTTTTGCGGTAGCGCATTTGCCTGATAATTTCCTTTATGAAAACAAGGGCATTTTCAGGAACCAAATCCAGGTATTTTGCACGCTGTTTTTCAGCTCTTATGTATAGGCGTACTCGAATAACGGCAAGAGCACCGCCGATAAAAGCACCAAGAGTAATCACCATCATCATACAGATAAAACAATCCTCCATTAATACGCCAAAGATAATAACTGAAGCGCAATAGCCGATGATTCCTCCAAGAGTGATGCAGGCAATAATTCCGGAATATGCTATCGATTTTTTCATAGTTAATTCAAATCCTTTTTAACCTTTCTATGCAATCAGGCAGGCGACAATGCCCCGCCGAAAACATATCTGAGGCCTTTCTGCAATTGAGCGAGCTGCTCTTTTTGTTTTGACAGCTCCATTTTTCCTTTCGAGGTTATTGAATAATATCTTCTTTGCCTGCCGGAATCCGAATTCTGCCAGGAGCCTTTGACAAGCTTTTTGGCCTCGAGGTTATAAAGCAGCGGATACAGCGTGCCCTGGCCAAGCGTCAGAACATTTTTACTTCTCTTCTTTACGGTCTCGCTCAATTCATAGCCGTACATCTGGCCTCTCGATAAAATCTCAAGCACAACCACAGGGGCAATACCTTTTAACAACTGACTTTCAAATTTCATAAAACCTCCTTTCAGTTTATCACCATAAAAGGTGAATAATAAGCAACCGGCTTATTTATACTATGCTATACTTATTATGTATTGCATAGTATGCAATGTCAAGTAAAAAATTAAAAAAACCTTAATTTTAATAACTTTTCATTTCTTCTTATGAATAAAGAGGTTAAAGGTTTCATAAAATTGGCTTTTGCTATATTTTTCAAGGCTTTACGGATTTTGTAGCCGTGGTTTAAGAACTGTCTGAGAGCCATCTTGTTTTTTAAGGTTTTGTTGCTTGTACTCGAAAAATTCCTCAACCTCCATATTAGACGCATTTTCAATTCTAAAAGTTCAGAACAGTAGATGCAATAACTTAATCAACATATTCTGCTTTCAGGTCATCGAACCAGACAGCGCCCGGGCCGTAAATCTGCAGTGCAAAGGTGATTTGCTGCGTACCATCGGGAATATCAACTGTTCCCGAATACTGCTTCCAGTTATGAGTTGCAGGCCTGTCACCCTGCTCTTTTGCCCCTATATATGCTGCCCATTTATGTTCAATAATTTGGCCATTTTCATCCAGGAACTGTAAATCAACGGTAGCTTTCGCTGCCTGCAGCGCTCTTACCTGAACAGTTACCTGTACTCGCCTATTCGAAGTGCTGTGCTGCACTGTTTTATGCCATTGTGCCACGGGTGAGAATTTATTTACTGTCTTTCTCAAACAAAGGCTCGACTTACTGTTGTAATCCACTGCCCTATTCCAAATATAATGCACCCCTTCAACCTGAGCACCTTTTTGCCAGCCATCCGGCGCATCGTCTCCTGTTTCAAAATCCTCGTACAGTAAAAACTTGCCGGCCTGCTCTATCCGGTTTGCATCTGCCACCGTTAGCTCTTCGGCTTCTTCTTTTGTCTCTTCGGAGCTAACCGCATTTTCAAGCCATTCGATACCGCTTCTTATATTGCCATAAATATTGCCACGCCATCCATGACCGCCCTCGTATGTTACAAGCTTTGTCTTTGCACCGTTTTGCTCGAGGATATTTTTAGCACGCTGCGCCATCCGGAATGGACATACTTCGTCGTCGGGCGAATGGTAAAGAAAGTAATCGTGCGAATCGGCGTTTTTAAGAGGCGGCAACCAGTCGGGTCTAAAGACAGACATTGCGATAAAAGAGGCAGTGACGGATTTTCGCTCCTGCAGAGATATTGCGTAAGCGGCCGGCCCGCTCGAAGACCAGGAGAGGGTGAAAATATGTTTGTCATTCAATTTATATTTTTTCCGCACATCTTTTACTACAGCTTCTACGAATTCTTCCGTAGAAAACTGCTGTCCGGGCACCTTATTTTTCTTTGTCGGCCAGACGATTTGCTGCTTTGGTGTCCATTTGACTGCTACAGGCTGAGCAACAAGATATGTTTTCGGTAACGCAAACTTATAAATTCGCCTTACAAACGGATTAAAATCAGCGCTACCATCACCACCGGGCATAACGATAACCAAGCCAAAACCATCATCAGGTACAGGTTTTTCAGCTGAAGCTCCTATTAGAAAATAACTTTTATTCTTATCACCACCTGCAGGCAATTTTTCAGAGGAAATATCCGCAACATCCTCCTGGGCAAAAACCACACCCGAAAAGCAAAACAAGAGAGACAAAAATATTTTTCCGGTAATAATGCGGCTTTTCAGATTCATTTTTTCAGCACCTACCTTTATTAAACTTTTTCCTTAACATAACACATCACCATTAGACATATTTTACTATATCCGTAATTATTCAACAGGTTAAAAACTCAGGATTTGCCTAAGTAATACTCAAAAAAAGCTGACAATCTGCTTAAAAGACTTTCTCCTGATATCAGGACAGAAAAACCACGCTGTAATAAGCAGTGCCGGAGCATTTTTTTATTGCAAAAACACTAAAAATACGCTATAATGCTTTTCAACGCACCTATCGTACGTTTTTTAACAACTGAAAAGGGGTTAGAGATAAGTGATGAAAATTATATCACAGGCATTTACGGTCAATCTTTTTTCCTTTACATTACCCCAGGTCATAAAAAGCTTATATATGTGCGTGCAGGCCTTGATTCTAAGAAATTAATTGAAAGTGATATTTTTAATAAAGGACTTAGATATGAAAAAGCTGCCGTTTTTATACCTTGCCTTAGCCCTACTGATACCAGTAACGGCTTTGGCGGAAGAGGTTGAAGATGTCGAGCCGACCATCTGG
This sequence comes from uncultured Pirellulales bacterium, assembly GCA_964384565.1. Classification (GTDB taxonomy): domain Bacteria; phylum Planctomycetota; class Phycisphaerae; order Sedimentisphaerales; family Anaerobacaceae; genus CAYLMG01. The sequence continues at coordinate 438 of CAYLMG010000118.1, read as the reverse complement.
GTGGATAGTACCGAGACTCTGGCAAACGAAAGCGGAGAGCGGGTTTATGTCTCCTACGGCGAGTGGGACACAAACGACGATTACGAAGGATGGAACGTTAATAACGCCGATTCCTCGTCGGTTTCCGGCGGAGTTTTAACTGCCACAGAAAATGTCGGCGGCAAGGGTGTTGTGTGGAACTTTGCGACGGCTGAGTGATTATAAACTTTTTTAGGGAGATTACAATTAATAAGGGGATTACAATGAAAACTTTTATTATTTTTTTGTCATCGTTGTTTTTGCTTTTTGCGTCTCTAGCGTCAGCAGCAGTATTTACGGATGACTTTGAAACTGCTCACGATTACCTGACCGAAGGCGTTACCGGCACAGGCTGGGATGGTTTTATAGGCCTCGGTACCCGTGAGGCCGTTGATAATCTTAATGCCAATATGGATAGAA
>CAYLMG010000117.1:0-5535 GCA_964384565.1 uncultured Pirellulales bacterium | reverse complement strand
GTGCACCTTAAATTTGAGGATGATTTTGTTATGGGCAGAATAAGTGAGGGGCAATTCTTCTCGAAAGTCTGCAACGAACTGAAAAAAGATATGCCGAAAGTAGAGTCGCTGTGGTCTATAGCCTTCGAGAAGGCATATCGGCCAAGGGAGGATATGTTTGCACTCGCAGATGAGCTGCAGGAGAACGGTTACGCAACAGCGGTGCTCTCCAATACGGAGCAGCCGTCTGTTCGGTATTTTTACCAGAAAGGATACGACCAAATATTTAATACAGCGGTCTTTTCGTGCCTCGAGGGCATGAAAAAACCGGACAAAAGGATATACGATTTAACCGTCGGCAGATTAGTCTTAGCAGCGGGCGAATGCGTATTCGTGGATGATAAGCCTGAATTTGTAGCCGGTGCAACAGCAGCAGGCCTGCAAGGGATAGTTTTTGAAAATATAAAACAGCTCATAAAGGAACTGAACAGGCTGGGAGTTAATACAGTTTAGGTTCTGGAAAAATAGGCTTATGACAAATTATCACCTTGTGATTTTGAAAAGATTTTATCTGGATATGATTTTAAGCGGACGCAAGACGATTGAGTCTCGTTTCTTAAAAACAAAGCGGCTTTTCTTTGACAGGCTCGGTGCCGGTGACATACTGTTCCTGAAAGAAAGCAGCGGGCCTGTCTGCGGCAGGGCAAAAGTCGCAGCGGTAAAAAAGTTTGAAAACCTGCAGCCCGCCCGGATAAAAAAAATAAAAGAGCAATATAACAGGTCAATTTGCGGAACAGAAAAATATTGGAAAAGCAAACTGAGCAGCAAATACGGCATTTTAGTCCGGCTTACAGATATCGAGTCGATTGAACCGGTATATATAAGAAAAAGCGACTGGCGAAGCTGGGTTATACTGGAGAAAGGTAAAGATTTCGGGCTAATGGGAAAATAAAAAATGAAAAGGCATTAAAATATTTAATGGTGATAAATGGATAAGCGATTTTTCATAAAGATACTCATAAGCGCATTTATCATTGCAGCCTGTACGCTGATAGGCAGAAAACAGCCCACCCTGGCGGGTCTTATTGCAGTAATGCCGCTGACAGGTCTTCTCGTTATGGTCTGGCTGTACCAGGATAAGCCGGGTGACTTCGAGACTATGATAAAATACGCAAAAGGTGCTGCGCGGGGGATTTTGCCGAGCATCCTATTTTTTGCTACAGCACTTTTTTGTTTCTATAAGAAGATGCCCCTTTGGGTGGTGCTGTTTGCGAGTTTTGGGGTATGGCTTGCAGGGGCTTTCGTTCATCAATTTCTGCTAAAGTAGAGTCACGCTGAAAATTTACATCTCACAAGAAGGTTGGTAATTCACCAAATATCAGCTCTATTGCAAAATCAATATCTCGAAGTTATCATAGAGCTGATGGCAGCTAAATCGAATAAAGACAGCAGCAGGCGGCCTGGCGAGATTGTTAATAAAAAGGCATACAGGGATTTTTACATCGCCGAGCGGTTCGATGCAGGGCTCTCGCTTGCAGGAAGTGAGGTGAAATCGCTACGAGCCGGTGCTGCGGATATTAAAGGCTCATACGCAAGGATAGAAGAGGGCCAGTGCTGGCTGGTGGGAGCGACAATAGCACATTACGAGCAGGCGGGAGTCTTCAATCATGAGCCGAAACGAAAAAGAAAACTTCTTTTACATAAGGCACAAATACGTAAGATAAGAGAAAAGGTAGAGCATCGCGGCTTTACACTGGTGCCTCTGCGTATATATTTTAACGAGAAGTCTCTGGCGAAGATTGAGCTGGCGCTTGCGAGAGGCAAAAGACAATACGATAAGCGCAGGTCAATCGGCGAACGAGAGCAGAAAAAGGATATCGATAGAAGTATTAAAAAATACAAGAAAAAATAAAAAAGCAAAAGGGAGATTTATAATGGCTGAGCAGGAAAAAAAGAAAGAAGAGAAAAAGATAATCGTTGATGAGGACTGGAAGAGCCAGGCCCAGAAGGAAAAAGAGATTCTGGCAGCTCAGGAAAAGGCAGAAAAAGAAAAGGAAACCGAACAAAAAGCACGTCGCGAGCCGCTTCCACAGGGAAACTTTGCCGCGCTGGTGAGCATGCTTGTTACGCAGGCACTGTTTGCATTAGGAGCGGTAAGATTCGAAGGACAGAAAGAAAAAGAGCCTGACCTGGAGCTTGCAAAATATAACATCGATATGCTCGAAACGCTGCAGGAAAAAACAAAAGGCAATCTTAGCGAGGAGGAAGAGAAGGTTCTCGAGACCACGCTCAACGAGGTACGGATGGCTTATGTGAAGATTGCGGATTCTAAAAAGAGCTGATTGTTTATTGACTGGCGGTAAAAACAAGTGACAGGTATATTAGAGAAAATTATCGAAGATAAACGCACAGAAGTAGCGCAAAGAAAAGAGCAAAAAAGCATCGAGAATTTCAAGACTGAGATTGCAAAACTGCCGAGATGCCGCAATTTTTATAAGGCTGTCACCAAGCCTAATAAACGCGGCCTCAATGTTATCGCCGAAGTTAAAAAGGCTTCGCCGTCGGCAGGCTTGATAAGAGAAGATTTTGATGCGGTCGATATAGCTGAAACTTATGAAAGGTGCGGAGCAGATGCAATCAGTGTGCTGACCGATGAAAAGTATTTTCAAGGCCGGCTTGAGTATATGCAGCAGATAAAGGATGCGGTGAAGCTGCCGATACTGCGAAAGGATTTTATAATCGAGCCCTGGCAGGTATATGAGTCTCGTGCAGCTGGCGCCGATGCGATACTGCTGATAGCGGATGTCTTAAAGGTCGGCGAGATATCCGATTTGATGATACTCGCAGCTGAACTTACACTGACTGTACTTCTCGAAACTCACGATGTTGATATGCTGCTAAAGGTACGCAGTCTGATAGGATTTCCCAAAAAGGGTTACAGCGTGCTCGGTATCAACAACAGAAATCTTTCAACGTTGGCGATTGACCTGAATACTACGAGCAGACTTGCTGCTTTGATTGATAACACCAGCGAGCTTGTGGCTGAAAGCGGGATAAAGACGAAAGGCGACGTAGAAAAACTTATCCGCCTCGGTGTAAGGGCGGTTCTTATTGGCCAAACGCTTTGTGAAACCGAAGATATTGAAGGGAAATTTGTTGAGCTATTCGGTTAATTTTCAAATTATCAAAGCAACATTTTTATAAGGAAGGTTTGTGATTATGAGCATATTATCTTATTTGCTACTCGGTCTCGTCGCCGGTGTTCTCAGCGGCGCTCTCGGAATAGGAGGCGGCATAATTATTGTCCCTTCACTTGTTCTTCTGTTCGGCCTATCGCAGCATACAGCCCAGGGGACGACGCTTGCTCTGATGGTACCGCCAATAGGCCTGCTCGCTGCGTGGGCCTATTACAAACAGGGTTATGTCGACATAAAAATCGCAGCCTTTATCTGTATCGCATTTTTCTTCGGCGCACTTCTGGGAGCAAAATTTGCAACGAACATTTCAGACACAGCTCTTACAAAAGTCTTTGGCGTTGCACTTCTTCTGGTATCGCTGAAGATGATTTTTTTTAAATGAAAAACAACTCAGCTAAAAATACTGGATTATTGATTATATCCAGCGAAATCCCAATATTTATTTTGATGTCCTATGGGAAATTGAACAACTTTAAAATTTTCAAATTATCGTACTAAAAAATATTTCTCTCAAGCGTGTATCCCTGAATATCTAAATTTGTCAGGCCCGCCTGCCTTGCCCATTCCACAGCTTGCGCATATTCTTCGGTTGTTATTCTTCGGGCAATCTGGGGATATTCAAATGCTTTATACATCGGCCTGTACTGCGACATAATGTTGAGATAAGTGTCTTTGGGAAGGTTTTGTGCTATCCATTCGACGACCTTCTTTGTTCCAGCAACACCGTTTGGCATAACTAAATGACGTATCATCAACCCCCGATACATAAGACCATTGCTGGCGGGTTTTGCAACGCCTACCTGACGGTGCATCTCCAGCAAAGCCGCTTGTGTAATTTCCGGGTAGGTCCCGGCAGCCGATGAGTATTTAGCTGCCATTTCACCATTCGAATACTTAATGTCAGGCAGGTAAATATCGACGATGCCGTCGAGCTTTTTTAGTATCTCTATACTTTCCCATCCGCAGGTATTGTATAAAAGAGGAAGTCTCAAACCTTTACCTGCCGCAATATCAATTGCGCGCAGTATATGCGGTGAGTAATGGGTCGGCGTCACAACGTTGATGTTATGGCAGCCCATTCTTTGCAGGCTGAGCATCATCTCCGCCAATTCTTCAATGCTTCTTGGCCTTCCTTCGCCCCCTTGGCTGATTTCCCAGTTGATACAAAAGACGCATCTAAGCGAACAATTAGTGAAAAATATTGTTCCTGAGCCTTTTTTGCCGACGAGTGATTTTTCCTCTCCAAAATGCGGGTGATAAGAGGCAATCTCGAGTTGAGAAGAAGCCTGACAGAATCCCTTATTGCCATCGAGGCGGTTCGTTCCACACTTTCTGGGGCAGAGCTTGCAGCTTTTCATTACGTTCCACAATTCTTCTGCTCGTTCTTTTAGCTCACCGCTTTTGTGCAATCTTAAATAAGCAGGTTCAAAATCTACAGCAGTTTCAGTTTTACCTCTGGTTTTTTGGCATCCGGAGCATAAAGAGGTAAGGGCAGAACTAAATCCTGATATTGCTAAACAAAAGCATGATTTAATGAATTGTCTTCTTGATTGTTTCATCATCCGGAGCTCCCTCTATGTATGCATTTTAAGCAAAAACAGGATGAACTTGCCTACATACTAAACTTTAAAATCCAGCAATGCAAGTACTTTTTAATTAAAGAGATATGGCAGTGTACCTTGTGGCAATTCGGATTACAGCCGCTACTAAAAGCAGGTTTTTAATCATAAGGGATGGTTAATAAAATTTCGTAAAACTATAGGCAAAATGTTTTCACAAAGTTCTGACTTTTCATTCTTCTTTATATGATTTGCGGATTTTTGCCCAGGTATCTTTAAGGGTAACGGTGCGGTTGAAAACTAATTTATCTTTAGTGCTGTCCTTATCGACACAGAAATAGCCCAGTCTTTCGAACTGCAAGCGCTCAAGCGGCTTTGCATTCTTTACGCTCGGCTCAATGAAACAATCTTGCAAAACCTTCAAAGACTGAGGATTAATATTGGCTGTAAAGTCCTGCCCCTCTTCAGTATCATCAGGATTTTCCTTTATAAACAGATTATCATAAAGCCGCACTTCCGCTTTTAATGCATCCTTCGCAGATACCCAGTGCAGTGTCGCTTTTACCTTTCGGCCGTCCGGTGCGTCACCGCCTCGGGTTTTCGGGTCATAAGTGCAGTGCAGCTCGGTTATATTCCCATTATTATCTTTCACCACATCAGTGCATTTAACAAAGTAAGCATATCGCAGTCTAACCTCTCGTCCCGGAGCCAGCCTGAAAAACTTTTTCGGCGGACTTTCCATAAAATCGTCACGCTCAATGTAAAGGACCTTTGAGAACGGTACTTTGCGTGTCCCCGCA
>CAYLMG010000116.1:0-5536 GCA_964384565.1 uncultured Pirellulales bacterium | reverse complement strand
GGCCTGGTGCATTCTATAAATATGTCTTCGAGGCTCATTGGTATCTCTTCACAGCTTTCAGCACCGAGAGTATTTATTACAGCCTGCTTTTGCTCGTCCATATTTGCAATTGTTATTGTCATCTCACGCCCGCTGCTTTGCTGGTTTACAATTTCAGTTAAATGAAGATTGAACGGGGCCTTTTTTTCAAAAATTAGCCTGAGTTTCTTTATTCGTCGTTTAAGCTCCTCGAGACCACAATCCACAACCAGTTTGCAGCCCGCCAGTATCCCTATACGGTCGGCTATCCGCTCAACGTCACCTAATATATGCGAGCTGAAAAGTATCGTCCTGCCGTCCTTTTGCAGTAAATCCACCGCCAGCTCAAGAAACTGCCGTCTCGCCACAGTGTCGAGCCCGAGAGTCGGGTCGTCTAGTATCAGAAGCTCCGGTTCCGTTGCCATCGCAAGAGCTAAGTTGAGCTCAGCCCGCATACCTGTTGAGAGCTCGCGAATATACCTTTCCATCGGAAGCCGAAACATCTCAATTAAATGATTGAAAAATTCATCGTTCCATTGAATCGATAGTTCTTTACATATGTTTATAAGCCGGCTGACCTTGTAGCTGCTTATCATATTGTGACCCTCAGCTACATAGCCGATTCTGCCCTTATTTCGATTTGTAAGCTGCCTCGAGTCTTGGCCTAAAACATAGCTCTTGCCTCTCGTCGGAAAATCAAGACCAAGCAGAATCCTGATTATTGTTGTTTTGCCTATGCCGTTACGACCAAGAAGACCGTAGATACAGCCTCGAGGTATCTTCAAATCTACACCGTCTATGACACATCGGCCGTCATAGTATTTCACCAGAGACTCTATCACAATTGCATCGTCGCTCATGGCTTATCCTTTCCTTATGGAAAACTTAAACTTGCCTGTCCTTTCGTTGAACCACCGTGTCAATGTCTCTTTATCAATCTTCATATGAATTGACTCTACTATCACCCGCTCAAGGTCTTCACAGATTAGTCTTTTCCTGACTGACATATTTATATTTGTATCAATGGCTGCTACAAAAGCGCCGGCTCCCGGCCGGGTAACAATGATATTATCCTGCTCGAGCTGCCTGTAGGCCTTGCCGATAGTGTTCGGATTTGTCGCAAGCTGAACCGAAAGCTCTCGTACCGTCGCAAGCTTCTCTCCCTCTTTTAGTCTGCCCAGCGCTATGTCACGCTTGATTTGGTCGATTATCTGCTGGTATATCGGCCTGCCTGATGAGAAGTCAATCTGTAACTGCATATTTATTTCCTTATACTTGTACTATAGTAACTAAGACAAGTATATCATAAGGAATGCTCTTGTCAAGCCGTTTTTTTGAAAATCCCTGAATTTTTCTGCCCCCCCTTCTGTTGCGAATACCCTTAAATCCTCAAAAAAAAGCTAAAAAGCCAATTTTGTAGAAATAAATCGATATCTGCCGATATAGATAAAGCTGGCGCAGCCAGCTGTTAGTCGCTTATTAAAGCGCAGGTAATGACTCTGCGCTTAAATTTTTTGTCTTCTTAATGGTTTTTATGGGACTATAGCGTGAAAAGAAGAGAACCAAAGCAAAAGTCTCGAAAATCAGCGACCGCATCAAAGTGCCTTGCAATAGCCGCCTTGGTCGTTTTATTTTGCAGCTGCCTGAGCTTTGATATAGCCGATTGGCCGAGTAAATTCGCTTATCCTTATAACTCACCGCCCGAAAACTGGTGCGGCTCGTTCGGGGCGTTTTGTGCATATTATCTTTTATACTATGTTGGCCCGGGTGTCTTTGTTTTATTGCTTTGCGGCATCGGATTCCTTACAGCGAGCCTCGCCTCAAAACATATCAGCCAGCTCATCTTGAGAATAATCGGTATGTCACTGCTTATAGTCGCAGTCTCGAGCAGCTATTTTTGCCTGTGGCCGAAGGATAGTTTGTATTCCTTTCCAACCGGCTCCGGCGGCCTGCTCGGTGTCGCAACAGTGACATTTCTGAAAAGCAAGTTTGCCCTGCTCGGAACCGCGATACTTATTTCTGCCGTCTGGATTGTCGGTGTCGTGCTTGTAGCTGACAGCCTCGTCCTGATTGTCCTCAGATGGCTCGGACGTACAGTCGCAAAAGCTGCTGCTGCCGTCACACCTGTCTTCTCCGCGGTAAAAAGAATTTTTAAATCACTCGCACGATTACGGAAAAAATTCAGCGTTAAGCAGAGTTTTGAAGCAGCGAAACAAAAACTTCTTTCGCAGCACTCTGCTCACTCATACCCTGTACAGACGACAGCAACTTTCCCTAAACAGTTCGAAGCCGAAACCACAGCCGCCGAAAAAGTAAAAACCTCAGCATCTAAAGTGTCCAGGCCAACTCAGGCTCTCCCCAGAGCCGTTGTCCCTTCCAGCTATGAGGATTATACTCTTCCGCCTCCGGAATTGCTCGCCGGAGCCGAGGCCACCTTCTCAGAGCTGCAGGGAAAGGTTGTTAAATCGAAGGCTGCTGCTCTCGAGAGGCTCCTCGCCGAGTTCAACATCAATGCCCGCGTCGTCGCAGCCGATACCGGCCCGGTCGTTACAATGTTCGAGCTTGAGCTTGCTGCCGGTGTAAAGGTCAGCCAGATAAGCTCACTCGCAAACGATATGGCCAGAGCCCTGGGCGTAGGTGCCGTCCGAGTCGTCGCTCCTCTGCCCGGCAAGCACACAATTGGTATAGAAGTGCCAAACAGCGTAAAAGAAAGAGTCAGAATGAAAGATATGATGAAACTGGCTGGCTCAAAACCGCAGAATATGCAGATTCCTCTGTTCCTCGGAAAAGATTCCGCAGGTGACGCCCTTGTATCTGACCTGGCCTCGATGCCGCATCTGCTTATCGCGGGAACCACCGGCTCCGGCAAGAGCGTCTGCATCAACGCCATCATCACCGGAATACTTCTCACGAAAAGACCGGATGAGGTAAAGCTCATCCTCATCGACCCGAAGATGGTCGAAATGACAGCATTCAATTCTGTACCGCACCTGATGTGTCCCATTGTCACTGAAACAAGCCGGGCTGTTAAAATCCTCGAGTGGGCCACCGTCAAGATGGATGAGCGATACTCAATACTTGCCGAAGCCCGCGTCAAAAATATAACCGAGTTTAACCAGTTGACTCCACGGCAGATTATCGAAAGATTCGAGCCGGCCAGCCCGGATGAAGAAGCAAAAATCCCGAAGCGGCTGCAGTATATAATTATTGTAATTGACGAGCTCGCCGATTTGATGATGACCAGCCCCAAAGAAATCGAGGCGTACATCGTCCGGCTCGCCCAGAAAAGCCGGGCCGTCGGAATCCATATCGTCCTTGCAACGCAGCGCCCACAGGCGACTGTCGTTACTGGCCTGATAAAATCGAATATGCCCACCAGAATCGGCTTCCGAGTCGCCGCAAAGATGGACAGCCGTATCATACTCGACCAGAACGGAGCAGAAGCGCTGCTCGGACAGGGTGATATGCTCTTTCTAAAACCCGGCACAAGCGACCTTATCCGCGCGCAGGGCACCTTCGTCGATGAACCTGAGGTCAAACGCATCGCAAAATACATCAGGGAAATCGCAGAGCCGCATTTCCATCCAGAGCTTACACAGCTAAATCGTATAGACGCAGAGCTGACGGAAAAGGACGACCTCTTTGATGACGCCGTCCGCATCGTACTTGAAACACGTCGCGGCAGCGTCTCGCTGCTGCAGCGAAGGCTCGGAATCGGTTACGCAAGGGCTTCGCGCATTATAGAAATGATGGCGTCTATGGGCGTCCTCGGCGAATACAAGGGAAGCCAGGCAAGAGAGGTTATTATGACTCTCGAGGAATACGAGCAGGCCCGGCAAGCCGAACAAACGGACACACATGACCACGACATTGAAGAATACCGCAAGCCTGCCAACTATATCAAGGAAGGCCAGCGAGCACACGCAGCACTCGATGAAGATGACGATGACTTCTAATGCCCGCCGAGCCGTTTTATTATCTCTGTTTATTGCCTGCAAAAAATAGCCCGGTTATGTATGTAACGAACTTTCCTCGACAAATCGCACTGATGAAGCTAATATATTCTATATGATTTCTTTTCTCAAAAAGCTTGCCGCCGTACCGTTGCGGGCTCTTGCCGGGCTGCTTGATTTGCTGCGGCTCTTTGATACGACAAGGCTGTGGTCGTACTGCTGGACTCTTACCTGCAGTCCCGAAGACGCCGCTCGTTTATTAGCTGTAGTCTCCCAGAGAAAAGGCCGCGATGCCGCCGCTGATATCGCCACTGAAGTCATTGAAAAAACCAAGACCTGTGACCCTGTCGCTATGATTGCCTGCATCGAGCTCGTAAATGGAAATTTTGAAGCCGCTCATAGCTGGATTAAACTGGCCGAAGATGGAAATTACAAAAATCCTGAACGCCTGTTGCTCGCCAAGCTTCTTATATGCGATTATCATCCCGAATATGACAAACGAGAAGTCACCGACCAGGTCCTCGCGAGAAATGATTTGTCGATGACTGTTACGCACCTTGCCCTGATTAACAAGGCCTTTATACTGCTTGAGGATAACAAAAACGTCGATGCTGAAAGAGTAGCCGACCGAATATTGGCCGTTTCTGAAGACCCCTGCGCCAGAGTCATCAAGTGGGCGCTCTGTCTGGTAAATAATCGCCCGGCACTTGCCGAGACGCATTTGAAAAAAGCTCAGCAGAAACGCCCCGCTAAATTGCTGAATCCCCTCATCGCACAGGCCTGTTTGTGTGTCGGTGACAATGACGCAGCAATGGAATGGCTTTACCAGGCCGGTGAGTTCGATTATAAAATAGCAGCCTCCGAATCGCCCGTCGCAAGATTGTATCGTTCGCAGCAGTTTCGCGATTATTGCAGAAAAAGGCAGAAACAATGACCTGGCAAATCGCACTATTATTGTTTCCCGGCCTGGTAATTGGCCTGACCATCCACGAAACAGCTCATGCACTAAGCGCAAAATGGCTCGGCGACCGAGTAGCAGAAAAAATGGGCAGAATCAGCCTCAATCCTTTCAGGCATCTGTCGTTTTTAGGCACACTTGCTTTATTTGTCCTCGGTTTCGGCTGGGGAAAGCCGGTTACGGTTAACCTCTACAATTTCAAAAGGCCAAAACTTTATTACTTCTTATCTTCAATCGCAGGCCCGGCCTCCAACCTTATCCTTTCCGCTATCGCTCTGGCAATCTTGTACCTGAATCCCCCTCACCTGATTATGCAGATTTGTCGGGGCATCTTTTTTATCAATGCCATTCTCGCAGTGATAAACCTGCTGCCCGTCCCCCCTCTTGACGGCAGTAAAATCTGGCCTTGTATCATTCCAGGCCTGAAACCTACCGTCTCAAAAAATTGGTCGAGGTTCTGGATTCTTTTTTTGCTCGTCGCTCTTTATGCCGGCCTTATCGGTAAGGTTATAACCCCCGTTTTTGACTTTCTTAACTCTCTACTGCCCGCCGCCTGATTTTCCTGCATATTCTACTTATGGCCTTGCATCTTCCAGCCAGTGCATTG
>CAYLMG010000115.1:4343-5778 GCA_964384565.1 uncultured Pirellulales bacterium | reverse complement strand
CGATTGAACCGAATGGTTTTGTTTACGATAATAATTTCCCGATTCAGATTACAGAAACAACCTGCCTGCGGGCTGCTGCCCACAAAATAGGCTGGCTGTCAAGCAATGTCGATACGCAGACTTATATATTCCTCAAAGATATTATCAATCAGCCCTCTACTGCCCCAGGACCGGAATGGCCTCCACCCACAACATCGGGTCAGTGGATCGATTATGAAATGGACCCTGATGTCACTTCAGATCCGGATTACAACGACCTTATCGATGATGCCCTTTTAGCAATACCGACAATATGTTTTTCAACTGACCTTGAAAATCTCTTCGACCCAACAGTTGGAATTTATGTCAATTGCGGATGGTATGGCTGGCCAGGCTGGGAAAGAGGTGAAAAATGGGAAAGACCTGTCTCTGTAGAGCTTATCAATCCGGACGGTTCTGAAGGTTTCCAGATAAATGCCGGCTTGAGGATGAGAGGCATCACAAGTTGCCAAAACGAAAATCCCAAACATGCTTTTCGTCTGTTTTTCAGCTCAAAATATGACGGCGACCTCGAATATCCTCTATTCGGCGAAGAAGGAGTAGATGTCTTTGAAAATATGGACTTAAGGTGTGAACAAAACTACTCCTGGAACATGGATGGCAATGCAAGTCATACGGCGGTACGAGAAGTCTTTTCCCGAGATTTGCAGGGACAAATGGACCAGCCTTATACGAGGAGCAGATACTATCACCTTTACATAAATGGTGTTTACTGGGGACTATTTCAAACGCAGGAAAGAGCAAACTCCAATCATGGCCAGGCCTATTTTGGAGATGACAGTGATGATTACGACGTTGTCAAGTCAAACAGGAGCTGGCCGAGAAGTATGGAATGCACCGATGGCACTTTCGATGCCTATGAAAGACTCTGGCAGGCAGCCGGCAACGGTTTTGAAACAGACCAGAAATATTACCAGGTACAGGGACTAAACACCGACGGTACTCCTAATCCGGCTTACGAAAGACTTGTTGACGCAGAAAACATTATCGATTATATGCTCACAATCTTCTATTCCGGCGATTTCGATGCTCCAATCTCAGGATGGTATGGTAATAGAATCCCTAATAACTTTTTCGGTGTTTACAACCGCGAAAATCCCGATGGCTTCAAATATTTCCGCCACGATGGCGAACACACTATGTGGAGCACCAGTGAAAACAGAACTGGACTTTACACTGACCCCTGGCTGATGACCTTTATCACAGATTGTCCTGTAGCTGATGACCCCTGGCCTGCATACACCTGTGTCGGTTTTAATCCGCAGACCGTTCATCAATATCTGATTGAACATCCGGAATATAAAATGGAATTTGCTGACCATGTTCACAAATTCTTCTTTAATGACGGTCCGATGACAGTGGAAAACGCACAGGCACTTTTCGCCTCGCGTGCTGA
>CAYLMG010000115.1:0-4243 GCA_964384565.1 uncultured Pirellulales bacterium | reverse complement strand
AACGAGCCCAACGACCCGAACGAAGAATTCATCGAGCTGAAGAATACCGGAGCAGAGACTATAAATATCAACCTCGTAAGATTCACAAACGGCCTTGATTTCACTTTCGGCGACGTCAACCTTGCTCCGGATGAGCACATCATCGTCGTCAAAGACATAAACATCTTCGTCGCCGAATACGGCAGCGGCTACAACATTGCCGGCCAGTACACAGGCTCTATTGCAAACGAAGGTGAAAGAATCAGGCTCGAAGATGCCGTCGGCACGACAATCCTCGATTTCAGGTATCAGGACGGCTGGCGTTCGAATACCGATGGTGACGGCTATTCGCTGACCATAGTTAACCCTGACAATCCCGACCCGAACAGCTGGTCAGAGAAGGACGGCTGGCGTCCGAGCGCCCATATTGGCGGCTCACCCGGCTGGGACGATTCCGGCATTATCCCCAACCCGAGCGACGTTGTAATCAACGAAGTGCTTGCTCATACCGACGTTGCTCCGAACGACTGGATAGAGCTTCACAACACTACCGGTTCTTCTATCGATATTACCAACTGGTTCTTAAGCGACGATGATGCGAATCTGACGAAATACGAGATAACCACGACCACCATAATCCCGCCGAACGGTTTCCTCGTACTCACCCAGGACGACCATTTCGGCTCAGCCTTCGCATTAAGTGAAAATGGCGAGATGGTCTGCCTGACCTCCGCCAAAGACGTCAACGACGATTTAACAGGCTACCGGCAGAAAGAGGATTTCGGCGCTTCTGAAAATGGAGTCTCATTCGGCCGATATTACAAAACCAGCACCGACAACTATAATTTCGTCGCTATGAGCGAAAACACGCCCGGCCTGTCCTACGAAGGCGCCCCAAACGCATATCCTAAGGTCGGCCCGGTCGTCATCAGCGAGATTATGTATCATCCCGAAATCTTCTGGGGAAATTGGGACGCAGAGTACATCGAGCTGACAAATATCACAGATGATGCAGTCAATCTATACGATGTCTCCGGTAACAGCTGGAAAATCACCGACGGTATTGAATTTACTTTCCCGCCGTATACAACCCTCCCGCCATACAGCTGTATCCTTTTGGTAAGGGATTTAAATGCTTTTAATACTGAGTTCCCCGCTGTACCGCCGGCAGTGCAGCTCTTCGAATGGGACAGCGGCAGACTGGACAATGACGGTGAAAAGGTCGAGATATCTATGGCTGGCGACTTAGACGATTTCGGAGTACGTCAATATATCAGAATCGGCCGTGTCAATTACAGTAATGGCTCACATCCCGAAGACTTCGACGGTGTTACCGACCCCTGGCCGATAGAACCGGATGGCACTGGTAAATCTCTTGAAAGAATCAATCTCGAACTATACGGTAACGACCCGAATAACTGGCAGGCTGCTTTGCCTACGCCGGGTCAGATTTCAGGCTTTGAGTGGACATTACTTAGTTATGACAACTTCGAGAACGGCTGGGGAAATTATACTGACGGCGGCGATGATTGCATCCTGTACCCCAGCGGAACTTTTGCTCATCAGGGAAACTACGCCGCCGATATCCAGGATGACAGCGGTGATGATTCAGCCTTCTGGCACACTGACGGCATCAATGTCGCTTCGCCCGGCTATATCCAGATTAAAGTGAATTTCTGGTTCTACGCCGACAGTATGGAGGAAGGCAAATCCTTCAGCGTAAAGTTCTTTGACGGCTTTGCCTGGCAGACTATCGCAAGCTTCGTTTCCGGAACAGACTTTGTGAACGGCGATTTTTATCCTGTGACCTTATACATAGATGAGGGCAGCGGCTCGGGCGAGTATGATTTCCCATCTGATATGAAGCTGAAGTTCGAATGTGTTGCAAGCACAAACACCGACGATATTTACATTGACGAAATCGCTACCTACGCAAAATAAAACTATATATATGAGCTATCAGCTGAAAACATAGTACGCTAAAAACAGCGATTTTGCCCTGTAAAGTCGAAACATGTACTCAAAAAAAGTAAATAAAACGCATTCAAAAACCTCCATTACAAGAACAAAAACGCATTATTTCTCGCCTCAAATAGACCCTGCGAATGCAGCCTTCGGAACAAAAATCTGCCTCTAAACGAACCAATCCAGCTTATTACAGGCATGAGTAAAAATGGCAAAATATGCTCTGGCGGGCTAACACGTATATAATCCCTCCAGCCGACGGGCAAATATTGTTGACTAAAGGCCTTATTTTTGTTACAATAAAGCATATTTTAGGGCATTTAAATATCAGGGGCGTGGTGAACGAATACCCTTAGGTATGGTAAATACCCAAGCTATATTTTTAATTTTTTAAGAGAAAAGTTTGTTTAACTCAACAGGGTGTTTGACGTGGAAGATGACTTTCAAAAAAATCCGCAAACAACTCAGGCTAAACATACATCCGGTAAAAGCCTGACAGGATTCCTCACAAGCTTCAGGCCTGTAAAGCAAAGGAAAATTGATACTACTCTTGCTTCTCGATATGAGATGAAATACCTTATCAGCGAAGCCAAGGCCACTGCTATCGAACGCTTTGTCTTTGATTACCTGCCCATTGACCATTATAGCAAACTGCAGCCGTATGGCTGTTATCCTATCGTAAGTCTATATGTGGACTCGCCGGACCTGATGCTTTGCAGGGAAAGCCTGACAGGAATCCTGAATCGCTTTAAGTTACGAATCAGAAGCTACAGTGATGACCTCAGTTACCCGCGATTCTGTGAAATCAAAAGACGGGCCAACGTTGTAATTATAAAAAGCCGGGCACGGGTGAAAACTCAGGATCTCGCAACCATACTTGCCGGGCGCTATATGCCCCCTCAAAAAAACCATTCAAAAGAAATTGAAGCCCTTAGGCAATTTCTTTTGTATTACAACAGTATTAACGCAGGTCCTGTCATATTAGTACGATATATGAGAAAAGCCTATGAAGGTACTTCTGATAACAGAGTAAGGGTAACATTCGATACAAACCTGTGTTTTAATACCAGCACAACTGCCGAGGTGTTACTCGGCGGGAGCGGCTGGCAGAAAAATAATGTATCTTTACATGGTGTGATTTTAGAAATTAAGTTTACCGGCCGATTCCCGGCATGGCTTAACAGAATGACAAGATACTTCGGTCTGAGACAGCGCTCGATGTCAAAATACACTACGTCTGTACAAAATGCCTGCAGACTTGGATTTTGCGCTCCAAAAATAAACGGTATGAACATAGCCGAAATAAACAAAATCTAATTTCGATAAGAGTATAAACGTATGAATATAAATAACATTTGGGAAATTTTGGATGGAGTACCGTCCGCAAGAGGGGCTTTCACACCTGAAAACGTCTTGCTTTCGCTTCTGCTTGCCTTTGTTCTCGGACAGATTCTTGCCTGGATTTACTACTTCACACACGCAGGCCTGTCATATTCAAGAGCTTTTGTACAATCCCTTGTTATGGTCACCGTTGTTGTAGCCCTGATTATGACAGTCATTGGAAACAACGTTACACGTGCTTTCGGACTGATGGGTGCTATGTCTATCATTCGCTTCAGAAACGTCGTAAAGGATACACGAGATATGTTGTTCATATTCTGCGGCCTCGCCATAGGTATGGCCGCCGGTACTCAGGCTTACACTATCGCCATAGCCGGAACCATTTCAGTAGCCCTGATTTTTCTATACCTGCATATCAGCAAATTTGGTATGCACAAACCCCACAACGGCTTTCTGCGATTTACAATCCCAACACACATCGGTCCTAATCATCCGCTTTCAGCAATCTTGAAACGATTCTGCAGCAGCTTTACTTTAATCTCTGCTCAGGATGCCGGCTACGGAAGCAATGAAGTGGAATATGCCTACCAGCTAATGATTCGAAACGCTGACAAAAACGATCAGATGCTCTCCGAACTGGAAAGAATACAGGGAGTTACAAACCTAAGCCTGACAATGCAGGAAGTATTGCTGGAGGTCTAATAAACTTATGAAAATTATAAATAATCATAAAAAAGGAAGTCTGCGTTTACATATTATACCAGTCTTTGTGTGGCTGGTAGCTTTAGGCGCGGTGATAATCCTTTTTCAAAATCGTACCCAGCGGTTCGAAACTATAGGTCTTGTTGAGGGTGAAGAAAGGCGAATTGCCGCCGCAGTCGCAGGGAGAATAACAGCTGTCCCCGTTCATCTTTTTGACAAGGTTAATGAGGGCGATGTCGTCGTTGTTGTTGACACA
>CAYLMG010000114.1:0-5805 GCA_964384565.1 uncultured Pirellulales bacterium | reverse complement strand
CTATCTTAGCAAGCCGTTTTTGCAAAACACCGTCAGAACTTGCCCTGAATATCTCCACCCTGCGAGGCAATACGATGCCGTTGTCTTTGATCTGAATATAATTATAACCACGAACAGTCAATAGACCATCAGAGCCTTCACTACTGTACCATACAACATCAATCAGAGAACTTTGCTGATTCTGACAGAAAATTACTCCCTCTTCGGCACCATCGCCTTGCTCTGTCTTCACAGTTCTTATCACAGGCCAATAAATCTGACCTTCTATTTTTGTGAACTGCCGTCTTTCTGTATACACTGCTGACTTATCCAAAAAGCGAATAGGCGCTGTCATAATATCAAGCACTGCCCTGGCAAAAGTCTTTGCCTCTATCTCAACAGGCAGAGTCCAATCCTTTTCAGCCGTTTTTAAGATGCTGAATTTTCCCCTCGACAATTGGCAGATAAACTTTTCCTCCGGCTCCTCAGCCGAAATACGAATTGAATTCGACCAGGGATAAATCTGATGAACCTGCTCCGTCAGATACAAACTCTTGTCCGGTTTATAGAATGTCACCACGCATTCAAGTGACACCTCTTTAACTTCCATCCAGGCCTTCAAACCACCAGTTGCCTTGACCGCCGCTGACACAAATCCACCTTTGGGAGTGATTAAATCGTTTTCAGCTCCTACAGCCAGCGGTTCGGTAACCGGCTTTGACTCAATCCTCCGTCCACACCCAAAAGCTAAGAACAAAACCAAAATTCCTACAGTTATCTTCATCAATAACCATTTCATATTACCGCTCCTCCACAATCCTTTTTAAAAACGGCTTTAACTCTCTGACTTCTCTTCGCCGCCGTCGCATTTTAAGTTCGCAAGCTGCTCAATAAGTCTGTACTTTTCAGCAACATCCTTTTTGGCAAGCTCGATAAGCCTGGCCGCTTGTTCCGGCTTGGACTGTTTCAATGTGCGATAGCGGTTCTCGCCGTACGCATATTCCACAAAATCAAAACTCGGCGCTTTGGAATCAAGCTGCAGCGGATTTTTGCCTTGCTCTTTAAGCAGCGGATTAAACCTGTACAGCGGCCAATAACCGCATTCAACAGCTTTTTTCTGCTCGTCGAATCCTTTTGTCATATTTATTCCGTGTGCGATACAATGCGAATACGCAACAATCAGCGACGGTCCCGGATAGGCTTCCGCTTCCACAAATGCCTTAACCGTCTGATTCGGATTTGCACCGAGCGCCACGTTCGCAACATATATATTACCGTAAGTCATTGCAAGCAATCCAAGCGCTTTTTTAGGCATTGGTTTACCGGCTGCTGCAAACTGAGCTACTGCCGCTCTCGGCGTCGACTTGGACATCTGGCCGCCCGTATTCGAATAAACCTCGGTATCCAGTACAAGAACATTAACATCTTCACCGCTCGCCAGAACGTGGTCAAGGCCGCCATAGCCTATATCATACGCCCAGCCGTCACCTCCAAGAGCCCAGACGCTTTTACGAACAAGATAATCGGCAACGTCCAGCAGCTGTGAGCACTCGTTACATTTGCTTTTTTCGCACTGCTTTTTCAATTCAGCAACCCGTTGTCTCTGCTGCTCTATCGCCTGCTGAGCAGGGTCGTTGGCCAAAGCAGCCTTGTTAATCTCTTCAGCCAGACCTTTTTCTACACAGCTTTTCGCCGTAACCTTCTCGAGCAGCTCAAGAGCAAACTGCTTAAACTTATTAACAGTCAGCCGCATACCCATCGCAAACTCAGCACTGTCCTCAAACAGGCTGTTACTCCACGTCGGCCCTCTTCCATCCTCTCTTTTTGTATAAGGCGTTGTCGGCAGATTACCGCCATAAATGGATGAACATCCGGTTGCGTTTCCAATCATCGCCCTGTCACCGAACAATTGTGTCAGCAACTTTACATAGGGTGTCTCGCCGCACCCGGCACAGGCACCCGAAAACTCGAACAAAGACTGAACCAACTGGCTGCCTTTAACGGTATCCGGCTTAAAGAGTTTCGAGTCGGTATTTGGTATCGAGAGAAAATACGCAAAATTCTCTTTCTCCTGAGCACGCAGCGGCTCCTGCAGGTGCAAATTAATCGCCTTTTTGCCGGTCGGCTGCTTGTTTTCATCTTTTTGCTCAGCAGGACAGAAAAGCACACACGCCCCACAGCCGGTACAATCTTCCGGTGCCACCTGAACAGTAAACTTCATACCGGCAAATTCCTTGCCCTTGGCATCTATACTCTTGAAGGTCTTCGGCGCCTTTTCAAGATGCCTGGCATCATAAGCCTTAACTCTTATAGCTGCATGGGGACAGACGAGTGAACATCGCCCGCACTGAATGCATATATCCGGCTCCCAGACAGGTATATTGACGGCGATATTGCGCTTCTCAAACTGAGTAGTGCCTGTGAGATATTTACCATCACAAGGCAGCTTGCTGACCGCCACCTTATCACCACGCCTTGCCATAATCTCTGCGGTCACCTCCTTGACAAAGTCAGGAGCATCACCTGGTACTACGGGCGGCATCTTAATCTTGCTCGTCACTGTACTCGGATACTTTACCTCGTACACCTTGTCAAGTGCGCCGTCAACCGCAGCGTAATTCATATTGACAACCTTCTCGCCTTTTTTGCCGTAAGTTTTCTTAACCGCATCTTTTATCGCCTCAACTGCCTCTTCAATAGGTATGATATTGCTGATTTTGAAAAAGGCTGTCTGCATAATCACATTGATGCGCGCCCCGAGCCCAAGCTCTCCAGCCAGTGAAATCGCATCTATTACATAGAACTTAAGCTTTTTGTCTATTATCTGCTTCTGCACCTCCTGCGGCAGTATATCCCACACCTCATCAGAACCGTGCAGAGTCGTCAAAAGAAATGTAGCACCTTCCTTTGCGGAAGACAGCATATCATACCTTTCAACAAAGCTCGGATTATGACAGGCCACAAAATCCGCCCTTGTCACCAGATAAGGCTTGCGAATAAGGTCTCCGCCGAATCTCAGATGCGATATAGTTACCGCACCGGCCTTTTTAGAGTCGTATTCAAAATAACCCTGGGCGTAATTCTTGGTCAGTTCGCCAATTATCTTGATAGAGTTCTTGTTTGCACCAACCGTGCCGTCCGAGCCGAGCCCGAAAAACATAGCAGAGTAAACGCCCGTACTTTCAACATCAAATGACTCGTCAACATCAAGGCTTGTATCGGTAACATCATCGATAATCCCCACGGTAAAACCGTTTTTAGGCCCCGCCGCATCGAGATTATCATAAACAGCCTTGACCATAGCGGGAGTAAATTCTTTCGAGCCAAGACCATAACGTCCTCCAACTATGACCGGATAATCCTTAAACGGCGACTGGCCGGCACCCATCGCATGCCCAACGGCTGTTCTGATATCCAGATATAAAGGCTCGCCGATTGAGCCCGGCTCTTTTGTTCTGTCCAATACCGCAATCTTTTTCGTCGCCTTAGGTAAAGCAGCAATGAAATCTTTCGTGCTAAATGGCCTGTAAAGCCTTACCTTGACTACTCCAAGCTTTTGCCCCTGCTTATTGAGATACTCCACTGTTTCATGCACGGTTTCAGAACCCGAGCCCATAATAACAATAACCTTCTCTGCATCTGCTGCACCAACATAATCAAACAAATGATACTGCCTGCCAACAAGAGAGGCGAATTTATCCATAGTCTTTTGAACAATCGCAGGCACCGCCAGATAATATTTATTTACCGTCTCTCTGCCCTGAAAATAAATATCCGGGTTCTGCGCAGTACCGCTTATCATCGGCCTGTCGGGAGACAATGCACGCCTCTTATGCTCGGCCACAAACTTGTCATCAATCATAGCACGCATATCATCTTTTGTAAGCTGCTCGACTTTCTGAATCTCGTGGCTGCTGCGGAATCCATCAAAAAAATTTAAAAATGGAACCTTCGATTCCAGCGTCGCCTGCTGCGAAATCAAGGCTAAATCTATAATCTCCTGGATACTGCCCGCACAGACCAGGGCAAATCCTATCTGACGTACTGCCATTACGTCCGAATGGTCACCGAAAATCGACAGAGCCTGGCAGGCAAGAGAGCGAGCAGAAACGTGAAAAACCGTAGGTAGCAGCTCGCCGGCTATCTTGTACATATTAGGAATCATCAATAACAAGCCCTGAGATGCAGTAAACGTCGTTGCCAATGACCCGCTGGCAAGAGCTCCATGTATCGCAGCCGATGCCCCGCCCTCGGATTGCATCTCTGTTACCGATGGGATGGTGCCCCATATATTTGTCTCGCCGGCGGCTGATAAGGAATCCGCAAGCTCTCCCATCGGCGAACTCGGCGTTATCGGATAAATAGCAATTACTTCGTTCGTGGCATGGGCAACCGTCGCCGCCGCCGTATTACCATCAATTTCAACCATTTCACGTCCCATAACTTCTGGCCTTTCAAAGATAAAAACCGCATTCAAATTCGTTTTCTTGAACTAAAAAGAAACCTTATTTATACAACTTTCTGCTCTATTCAGCAATGCAAATTTCTATAAAAATGCTTCAGAGCTCTAACAATAAAACAAAAAATCCTCCTCCTGCTCCTTTCTATACTTATCACCATTCTAAAAATACCGCTAATAATTAATATTTTGTTTGATTTTTCTTGACGGACAAAGTCAAATCGGTTCTATTTAACAAGCAAGATTTTACAAAAGGAAAAATTGGCTGACAACAGCCTTTACAAATAGGTACATTGTTTCCTTTATAAAGGCTAAAAATTATTTAACAAGGCCATAAAAAAAGCTAAGGATACAAAAAAATAATTGGAAAGGACTGAGCTATGACACCTCTTAAACTTTCAGCACTACTATTAACTCTATGCATATCTGTTGCGACCCTGACCGGCTGTGCAGACGACCTCAGAATTCAGAATGAAAGACAACGTAAAGAAATTGCAGACCTCGGAAGTAAACTCCAGACAAACAAACTAACAATTAATCAGCTGCAAAGACAGCTAAAAGACGCCGACAACTCCTGCAAAGTTAAAACCGACTCTCTTCAGCAAACGCTAAACGCGCTCGAACAAAACGTCGAAGAAAAGAACAAGCTCATCGACACAATGAGTAAGCAATTGCTTCAGGGCGGTATGGCACTGCCCATCGAGCTCAGCACAATGCTGGAAGATTTCGCAAAAGCTTCGGATATGGTGACATATGATGCTGACCGCGGCATCGTAAAATTCAAAAGTGATTTGCTCTTTGAAAGGGGAAGTGACCAGGTAACCTCAAGTGCCGCAGCTTCTATTAAGTCTCTTTGTGCTATATTAAACTCTGAAGAGGGTAAAAAATTTGATATAATCATCGCAGGGCACACCGACGACATCCCCATTGGAAGGCCTGAAACACGCGCAAAGCACCCAACCAACTGGCATCTTTCAGTTCACAGAGCTATATCTGTCCTGAATATGATGAAAAGCAATGAAATTGACTTTCAACGTATGAGTGTCAGAGGTTTCGGCGAATACAGACCGCTCGAGCCGAATGCTCCGAACAAAAAAGGCAATCCGAAAAACAGGCGTGTCGAAATCTATATCGTGCCAAAAGGAGTGTAAATACTGTCAAGTTTCAAAATTTAAACTTGACTTAAATCCAAAAATCTGGTTTAATAATATTATGAAGCTGAATTACCGTAAAAACACAAATAATTGGTGGTGGCCTGAAGGAGAATATCCGACAGGCAAACGGTAACTTGCTGTAAACAGACAAAAAAAGACTTATTAAAAGCGGCCTGTCGGAAAAACAGGCCGCTTTTTTTATTTGTATTATTT
>CAYLMG010000113.1:0-5855 GCA_964384565.1 uncultured Pirellulales bacterium | reverse complement strand
CCGATTTTAGGCTTTGGTGTTGAAAGGAACCCGAAAATGAAGCAATTTATCTGTTCTTTTTTAATGATTCTTTTTATCGTAACTAATTGTTATTGCAACAGTTCTACAGACACTGCCTTTATGGCCAATGCCGATTTTGATAGGAGAATCCCTTCGCCCGAATCGGTCATCGGTTTTCCCGTGGGCACAAGAGCTGTCACTCATAGCCAGCTTGTCAGTTACCTTAGAATTCTTGCCGATGCCAGCGACCTTGTCAAGCTAACAGAGTACGGAAAAACGCATGAGGCAAGAGGCCTGTATTACCTGATTATTACGAGTAAAGATAATCACAAAAAGCTTTCGCAGATAAAAGCCGACAACGGCAAACTGGCCGACCCGCGGAAACTTCAAAGTGACGGCGAAGCACAAAAAATCATCGAAAAGCTTCCCGCGATTGCCTTTTTAAATTACGGTATTCACGGCGACGAGCTTTCGAGCAGCGATGCCGCGCTTTATGTAATTTATCATCTTGCAGCGTCAAGAGATAAACAAACCGAAAAGCTGCTCGAGAAAGAAGTAATAATAATCGAGCCGATGAATAATCCTGACGGCAGGGAAAGATTTCTTGGCCAGATTTTTCAGATGACAGGCGTCGTTGAAAATCCCGATATTCAGGCGATGCAGCATACCGCTCTCTGGTCGCGCGGCCGCGGCAACCATTACCTGTTCGATATGAACCGCGACTGGCTCATACTCAATCAGCCGGAAATCAGAGACCTCGCACCGGTTATCCACGACTGGAATCCGCACCTGCTCGTCGATTCACATGAGCAGGGGCCTTTCTCGAATTATCTGTTCGAGCCGCCGAACGACCCGGTGAACCTGCACCTTTCAGACAGCATAATGAAATGGCGCAAATTCTTCAGCGCCGAACAGGCCCAAGCCTTTAACAAATTCGGCTGGACCTATTTCACACGCGACTGGTACAGTGACTGGGGACCGTTTTACACTAATGCCTGGGCAAATCTGCTCGGTGCCGTCGGAATCCTTTACGAGCAGGCAAGGGCAAATTCGGCATCAGTGAAACAGCCGACAGGCCAAATCCTCGAATACAGGGACACGGTCCACCATCATATAGTCAGTACCTTTGCGAATCTGCAGACGCTGTGCGATAATAAAAAGCAGATTTTAACCGACTTTTACCAGGACAGAAAATGCGCCGTCACCGAAAACAAAGACGACAAGATTTTCATCATCCCGCCGGCAAAAGATGTCGCAAGGTGGCAAAAATTTATCGACCTAATCGAAAGACAGGCCATTGAAGTTCAGTTTGCACAAAAAGATTTCACTGCTGAAAAAGTTACAGATATTTATCAGCAGGTTTCAGACAGCAAGGATTTTCCCAAAGGCTCTGCTGTGATAAAAACTGCTCAGCCGCTGCGGAGAATGCTTTTGACACTTCTCGAATTTGATTTGCGTCTGGAAGATAAATTTCTCGAAAAGGAACGCAAAGAGCTTGAAAACCACAGGGGCACTTTGCTTTACGACACATCCACGTGGTCTCTGCCTGTTTGTTTCGGCCTGGATGCGTTTTGCGCAGATTCGGTATCAGATGTAAAGCTTAGTTCGACTTTGCCTGAACAGAAAGTTAGATTGGCTTCAAGTGGCCAATTCGGATATCTTCTTGATTTTTCGACAAATGATATCTACCCGGCAATCGTTCGCCTTCTCAATGAAGATTGTCACCCGAGGGCTGCGACCAAGCCTTTCAAAATCAACGGCACCGATTACGGCAGGGGAACTATTCTTTTGAGAGGCAATGAAAATCCTGAAAACCTCTGTGAGATATTGAAAAAAGTCAATAATGATTTTGATATTGAGATAACTGCTGTTGATACAGCTCTTGTCGAAGAGGGCAGTGACCTCGGAACATCAAAATTTGTCCTGTTGAGTGAGCCTCGAACAGCTATTGCTTCACAATGGCCGATTTCTTCGACTTCCTTCGGTTCGGCCTGGTATTTGATAGACAATCAGCTTGGTTTGAAGTGTTCACCGTTGAATATTCAAAATATCGGGCGTGTTGATTTGCGGAAATATAATTGTCTGGTACTGCCGGAATCGCATTCGCTCAAAAGTGTTCTTGATGACGAGACAATCGAAAAGATAAAAGGATGGGTCGAAGACGGAGGAACCCTTATCGCCATCGGCTCTTCCGCCGCCTTTTTGGCTGACGAAGATATAGGCCTTTCGAATGTACGTTTGAGACAAAATGTTCTCGAAAAGCTCGATGAATACGCAGAGGCTGTTCAGAAAGAAAGAGCTGCTCGTGATATTAAAATCGACCCCAACCTGATATGGGATGGCGATGCTAACAATCAAACTTGTACGGATTCCAATGACAAAGCGGGCAAAGAAGAAAAACCCGGTGACATTGAGAAGTTAAGACGCGATGACGAATGGCAGCAGATTTTCAGCCCGCACGGTGCCTTCCTGCTGGCAGAATTGAATCCCGAACAATGGCTTGCCTTCGGTCTGGATGAGAAGCTGGCTGTTTTCTTTTCCGGCAGAAATTGTTTTATGTCAAAACACCCTGTTGAAACACCGGTCAGATTGGTTGTGGAAAAAGAGCTTCGTCTTTCCGGGCTGCTCTGGCCCGAAGCCCGCAAAAGAATTGCGGATTCCGCTTATGCGACCGTTGAAAGGCTCGGCTCAGGACAGATTATTCTTTTCGCAGCAGACCCTACTTATCGTATGTGGCTTGCCGCCCAGCAAAGACTACTGAAGAATGCAATCCTTCTCGGCCCGGGACTCGGTACAAGCCAGCCAGTGCCCTGGTAAGATTTTTCTGCGCATAAAAAAGCCGGACCAAATTAGAATTGCCCGGCCTTTTCTTAACAAAAGAGATAAACCGTGCATAATAGCTCGTTAAGGATTGGGCTCTTGATTGATAACCTCAATTCCCTTGTCCGTGATTTTAAGCGTATATGTACAGCCTGCCTCGGTAATAATAGCCCGCTCAATAATCTTCCGTTCTCTCCCTGTTATATACGTACATACCACCCGAATTTTTCCTTCCGGGACTCCGGAAAATACAAAATCCCCCGATTCATCTGAAGCTGCAATCATAAAAGGAATAGTCAATTCGCCCGCCTCACCACTAACCATAATATCAATCCGCCGCTTGTCTTTCTGAAGCGCAGAATCAATCGAACCTTTGATATAAATCGGCTTCTCATCAAAAACACACTTTAAGGTTACATATTCGTCTCTGTCCTGCGGGCCTTTTGCCTCAACACAGCAGGCCGCGATATGTTTATCAGGGTTGTTCGGGTCACCCTCCAGACGTTTTAGAACAATTACAACATCTTCCGATGGCGCCATTCTGCCGACTTCAACAATCCCTTCCGAATCTGTAAACACCTTTTCCTCAAGCCAGGGCAGGGGGAAAATCGGAAAACCTCCTTTTCGATCCTGAACTGAGACACAAACACCTTCGAGCGGTTCACTCTTTGTATTAACAACCTGAACTTTCATCTTCCTCACAAAATACAATATCACATCGAAGTGATAACTCGCCTTCGGTTCAATTATAAACGGCTCCGTTTGGGACAATGTAAGCGACCCGCCGGTGGCATAGACAGCCCTGTGTTCTCCTTGTGTTCCTATGCTGATTGTTACAGGCTTTTGTGTCGGCCAGATATCTCCCGCATCAAATATACCGTCTGATTCTGTAGATTGTCTCCTCTTTATTTCCGTCTCAGCATATATATGCTGACCCATTCCTGAACCATCACAGTATTCAAGATGCCCCGAAGCTCCTTCAACTGGTTTTCCATCCTCGTCTTTAACAGAGATTGTAATATTAGCAAAAAGGTCCTCCGGCTTATAAACCTTAAAATCAAGACCCTTGTATTCACTGTTTCCATCAACAACGATGCTCGGGTGTCCAGGAGAACCGCTGTCCCTCTCGAACTGCGGCATTGCAGGCCAATCCAGTTCCCAGCTGCGGACGCTTATATCTACCTGACCCGCCGGCATTCCTTTTACCAGCCAATATCCATCAGAATTTGTTGGCACACGCACAAAATTACCATCGGTCTGTGTCCTTCCCCAAAATGTAAGTTCAGCTCCGCCAACAGGCTTTCCGCTGCTCGCCCAGACAATTCTGCCTGAAAGCGTTGACCCACCTGCTCTCTCCGTCGATTTCCGGACATCTTCATCTTCATTGACGATGACCTGCATTCCTTCGCTCGGCTTGAAAGTAAACTGCTCATCAGAAATATCCTGGTCATATTCAAGTATAGTCAATTCTAAAACCTGATTTTGTCCTTGTGCTCCAAATGACTCAAGTTTCATTAAATGCAGCAGGTGTGTTTCAGAATAAACCAATGCCTCAAACTTAATCTTGCCGCCATATTGATTGATCTCCATTTGATACACGTCAAATGTTTTACCATTCTGGCTGATTTGACCGATTGGTCCCTCTGAGAAAAATCCGCTAAGGTCAGTATATTCCATTCGTACCAGGCTATCCAGCACATCTAATCCTTGACGTTGAGCATTCTTGAAGTACCAGCTTGCTTCTTGTGTAGCCTTATTGTTCACCGGATCAACTGTCCACATGGTTGCTTCGTTCGATATATTGTATGTACCATCATCATATTCAACTCTCACCATATTGGGGCGCTTGGCCCAGATTTCCGCCTTCTTGCCGTCTTTACTCCAAATGGCATGCAGAGTCTGAACATGAGCTAAATTGTCAAGCACTTCGCCAAACGTAACAGAAGTACCAACTTTATCGAACAGACTTATTCCGATTACAGCCGCTATTATTACACCAGCCGCGACGGCAAGTTTTGTAATTGGACTTTTCATAATTGTTCTCAATATATTCAGCTCACCTTTTTCCGGCTGAGCTTTGTTGGTTTGTTTATATGCTGCCGTTATGTTCTCAAGAATCTTTTCGTCCTTCGATGGATTTGTTTCAACAACAGCTTCGTCAAATATCCTTTTTATATCATCTGCGTTTCTCATTTTTCCACCTCGTGATTTAGAAGCATTCGCAGTTTTTCAATTCCGTACCTGTAACGGCCCTGAACCGTACTTATGGATGTATTTTGAATCTTTGCAATCTGCCGAAAGGTTGTATCGCCCTGCATATATAAAGTTATCACCTCTCGCTGTTCGTACGGTATTCCTGCCGTCGCCTTGCTTAACAGTTTCAATTGTTCGCTCAAAATCGCCCACTGCTCAGGCCTTTGCAGCTTTGATACAACTTCGTCCGAATCATCGAGACTCGTTGTATTTTTTCTCCTGCAGTCCCTGATGTGGTTGCGCACCTGGTTTACAACTGCAGCAGTCAGATAGCCTTTCAGGTTCCTGGCCTGCTTTATTGCCGGTGACAGACGTGCAAAATTCAAGAATACGTCCTGAACAATATCCTCTGCGGCAACTGCATCATTCAAAAGGACCACTGCGAGCTTGAGCATACTGTTTTTATATTTTTCATATATCTTCCGCAGGGCATCTGAGCTGCCTGTTTTGAGTTTCCGTATAAGCAATTTGTCTTCTGTCATTTATCCTGCCCGCCTTGAAAGGCCTTTCTCTAATCTATTAAACACCAGAGCAGATGATTTAATATAAACAAAATAGCTTTTTTAAATAAATCCTGCAATAAATCAAACATCAATAAACGTCTGATACTGTAGAAGTGTGTTTTAACACAAGTAAATTTTGGGGTAAGGCAAACTTAAGCTAATCTGTTTTTGAAAGGAGCAGAAAATGATGAGAAAATTTACCGTTATCCTTGCCGTGGGGGTTTTTTTAATAGCAGCTGCAAATCTCTTCGCAGAAGAAAAGGGCGATGAAGAAAAGGC
>CAYLMG010000112.1:0-5865 GCA_964384565.1 uncultured Pirellulales bacterium | reverse complement strand
GTATGGCCGTTAAATGAGGTTAATTGGTCAAATTCTTGTAAAATAGGTAGTTCGCCCTTGATTTTTAGGTTGTTTTTTGCTTTAATTGTTGTTGTAACGCTATTTATGTTATGAGGAGGTTTTGTCAAAGAGGGGGTTTCGGCCCGGACTATTTTGGTTAAAGTGGCGGCAAGATTGAATCGATTTCTAATAATGTAAACGTTTTTTTCGTCTAAACCGCTGAGTTCTCCGGTATTTACAGCCGGCAGGCAGCCGCAGACGACTGTGGAGTTTTGAGCGGTTTTTGCAGCTTTTCGTATGTATTGCCGGCTTTTGGCAGAGGCGGTATGAGTTACGCAGCAGGTGTTGATAACAGCAATATCGGGATTCTCAGATGCGAAAACCTGTGTAAGGCCGAGCTTTTCGAGAAGCTGGCGAATTTGCTGGCTCTCGTATTGATTGACTTTACAGCCGAGAGTATTTATGGAAAAAGTCTTCATCATATGGTATAATTTATAGTTGTCAGTAAGGTTTGACAAGTCTGAGGTTGGTTCGTAATTGGGTTGTAAAGGTGAGGATTTGTTATGGCGTCTGTCGGCAGTTCAATCTGGGCAATAGATATAGGCGGCAGCTCCCTGAAGGCACTTCGACTGACCGATGTCAATGGTGTTGTCGAGGTAATAGATTTTGACAACATCAAACACGATAAGATTCTTTCCGGCAAAGATGTAAAGGACCTGGAGAGAGAGGAGCTGATAGCGATTTCTCTTCGTCAGTTTGTACAGAAACATGACCTTGAGAAGTCAGATATCATAATTTCCCTTCCGAGCCAGAACAGTTTTGCGCGTTTTATTACACTTCCGCCTGTCGAGCCGAAGCGGATTCCGGAAATAATCAGGTTCGAGGCGGTTCAGCAGATTCCCTTCGACATTAATGATGTTCAGTGGGACTGGCAGTTAATGGAGGGCGAAAGCAGCGAAGAGAACAGGGTGGGAATATTTGCGATTAAAAGTGAAGTTATAACTTCGATGCTGGCGCATTTCAGCAGGGAAGATATACAGGTCAGGTTCATACAGATGGCACCGATGGCACTTTATAACTATGCGCTTTACGACCGCGCAGATTTGTCGAAGTCAGGTAGGCAGAGCGTTGTTATTCTTAATATAGGTGCTGAGTATTCGGACCTGGTAGTTTGTACGAGAACGAGTGTGTGGCAAAGATGTATTCCGATGGGCGGCAACTCATTTACAAAAGCGATATCGGATGCGTTCAAGATTAATTTTGAGAAGGCGGAGAAGCTCAAGCGTAATGCGACTATGAGTAAATATGCCAGGCAGATACTGCAGGCGATGAAGCCGGTTTTTGCCGATTTGGCATCGGAGATTCAAAGGTCGATAGGTTTTTATAAAAGCAGCAATCCCGAGACGAAACTTGTCAAGATAGTTGCTATGGGGGGCGGGACGAGGATGCGCGGCCTTGTGAAATATCTTCAGCAGAGTCTTCAGATGCCGATTGAGAGGACCGATTCTTTTGAGAAGCTTTCGATGGGTCCGGATGTTTCGGCAGCGAGTTTTCATGAGAATGTGTGCGAATTTGGCGTTGTTTATGGTTTGGGCCTGCAGGCCTTGGGTCTCGGTAGGATAGAAAGTAATCTTCTTCCTCGTCACATAGCGCGTTCTATGTCATGGGCAAGCAAAGCGAAATATTTTGCAGCGGCGGCGTCTTTGCTGCTGGTGGTTTCGGTACTGGCTTTCGGGAGGGTTCTTTTTGACAAAGCCAGCTATCGCGGCAAGCAGCGGAGCCGGGATAGGGTGGCCGATATTGTAAGAAACGCGGAGCTTGCCAATAACATGCTACAGGAACAAGAGCAGAGGCAGCCGGGGACACAATCTATAATGGAAAAGTATCTTGGTCTTTTTAGGTATCGAGAGGTTGTGCCGGAACTGATGCAGACGATAATTTTAGCTTTGCCGAATGAGCGGAACACTTCAGAGCAGGAACAAAGACAGCTATATCGCGCGTTTGCCGCGGGCAATGTAGAAGAGGTTAAGAAGATTGACCGCAAGGAGCGAAAGCAGATATTTATAACGAATATGTCAATTCGTTTTGAAAGTGACATTTCGACAGAAGAATTCGCAGCTGCTGAGCAAAGACGTAGGGTTAGCACTACAAGACCGGCTTCGACAGTCGAGCGCCAGATGAGCCAACAGGAGTTCTACCAGAAGTATCAGGAGGAGTTGAAGAGGAGAGCAGAAGAGGCTCAGAGGATAAAGGAAATGGCTGACAGAGCTTTCGAGGCTGAAGAGCGTGGAGAAGAAATTGAGCAGGAGCAGGTGGAAAGCCGTGCCGGGTTTTTAGTAACTATAACCGGATACAGTCCATATAAAGACATCGAGGAGCTGATGGATCCGTTCGAAGCCGGCGATGACCGTGACAGGTGGGGTTTTATAACACGTTTGAAAAATCTTGACGTAGTAGTTGACGGTAATAGTCCCTTCAGGTTGTTTGAGAGGGCTAATCCGAGACATTTCAGCTTAGATACACAACCTATTGATTTGGAATCAGATGTGGATACTCCGCCGGTGGGGATAGGTATTGAGTCTGAGAGGCGGATAGAAACCAAGCTCGATGCTGCCGGCAGGGTGGTGACTTTTTCGGGTCAGCCTGACCAGACTCAGAGGTTTATAACCGAGCGGATTCTGATTGACCCTATGACCAAGGAAGTTATCAGCAAACTGGCGAGGTATAATGAGGACGGGACACCAATGATAAATGAGGCCGGCAGAATAGCTTATGAAACCAATGATTACTGGTTTGTGCTGAGGGCTAAGTTACTCTGGTTGGATGCACCGAAAGAGATAGCGACTTTGACGGCAGGGAAATAGCGGTTTGTTTTTTTTGTTTCGGGGTCGATGAGATTAGATTTTGGTGAGCTAAAATGGGAATGTCGGAGATAAAAGATAGTTTAAGAAAGCTGAGTTTTTTAGGTGATTACTCTTCTCTTGCGGTGCCGGTTGTTTTGGCGGTGGTGGCGGGTCTTTTGTTTATACCCACCATACTGATGCAGAGGAATCTTAAGGCGGAGATAGGAAGTGAAAGTATCCGGGATAATGGCAGGAGAGTTGAGTCATTTTTAAGACAGGAATCTCTTTCCGCTCGTCAGTGGGAGCAGGCCAAGGAGTTTCAGGATGCTTTTGCGGAGGATGCGCAAAGGATATCGCTTTTAGCGGAGAGCAGCAGCCAGCGGCAGCTTCTAAGAAACAATTTATTTCCGGCACCGCCGAACGAGGTTTCGCAATATATCTACCGGGACTTCGGCAACAATTTCCGCAGCGGAGTTGAAGGGATGATAACCCGGCTTAACGGTCGTGATTGTCCGACGCAAGTTGAGCTGGATAAGCACTTGAAGAAACCCGTGGTTTATAATCCCTATGGGTCTGCTGTCAGGAGGAGCGAGGGAAAACAGGGCGAAAGTGACAAAATAATAGTCGATTACCTTTGCACGGATATTGCCCGGTCGATTTCAGTTTATATTAATCCTTCAGATATAGCAGGATACGATTTTTGGCAGGGATATGAATATCCCGGAAGGGAAGCGGCAGTTGAGGATTGCTGGTACTGGCAGACAGGTTACTGGATTATCGAGGATGTGGTTGCGACGGTAGAAAAAGTTAACCATCTTTCTGATAGTATTTTCAGCTCTCCTGTAAAGCGTATTGTTTCCGTAGGCTTTACGGCAGCCGAGCAGTCAGGTGCAGGGATATCGGGAGTGCGCAGGACAAGCAGAAGCGGTGAGCCGAAGTATGTTGTTTCGCTTAAAGATGGTCTGGTTGTGCCTTTGACAGCGAGGAAATGCGATGATGGTGTAGATGTTGTGCATTTCAGGGTCGTTGTTGTGATAGATACGAGGGTATTGCCGGGATTTTTCCGGGAGCTCTGCAGCGCTAAGCAACATAAGTTCAGGGGTCTCTCGGGAGACGAGGAAGAACGCGTTTTGCAGCACAATCAGATAACAATTCTGAAAAGCAGTTATGAGGCGATAGATCCTATCGATGAAGAACATAAGCTGTATAGGTATGGCGAGGATGCTGTAGTAAAGCTGGAGCTTATTTGTGAATATATTTTCAACAGGAAAGGCTATGAAGAAGTGATGCCTTTGTCGGTTAAAGAGATGCTTAGAGATGCGATACAAAGCAGAACGCCGGCAGCAGGCGGGAGCTTGCCGGTGAGGACAGCACCGGTGAGGTCAACAGAAGAGGATGACGAATTTTATAGAATCAGATAATTGTCTTAGACCGGCAGCGTCGCGGTATTGAAGTGTAATGCAGGAAAAGAAGTAAGACTCGATACGTGAGAGATATACAATGATTATAAGAGAAAGCAACTTTTTTGAAGAGCATGTAGAGAAGATTGTCCTGGCTGCTGTGGGCGTGGTTTGCGTGTTTCTTTCAGTTGTGTTTGTAGTTTTCAGCCCGACAAAAGTTACCTATGATAACAGGAAGTTTACGCCGTCGGAGATTGATGAGTATATATCCGATAAAAAAGCCAGTGAGCTGGAGTATAGACTGAACCGGGAGCCCAGTATAATTGGGCCATACCGGTCTAAGGAAGATGATTTTAATAGGCTTATGGCATCATCGATTGATATCAGGACGGATATATACCCGCAGATTCCGGCGCACTTAAAAGATGTTGGCGTTCAGCCTAAATATGGACTTCCTGAGATGGTGGAGGTCAAGAATGCCGCCGTTGATGTTTTAAGTGCGGTGGCTTATTTACCAAGAAGTACTATTAGTGAAGATAATTTGTACAGTCGGGTAACTTCCGAACCGAACGACCTTGATTTGGTTACCGTGGAGGCGAGGTTCGATGTTAAGGAGCTTTATCAGCGTTTTAAGGAGCAGTTTGCCGGTTCCAAGGTCAAGCCTGAGTGGCGGGATGTGTCACTTGGAGAGCCTGTTTTTGCCGCGGTTCAGATGCAGAGGAAAGAGCAGCTCACTGACGGCGGCTGGAGCGACTGGCTGGATGTGCCTCGCAGCAGGATAGACAGCCGAAAAGAGAGGTTTGAAATTGTAGAAAATGTGCGAGATTTGCCGCCGGGCGGAATTAAGGTCAGGCTGCTTGATTTTAAGGATAAGCAGGTACAGGCTGATATTCTTCAGCCTGAGGCATACCGGATAGCTTCGTCAGACGAACAGTGGTTTCCTCCTTCGCTGCACAGCAGATATAGTAGATATCAGGAAGAGCTGAAACGTCTTGAACAAATCGAAAGCCGTATTAATGAGCCGGCGCGCAGAAGAGCAGCTGCCAGGGGCGGCGATACTGACGCGGCTCTTGCAGAGGAAATAGCCAGACGAGGTTATAGAATGACTGATCAGGCAACATCAGCGAAGATAAAGGAAGTTACAGAGTCGATTAATGAGCTTTACGATGAGTTTAAAAGGCTTTTGATTACTGAAAATACGGATTTATACGAGCGGGAAGAGCCGATGTTAGTCTGGGCATTCGATGATACTATGGAGCAGAAGAAAAAATATGTTTATCGAATTCGTGTTGGAGTATTCAATCCCATAGCCGGTACTGAGAAGTTCGTTAATGCAGATGACCCGAAAAGGAACACTGTTATTTTGTGGAGCAATTATGCGGAGGCTGAGGAAGTGCTGTCAGTTCCGGGCAGGCTTTATTTCTTTGCGAGGGACGTTCGAAAGGCAGAAAAGGCTGTGACGGTTACGGTCTGCCGTAAGACATTGGGTTACTGGTATACCAAGGATTTTATGGTCAAGCCTGGAGAGAAGATAGGCAAATCTGTAAAGCTTTCAAAGACCGAGATTGAAGAAACTGAAACAATCTCGCCGGCAATGGTAGGATTGCCTGGCACATATTTGG
>CAYLMG010000111.1:3161-5894 GCA_964384565.1 uncultured Pirellulales bacterium | reverse complement strand
GGTTTTGTCGTGGTCGATTTACCACTTTTGTCATACTGACTATGACAATCTTGTCATACCCCCTCCTGCTGATTGTTAATTCTTTGCCTGTGTCTAAATTTTTGTTTTCAGCTTTTCACTTATGAAGTGTGATTTAGTTCCGGACTTCAAGTATCGATAACTTGACTTTTTTTAAATATGTTCAAAAGTAGTCAAAAACATGCAATTTCCGGTCACTTTTTGTTCAAAAGCTCACATTTTTTGTCATTTTTTGTTCATTTTTGAACATTTTAAAAACGTCCCAAAATCATTCCATCCCCTTATACAATAATAACTTACATCATTTTATGCAAATTAGTCCCGTTTCACCAAGTGTCCAATTACACCCCTTTTTCAGGACAAAATCAAGGATAATAAGGTCAGATTTGACCCACTCACCCTCATTTATAGCTCGATAACAAGGCTGTTTCAAAAATGATGTCACTTAAAACCCTCATTTATAGCTCAATATCAAGCATTTACAAAATAAAATATTTTATAAAATCTTCATTCATAGCTTAAAAAAAGGTATAAAATTTTTATAAATTCTCTTGACTCAAAGAAAAGTAATAATAGAATAACTTTGTGATTGTGAACACAAATTCAAACTCAAGGGTAAAAAAATAATAGAGTAAACAATGCATTATCGCAAGATACCGGACGAAACTATAAGGCGTTTGCCAATTTATCTAAGAGACCTGACAGGCTTTTCTCAACAGGGGTACAAGAACATATCCAGCAAGGAGTTATCAGGTCATTTAGGAATTAATCCCTGGCAGATAAGAAAGGATCTTTCGAATTTCGGCGCGTTTGGTACCTGCGGCGTAGGCTATAATATTGACAAGTTAATAAGGCAAATAAAAAAAATATTAAAACTTGATACTATTCACAAAGCCGCCCTCGTCGGCGTCGGCAATTTAGGTTCAGCTGTCCTGGCATATCCGGGTTTTGCGCTGTACGGCTTTGACATTGTGGCAGCTTTCGACAACGACCACAAAAAAATAGGCAAAAAAATCAATAAGATAACAATTGAAGATATATCAAAAATTCCCAGCCTAAGAAATAAAAATGTAAGAATAGGTATCATAACTGTACCCCGCGAGGAAAGCCAGAAGACTGCTGATTCTCTTGTGAGCGCGTGTGTTACAGGAATTTTGAACTTCTCCCCCTGCCGGATTAAGGTGCCGAAAAAAGTTAAGGTAATAACAATCAATATTGCCCTGGACTTCGCACGGCTGCCCTACTATATGCCGGCAAGATAGGAAAATACAAGAAATTAAAGGAAAAAAGATTGGCAAAAATTAAGGGAATATGTTTTTATCTAAATTTTTAATAACATAAAAAAGTCAATGATTAATAAACCAAAGTAGAGACCAAAATGAAAGCAGCTTTCACAAGAGAACTAAAACCGTTTCTGGATGCCCTTAATGCGCAGATGGATCTTTTCGTTCCCAAAAAAAGTGGTGAACATTACGTATTTATAAAATACAATCCTGATTCAGAGCAACAACCAGAATTCAACGACATACGTTCCTGTATGCCGATAAAAGACTTTCTTTTTCCGTTTCGCGAGCTTGCGGCTATTTATCCTGAGCCGGCAGAGCCGCCTCAGATAAAGGAATTTGCCGTTTTCGGGCTAAAAGATTGCGATTTGCGTTCGCTGGAAGCGCTCGATAAGGTCTTTATCGAAGAGCCTGAATTCGTCGACTCCTACTATAAAGCAAGACGGGAGAAGATGTTCGTCATATCCGGAGACTGTTACGAGCCGGGACCGAGCTGCTGCTGCACACTTTTCGAGGGCAAACCCTACTCGGATAAAGGTTATGATTTGAACTTCTCAAAGGTAAAAGACGGCTTTATCATCGAAGCCGGCTCGGAGAAAGGCGAGCGATTTATCAACACACACAAAGAGCTGTTTACTGAAGCAGCCAATGGTGCAATCAACGAAAGAGAGACAATTCGTTCTGAGACGATAGAACAACTGGAAAAACAAAATGCCGAATTCGAGCTTGACGCCCGGCCGAACGAGGTAATTGAGAACAATGCGGACTCCGATGTTTTCGACATCGAGTCACAAAAGTGCGTTGAGTGCCAGGCGTGCACAAGGGTCTGTCCGACGTGTCATTGTTTTTATCTTTACGATACAAAACAGAAGGATTATTTTGCCAAGATGAAGATGATTGACAGCTGTATGCGAATGGCTTATGCTCAGGTTGCAGGCGGGGAGAACCCAAGAAAAGCGCTCGGTGACAGAATCAAGCACCGGCTGCTGCACAAGTTTTCGTTTTTTCTTGACAGGTACGGTATTTATATGTGCGTCGGGTGCGGCAGGTGCATTGATGCAGACACGCATAAGATGGATATTCGTGTAGTACTTAAAAAACTGAACGAGGAATTAAAAAGCAGGCCAAAGGCTAAAGTTACAAAATGAAACCGACTTTATATCAGCCGATAAATAGTGAAATTGTAGATATCATTGACGAGTCGCCCACGATAAAGACATTTGTAGTAGTGCCGGAAGAAGAGTTTACGTTCGATACGGGACAGTTTGTAGAGCTTACCCTGCCCGGCGAAGGCGAAGCCCCGTTTACGCCGTCGTCATCACCATCGCTGACAGGGAAGATGGACATAACGATTATGAAGGCGGGCAGGGTTACAGGGCTGCTTCACGAGTGCAGGAAGGGACAGAAGGTCGGGATACGCGGGCCTTACGGC
>CAYLMG010000111.1:0-3061 GCA_964384565.1 uncultured Pirellulales bacterium | reverse complement strand
ATGAGCTGCGGGTTCGGCAAGTGCGGTCACTGTATGATAGGCAAATATTATGTATGCAAGGACGGGCCCGTATTCACATACGAGCAGATAAAAGACTATCCGAATATCTGGGACTGAAGTTAGTGTTGAGTTTTTAGTGTTTTGTTTTGAGTTGTAATAAGCGCATTTGAGGTTCGTTATGGGTAAGAAGTTAGTGATTGATTTAGCGAAGGTAACGATTCAGCAGGAGTCTAATGTGAGATGTTCCTACAAGCATCATCCTGATAATAAGGGGATTGATGAGCTTTTGGAAAAGATACGATTTGCGCTGATATGCCGGCGGTGCGAGCAGGCGCCGTGCGTTATAGCCTGTCCCCGCGATGCACTCGAGAAAATACCCAAAGAGGGAATGAGGGAAGGCAAAATACTAAAAAGGTATAATATGCTTTGCACCGGCTGCGGCACGTGCGCTGTGGCGTGCCCCTTCGGGACGATTTATACGGACCTGATACCGTTCGTTGACAGCGTATGCGATGTTTGCAGGGGCAGGCTTGCACCGAACGAAAAACCTTTGTGCGTGCAAACCTGCAACAACGGCAGCATAGATTACAGAGAGGTCGATTTGAAAAAGGAAACTGACCTTGTAGAGGTTTTCGATGATATTGTTGTTAAAGTTGCCGGAGGCATACTCTGGGAGCCGTTCGTGCGTAAAGTTGAGAAGGCATAGGCGATGTTCGAAACTTTTATGAATAATTTGTTCTGGATACTTATTTTTCCGGGTTTTGTTTTTACCACGACTGCAGGCTTTATAGCATACTGGATTGTTCGCAAGGTAAGTGCCCTTGTTCAGTGGCGGGTAGGCCCCCCGCTGCTGCAGCCGTTCTACGATGTTGTAAAGCTGCTAGGCAAAGAAACGCTGATACCGCAGGAGGCCCAGCAGGGTGTTTTCATCGGTGCACCGGTTGTGGGTTTTGCAGGAGTACTTCTGCTGTCAACGATGCTGTGGTTAATCACGCTCAAGCAGGTAGCATTTGTCGGTGACATTATCGTAGCCATTTATTTGCTGGTTTTGCCGTCACTGGCTTTGATTTTAGGCGCAAGCGCGAGTGCCTCGCCACACTCGGCAATCGGGACAAGCAGGGAAATGAAGATGGTGATGGGCTATGAGCTGCCTCTGTTACTGGCATTAATAGTTGTCATTATAAAAAGCGGCGGCGAGCTTAATATTGCCAGGATAGCCGAGCAAGCACCCGTATTGAGCATATCCGGTTTTATAGCTTTCGCGGTAAGTCTATTATGCGTACAGGCCAAGCTGGGCTTCGTGCCGTTTGATATAGCAGAATCGGAGACCGAGCTTGCCAGCGGGATACTGATTGAATATTCCGGGCCGCTTCTTGCGGTTTGGAAGCTGATGCAGACGATTATGATTGTGGCACTGCCGCTGTTTCTGGTGATGGTATTTATGGGCGGATTCGGGATTAGCGGCTGGCCGCTTGTCTGGGGCATCGGCAAGTATGTACTCATACTCGTTTTGTTAATATTGATAAAAAATACCAACCCTCGTCTTCGAATAGACCAGGCGATGAGATTTTTCTGGGTCTGGTGCGGTCTGATAATGGTTTTAGCAATATCTTTAGCGATTATCGGCAATAATACAGGGATAAGCTGGTTATAAGGTGAATATATGGACTGGAGAATATGGTCATTAAAGAAATCGCCGTGGGTATTTCACGTCAACGCCGGCGCGTGCAACAATTGTGACATCGAGGTGGTTGACCTTTTGACACCGAAGTTCGACGTAGAAAGACTCGGCATTAAATTAGTAGGCTCGCCGCGTCATGCTGACGCCCTGCTTATAACAGGAGTAGGCACGG
This sequence comes from uncultured Pirellulales bacterium, assembly GCA_964384565.1. Classification (GTDB taxonomy): domain Bacteria; phylum Planctomycetota; class Phycisphaerae; order Sedimentisphaerales; family Anaerobacaceae; genus CAYLMG01. The sequence continues at coordinate 1,208 of CAYLMG010000111.1, read as the reverse complement.
CCCAGACAGCGAAGAGAGTCCAGGAGGTATACCGCCAGACACCCAAGCCTTGTGTCGTATTCTGCATCGGTACCTGTGCGTGCGATACGGGGATATTCCACAGCGGCTATCATGTTGTCGGTCCCATAGACAAAATAATCAAAGAGGTTGACCCGAATGCGATAATAGCATACGTGCCGGGCTGCCCGCCGAAACCGGAGGCGATGATATCAGGGATAGTGAAAGCACTGTCGGCACTGTGAAAAAAGAAGTGAGATTCGAAAAGATGAACGAAAAAGAGCTGAAAAGCAAAATAGAAAAAATCAAAGACAAACTAACGAAAATAGAGCAGACAAGCGAGAAAAGGATTTTTCTGTACTGCGAGTCAGAAAACAGCCATTCGGTAAACAAATATTTGTTTGAAGAAGTGCCGCTTCGATTTGTGATTGCAACGGGTATAGACTCGGTGGACTATTTCGAGATTCTTTATCACTACGGCTGCGACGACACAGGCTGTGTGGTGACATTGAAGGTATTTATACGTGACCACGAGAAGCCAGCAATTGAGTCAATCGCACCGTTTCTTCCCGGCGCAGAATGGATAGAAAGGGAGATACACGACGAGCTGGGGATTGAGTTCAAGGGACATCCTAATATGAGGCGTCTGATTTTAGCTGACGACTGGCCTGAGGGAGTGTATCCGTCGAGAAAAGAGGTACCAAAATGACAAAGAAGATTAATCTTCACAAGCCTGTCCTTGCGGTAGGTCCATTTCACCCGCTCCAGGAAGAGATGGAGTATTTTCAGCTAACCGTCGACGGCGAAATCGTAACTGATATAGACGTGCGGATATCGTATAATCATCGCGGTATGGAAGGTATCTCCGAGACCCTTCAGTTCGACCAGGTGCCGTACTTGGTCTCTCGGATATGCGGGATATGCTCGGCATCTCATCCTCTCGCGTATGTACAGGCGGTGGAAGAAATCTGCGGAATAACACCTCCGGAACGGGCTTTGTACGTTCGCACAATCATCAACGAGATGGAACGACTTCACAGTCATATCTTGTGGGCAGGTTTAGCCGGGCACTTCATCGGTTACGATACCGTCTTTATGTGGGCGTGGAAATACCGTGAGCCGGTTCTTGACGTCCTTGAAGAGATTACCGGCAACAGAAATAATTACGGCAATGTAAGAGTGGGCGGCTGCAGAGAAGATATTCAGGAAGA
>CAYLMG010000110.1:0-5911 GCA_964384565.1 uncultured Pirellulales bacterium | reverse complement strand
TTTCAGTATATGAATTGTTGTTGTAGTTTATAAATCTGTGTAAATCCGTGTTAATCAGTGTCTAATTTTAACATTCTTTTAATCAACAGTGTTAATCTGTGTAAATCTGTGTCTAATTATAGTATTTTTTGAATTTTTCATTGTTAAACAGCGTCAATCAACATAATCAGCGATTATTTTTTAACTTTTCTCGATTAAAATTCGTTTTGGTAATTAGAATTTTGGTAATTCGAATTTGTTTCGGATTTAGGATTTAGTGCTTCGGATTTATAAGCTTTATTAACTCTGCATGTGTTTTTTTGTTAGCTGCCAGCGTCTGATATTTCTCTCCGTCATATTTATCCATATCGACGGGGAATATTTTTCCGCCTTTCCAGTCCGTTACAATACCGCCTGCAGATTCGGCTATAAATGCGCCGGCTGCTATGTCCCACAGCTTCGGGTACGTTACTATCGTTGCAACAAGGCTGCCCTTTGCTACGTATGCGAGCTGCAGCGCCGTTGAGCCGAGATTGCGAAATCTGGTCTTCTGCATAAGCTCGCACGCCCAGTCGGGGACGCCTTCGTCGAAATGGCTGTCAAGGCCGACGCTTGTGTAATTGTTTATTGTATCGTCGCTCGCCTGAATCCTTCGCCCGTTTAGCTGCGCTTCACCCTCTTTAACGGCTGTGAACATCGATTCCGTTGCCGGCTCGAATACGACGCCGGCAATTGGCCTGCCCTCGTACATAGCCGCCACACTCACGGTAAAGAAAAGCATCTTATGGGCGAAATTGTTCGTGCCGTCAATCGGGTCGATTACCCACCATATCGGCAAATCGCCTCTCGGTGGCTGTTTGAATAGTTTGCCCACGCTTGCCTCCTCGGCGATAAAGCCGTGGTCGGGATAAGTTTCCTTGATTCTGTCGATGATGATTTTCTGACAATGCGTATCAGCCTGTGTTACAAGCTCCTGCTCGTTTTTAATCGACACCTTCAAAAAGTTTAGCTCCTCCATCGCCCTCTGGCCTGCCAGCCGGGCTGCGACAATGCCCGTTTCGAGTATCCTGCTTAATGTTCCTTTATCCAGAGCCATAACTAAGCTTCCTTTTATGAGCTTGACACGATACTTTTATTTCTCTATTGTAACGCAATTATGCATTCAGGCCAACAGAATAAGTGCAAATTATATTCAAAAGCAACGCGACGGCAACGCCTTATAGCCGCCGGGATTTTTATTTTTATCGCGGCATTTTTCACAATTTTGGCTCTCGCAGGACGGGGGAAAATCGACCTCGACTACTGGCTTGGGCCCTGCGGCTTCGAGCAAAGATACCATCTGCCGTGCCCGAGCTGCGGAATGACGACCTCGGCGATTTGCTTTGCAAAGGCACAGTTCTTCAAATCCTTCTATATTCAGCCGGCCGCGGGACTACTTTGCACGGTAATTTTGATTTCCGCAGTTTTAGCTTTCCTTACAGCGGTTTTTGGTATATATTTTGAATTTCTTAATCGTATTAAAAAGATTAGGGTAGCCTATATAATTCTGGCATTGCTGATAATAATTGCTGCAGGCTGGGCGGTTACGCTTGCCAGAGCCATTGTTGAAAACAGAGGCCGATAGGAAGAAAAATGAAAATAATGCAAAGACACAGTTTCAATTCCTTAGCTGTTGCGGTGCCGGTTTTTCTGCTCCTTATCTTTTGTTTCGGCTGCGGAATTCTGACTCCCTCAGCACATGAGACGAAAATCCCTGCTGAGTTCAAATTGGCAGAGTACAAAGGCAAAAAGACTCTTGTTTTGGTTAATCAGCCGGCCTGGCTCGGTGCACCGATTGCATTGAGGCGTGAGCTTACAGAGCGGATAAACAGCTACCTTGTTGAGAAGGTTAAAATCGGCTCAGGAGATATTGTCGAGTACGAGCAGTTGAGCGATTTTCGCGCCAAAAGGGTTGATTATAATATAATGAGCGAGACACAGATTGGCAGCGCTTTGGGTGCGGATTTGGTTTTGCTTGTTGTCCTTAACGGCTTTAGTATGAGCAAACTGCCCGATGTGGATTTCTACAACGGTGCACTTAGCTGCCGGGTGATTTTGATTGATGTCGAAAGTGCTAAGAAACTGTGGCCTACAGAAGGTGCGAAGATGGTCATGGTCGGCTTCGAGTTTGATGTGCGGGGCCAGGAGATGGCCGTCAAGAGGCTCGCAAATGCTGCGGCTTATTGTGCAACAAGGTATCTTTATGATTGTCGCAAAAATAAGTTTAAAATTGCCGACGACAGAAGCGGCGTTGGCTGGAATCAATGGAATTAGAAAATTATTTTTACGGAGGTACTATGATTAAGGTTCTAATCACGGATAAACTGGCGCAGCAAGCTATAGATTTGATTAACTCAGCAGAAGGGGCTGAAGCCGTAGTTAAAATCGGCCCGCCTGAGGACGAGCTTGCAAAATTGATAGCCGAATATGATGGCCTTTTGGTAAGAAGCGGGACCAAAGTTACTGCCAAGGTTCTTGCGAATCCCGGCAAGCTCAGAGCTATAGGCAGGGCGGGTGTCGGCACAGATAATATTGATGTGGCCGCAGCCGACAAAAAAGGTATTGTCGTTATGAATACGCCCGGTGGAAATACCATAAGTGTCGCCGAGCACGTCTTTGCTTTGGCCCTTGGGCTTAGCCGAAATATCGTCCCTGCATCTAACAGCTTGAAAGGCGGTGCCTGGGACAGAAAAAAGTTTATGGGCTATCAGCTCAATAAAAAGACCCTTGGTATCATCGGCCTCGGCAAGATTGGTTTAGCAGTAGCACGTATGGCAGCGGGTTTCAATATGAAGCTCCTCGGTTTTGACCCCTACATCACTCCCTCCGACGCCGGTAAATTGGGAATTCAGATTGTCGATTCTGCGGATAAAATTTACACACAGGCCGATTATATCACCGTTCACGTTCCGAAAAATGAAAAGACACTGAATATGATTGGCGCTGACCAATTCAAAATGATGAAGCCGACGGTTCGCCTTATCAATACTGCTCGCGGTGGAATCATTAACGAAGATGCCCTTTATGACGCACTTGCTGAAAATAAAATTGCCGGTGCCGCCCTTGACGTTTACCCGCAGGAGCCGCCCGAAAACAAACGCTTCACGGAATTTGATAACTGTCTCGCTGTACCTCACCTCGGTGCCAGTACAGTTGAGGCACAGATTGAGGTCGGGATTGAAGCGGCGCAATTAGTTGTGGATTACCTGCAGGGCAAACCGCCTAAAAATGTGGTGAAACCCAAATAAAAGACCGTATCGGATGCGAGGGGCAGTCATAGCGGCTGCCCTTGTTTTTACGGAGTCTTTATGGCTGAGCAGCTGATAATAAGTGTAAGCGGCCTGAGGGGCATTGTAGGCGAGAATTTTACTGCAGCCATCGCTGCTGAGTACGGCAGTGCTTTCGGTACTTTCCTGAAAAGGAATTTGACGGAAAAAAAAGAAAAGCTCACCGTTTGTATAGGCCGCGATTCCAGACCCAGCGGCCGGATGCTCTGCTCCGCTGTAGCCGGCGGTTTGTCTTCGGTCGGCATCGATGTCATTGATATCGGTATTGTTACAACACCGGCTGTCGGTGTTATGCTGCGCGAGCTTAACTGTGCTGGCGGGATTGTAATTACCGCCTCGCACAACCCAATCGAGTATAACGGCATAAAGCTGCTGCTTGGTAACGGTATGGCTCCTCCTGCACAATCTGCGGAGAAAATTAAATCGTATTATTTCGCAAAAACTTTCGATTTTGTCGGCTCCGCTGATTGCGGCAAGCTCTGCTGCGATGAAAGGGCGAATAAAATACATGTAGAAAAAGTTACCTCGATTATTGTTCCCGAAAAAATAACCGCTAAAAAATACAGGGTCGTTCTCGATAGTGTAAATGGTGCAGGCGGTGCCGAAGGCAAATTGCTGCTTTCCAGCTTGGGCTGTGACGTTATAGCCATGAATGATGAGCCAACAGGTGACTTTGCACATCAGCCGGAACCGCTCGCAGAGAACCTGACTTCCCTTTGCGAAAAGGTAAAAGAACAAAAGGCGGCTCTCGGCTTCGCACAGGACCCCGATGCCGATAGATTGGCAATTGTTGATGAGAACGCAAGATATATAGGCGAGGAATTCACCCTTGCATTGGCTGCCAAACATATATTGAGCAAATGCAAGGGCGGCGTCGCAACGAATCTTTCGACTTCGAGGATGATAGACGACATCGCAAAAGAGGCCGGCGTTCAGGTCTTTCGCACACCCGTCGGCGAGGCCAACGTCGCCGCGGCGATGTTGAAAAACGATTGCGTCATCGGCGGAGAGGGCAACGGCGGAGTTATCGATTTGCGTATCGGCCCGATTCGCGACGGCCTCGTTGCAATTGCCCTTGTCCTTGAAATGCTCGCTGAAACCGGCAAAAGCATTAGTAAACTTGCTGATGAAATTGTCCCTCATTATATGATTAAACATAAATTTCCCGCCTCGAAAGAGGAATTTGAGAAGATTTTGAGCAATACTAAGGATACTTTTGCGACTGCAAAGATAGATACGACGGACGGCTGCCGTTTTGACTTCGAAGACGGCTGGCTGCACCTGCGGCCGAGTAATACCGAGCCCGTTGTAAGGATTATCGCCGAGGGCAAAGACCGACAGACTGCCGAAAAGTATATCGATGCAGTTTTTAATGCCGTTTCTAAAAAGAGACATTAGTTTTTGTGTCATTCCCGCGAAAGCGGGAATCCAGTTTTCGAGACTATGGATTCTGCACCTGGTAAGGAATGAAAGATTAGAAAAGTGAAAATTATTCAGTAGAAAATGCACAAATATACGTAAGGCTCTGAAAGAATAGTTTAACCGATGACAAGAGAAAAACTTCAAAAATCTCGCGGTAGAATAAAGTCTGTTACAAATCTTTCGATTATTGTTAACAGCCTGCTTTGCATATCGAAGTTTGTAATCGGCTTGCTCGCCGGCTCGATTGCACTCGTTGCTGACGGCGTGCATTCGCTTTCGGATATGGTTACCGACATCGCAGTTCTTGTGGGTTCCTACTTCGGCTCCAAAGAGCCCGATGCCGAGCATCCCTACGGTCACGGCAGGATAGAGACCTTTTCCGCATTGTTCGTCGCAGCCGTTCTCGGCATCGTCGGCGGCCTTATGATTTACACAGCCAGTATGAAAATCGCACAATTTACTACTCCTGACGTCGCAGAGAGCATTAGTAACTCGGTGCTGCTTGTTGCCATTCTGTCGGTCCTTTCCAAGGAGCTGCTGTACAGGATAACGCAGAGTGTTGCCGTCAAAACACACAGCACCGCCTTGTATGCCAATGCCTGGCACCACCGCAGTGATGCACTTAGCTCGATAGCTGTAATAATCGGTTTCGTATCGATGAGGTTCGGATACGTGCACGGCGACAAGGTCGCCGCCATTGCGGTCGGCCTTATGATTGTTATGGTCAGCGTAAAAATCATCGGCGGCTGCATGTCGGAATTTACCGAAAAGGCCGTCGATTCTGAAACGATGGAGCAAATCAGGCGCATCATCGACGCTGAGCAGCAAATCCGCCAGTACCACAACCTGCGGACAAGGACTGTCGGCAGGGAGATTTTTCTCGATTTGCATATCCTTGTAGCGCCGGAACTGGACATTTCGCAGGCCCACAAAATCTCTGAAAATCTCGAAAATGACCTGCACGAGCAAATCGTCCAGCCGGTAAATATTACCGTCCACATCGAGCCAGACATCCCCGACCAGCGAAAAGAAATTTAAAAGCAAATCTTTTACCGCAGATTTGTCCCCGCTCAAACGCCGCGGGGGCTCGTTTTTCAAAGCCAATTTGGGTGAAACAGAAGCCAATTTTGGGCTAAAATTGGGTTCGTTTTGGGTTCGTTTGGGTTCGTTTTTTGGGCGGAAAA
>CAYLMG010000109.1:0-5941 GCA_964384565.1 uncultured Pirellulales bacterium | reverse complement strand
AGTTAAGATTTCTGCTTGCAGAATCGCTGCAGGGGATAGTCCACCAGGAACTAATCCCGACTGTAAAAGGCGGGCAAAGAGTGGCGACCGAGGTAATGATAACGACCGGCGCAGCCAGAAACATAATAAGAAGAAAAGGGAGCTTTTTCTTGAGAAGCGTTATTGAGACAGGTAAAAAGCACGGTATGATTACAATGGTGGATTCATTAAACGAGCTTCTTGCCGAAAAGATAATAAGCGAAGATGCTGCAAAAAGTGTGCTGGTAAATTATACTTAATACTCGATTGGCGTCTGCGTTTTTGCAAACGTCCATTCTGATAAAGATGGCCTGTAAAATGGACAGGGGCCGTAAAATCCTTGACATTTAACTTCATTTTCGTTACGTTTATGCAGATTTTTTGGTAGTGCCGTTGGAACTTCTTCAAAGTTTATTTTCGGTTTTTATTATCAGGAGGTTAATTTGAGAGCACTTTCAGGCATACAGCCGTCCGGTCGGCTGCATATAGGAAATTTCTTTGGGGCGATGAGTCATCAATTAAAGCTCCAGGCTGAAAATGAATGTTTCTACTTCATTGCGGATTATCACGCCCTGACAAGCAATCCCTCGCCGGACGAAATCGCTCAAAACGTACTGGATGTGGCAATCGACTATATTGCCCTCGGTCTGGATACGGACAAGACAGTCTTCTGGCGCCAATCGGATGTACCTGAGGTAACCGAGTTCACCTGGCTGCTTTCGTGTATAACGCCGATGGGACTGCTGCAGCGCTGCACCAGTTATAAGGACAAGGTATCTCAGGGCTTCAGCCCTAATCACGGCCTGTTCGCTTATCCTGTCCTTCAGGCGGCGGATATTCTTATTTTTAACAGCGATATTGTTCCCGTCGGTGCCGACCAGAAACAGCACATCGAGGTCGCACGCGATATCGCCATAAAATTCAATAACGCTTACGGCGAAATCCTCACCCTGCCTGAAGGCTACATTATTGAATCGGTTGCAGTCGTGCCAGGCCTGGACGGCAGGAAAATGAGTAAAAGCTATGGCAATGCGATTGAGATATTCGAACCTGAGGATAGTATCGAAAAGAAAATTATGCGTATCGTAACGGATTCCACGTCTGTCGAGGAGCCTAAAGACCCTGACAAGTGTAATGTCTTTGCCCTTCTTAAACTTCTTGCTTCGCCTGACGAGCTTGCTGAATGGGAGAACAGATACCGCAGCGGCGGTATGGGTTACGGCCAGGTTAAAAAGCGCCTGGCCGAGCTTATGATAGAGTATTTCAGGCCCTTTAGAAAGAAAAGAACAGAACTGGAGAACAACATAAATTACGTCAAAGAGGTACTTGCCGACGGTGCACGGCGGGCAAAAGCTGTCGCTGCAGAAACCTTGGCCCGGGTAAGGAATGCCGTCGGATTGGGAAGATAATAAAATGAACGACAGACTCGTCACAATCGCAAGGTTCGCAAATTATATAGAGGCAGAGCTTGCCAGACAAAAGCTCGAAGACTTTGGCATCAAATCAGTGGTAACAGGGCAGAATGCTTCGAATATGTATTCGGGCGTACCTGCTATCGCAGGCCCTGAGATTCAGGTTTTTGAAAGTGTGTCTGAAGAAGCCCTGAAAATCCTTGAAGCTGACGAAAGACAGTAAAAATATGAATGATTATCGCGTAAATCTTGACATCTTTGCAGGCCCGATGGATTTACTTTTGTATCTTGTTCGCAAGGAAGAAGTCGACATTTATGACATACCGATAACAAGGATAACCGACCAGTACCTGCAATATATTGAAATGTTAAAAAGTCTCGATATCGACCTGGCCGGCAGCTTTCTTGTGATGGCGGCCACCTTGATGCAGATAAAATCGGCTATGCTTCTGCCCAGAGCCGAGCCCGAATATTCTGACCGGGAGGATTTGGCCGACCCACGCGCAGAACTGATTCGCCAGCTGCTCGAATACAAGAAATTCAAGGATGTTGCCAATCTGCTTGATGGTGCCGCACAAGAGGCTAAAAATCGCTACACCCGTCCCAATATTATTATCCAGAAGTTAAAACCCGATGCCGAACCGGAGCTCGATATGGAACAGGTCAGCGTCTGGGACCTGCTTGAAGCTTTTGATGCCATATGCAAGGCTACGGGTACGACCTACCAGATAAACCATATTACCGACGAAACTCCCATCGACTTGTACCAGATAGAAGTTTTGGCACAATTGCAGGCTGAAGGGCCGCTGCTTTTTGAGACAATTTTTGTATCAAAACCTAACCGTCTTGTAATGATAGGCCTGTTCCTTGCGGTTCTTGAGCTTATTCGGGACGGTCTGATTTCTGTCGAGCAGCTGCCGGCCTCAAATTCCTTTCAGTTGAAGGCCTTGACCAATGAACCGGCTGAACAGGCCGTTCAGAAAGCAATAGCCGCTTCTGATGAGCAAAGCAAGGCCGCTGTCGACAAAACCGACCGGCAGCAGACAAAGATTTCTCAGCCTGAGCAAAAACCACCTATCCCGGTCGTCGAGCTGCCTGCAAAAAAATCTCGAAGACAGAAAGACTACGAAAAAATTGAATTGACCGGCGAACACGAACAAACTTCAAGTTAGCATTTGACACAATTATTTCTTTTCCTTAAAATGCGTGTTAATCCAGAAATAGTTATCTTGTTTCTTAAACCGGTACTCGAAAGGATTGAATAATGGCTGGTAATGTGATTGAGCTGACCGACGCTGAATTCGATGAAGTTGTTCGAAGCTCTGATGTGCCTGTGCTTGTAGACTTCTGGGCACCCTGGTGTGGGCCTTGTGTAATGATGGCTCCCATTCTGGAAGAAGTTGCCGATGGATACACAGGGAAGGCAAAAGTTTGCAAAATAAATACCGATGATTCCCGTGACAGCGCTGTAGAATTCGGCATTAGCTCGATTCCAACCTTAATTTTATTTAAGGGCGGGCAGGTACAAAATACGTGGGTCGGTTTAACAAATAAGGATAATATCGTAGCAGCCATTGACCAGCTGATTTAAGAGACGACGGTTCAAATCCAGCTTGACCGTGACCTTCATCAGCCCCTGCATTAGAGCTATCAGATTTAATTTACATCAACCGCCGAGAAATTTCGCGTTTTTTTCCTGAAACGAATAATTTAACGGTATCTTATTAGCCTTATAAGTAAATATGACTCGATAACTTGCTAAGAATTTGCTTTAATACATGCTTTGCCGAGCTCTGCCTGAGGCGGGCTTAAATTTTTTATAAGGTTTTCGAATATGACGGAAGAGATATCGCACAAAATAGTATCGAAAGAGCAGCTCAGTGAGAATGTATTTACTGCTGAAATCGTGGCTCCGCTTATCGCAGAGGCTGCTAAACCAGGCCAGTTCGTCATAATCAGCGTAAACGCAGACTTCGGTGAGAGGATACCTTTGACAATTGCATCCTCCGACCCGGGAAAAGGCACCATCCGACTTATCTGGCAGCGAGTCGGCAAAACCACAGCTCTACTGGCTGATATGAAGGTCGGCGACGAATTAGCAGCAGTAACAGGACCGCTCGGAAATCCAACGCACATAGAGAATTTCGGCATTGTAGTTTGCACAGGCGGCGGTATCGGCAACGCACCGTTACTGCCCATAACAAGAGCCTTAAAAAAAGCCGGCAATACTATCATTACCATCCTCGGCGCCAGGAGCAAAGAATTACTTATACTTGAAGATGAATTTGCGCAGATAAGCGATGAGCTTATTATAACAACGGATGACGGCTCATACGGACGTAAGGGCCTAGTCACCGAACCTTTAAGGCAGATTTGCCGGCGAACACCAAAACCCGACCAGGCCTTTGCAATCGGGCCGGCTGTGATGATGAAGTCCTGCTGTGAAGTTACAAAAGAGTTTAATATCCCGACGCAGGTTTCACTGAATACAATTATGGTTGACGGCACCGGTATGTGCGGCGGCTGTCGAATCGAATTTGACGGCAAGCCGAAATTTGTCTGCGTTGACGGCCCGGAATTTGACGGCCATAAGGTAAATTTCGATTTGATGATTAAGAGGCTAAACGCCTACAAAAACCAGGAAGAAAGAGCGTATGAACAATATAAAAAACACGGCTGCAAAATAGGGCTTGATAAAAAAGATTTTCATAAAAGACTGAAAAAATAGATATTAGCATTCGGGACTTTTTGCGTTGGCGGAAAAAGAAGAAAAAGAACTTTTACAGCAGCTCCTGGATAAACAAAAAAAAGGTAAGCTTACGGCTGTTGAAAGATACGAAATACCCGCTCAGCAAATGCCGCAACAGGACCCCGCCGAGAGGATAAACAACGCAGATGAGGTGACTCTTGGGTTTACCGAAACGCAGGCCAGGCTTGAAGCAATGCGGTGCCTGCAGTGCAAAAATGCACCCTGCATAGAGGGTTGCCCGGTGCAAATCAAAATAAAAGATTTCGTATCAGCTACTGCAGAAGGCAATTACAAAGAGGCTTTGCAAATCATCAAAGAAAACTCTCTTCTGCCGGCCGTCTGCGGCAGGGTCTGTCCGCAGGAAACTCAATGTCAGCAAAAATGTACGGTTGGTAAAAAGTTTAAGGATGTAAGCAAAGCAGTTTCAATAGGCAGACTTGAGAGATTTGTTGCTGATATGGGTGAAGATGATAACGGTACCCCTGCTGTTGCTGCTCCTACGGGGATGAAGGTTGCCGTGATAGGCTCAGGCCCGGGCAGTATAGTCGCTGCTACCGATGCCAGAAGGGCAGGTCACGATGTTACGATATTTGAGGCCTTTCACAAGCTGGGCGGCGTGATGGTTTATGGAATACCCGAATTCAGGCTGCCCAAGTCCATAGTTCAGAAAGAAATTGATACTTTAATAAAAATGGGCGTAAAAATTGTCCCTAACTTTGTTGTCGGCAAAACCAGAACTATCGAGCAATTAATGAATGAAGACGGTTACGATGCCGTGTATGTCGGGGTCGGGGCGGGTCTGCCTCAATTTATGGATATTGAAGGTGAATCACTTGTCGGCGTTTACAGTGCTAATGAATACCTGACACGTACCAATCTTATGAAGGCATATCAATTCGGCTCGGGCGCCGATACTCCTATTGCCCGCTCGAGAAAGGTCGCGGTTATTGGCGGCGGCAATGTAGCGCTTGATGCGGCCAGAGCCGCTCTGAGGATTGGTGCCGAAAAGGTGTATCTGGTTTACCGCAGAGCCGAAGAGCAGATGCCTGCCAGGGTAGAAGAAATCCAGCATGCCAAAGAAGAAGGTATAGAGTTTCACCTGCTGCAGAGTCCGAAGCGGATTATCGGTGATGAAAACCTGCACGTAACTGCCATCGAATGTATAAGATACAGGCTTGGCGAACCTGACGAGAGCGGCCGACGACGGCCTATCGCAATCGAAGGCTCGGAATTTCAAATCGACGTTGACACTGTTATCGTAGCTATCGGCAATATTGCCAACCCCCTGATTCGCAAGACCACGCCAAATCTGGAATTTAATAAATGGGGAAATATAGTTGTCGACGAAAACTGCAAAACTTCAATGGATGGTGTTTATGCCGGCGGCGATATTGTAACCGGCTCCGCAACGGTAATTCTGGCAATGGGACAGGGCAGAATCGCCGCCGCTGCTATAAATGAATACCTCCGAAAAAAGAAAAAAACAAAAGGCTAAAAGTTCACTCCTTAACCACCTTGCTTCTTGTAAGCTTCGTCCAGACTATCGGGCTGCTATATTACATTTGACAAGACAAACTTTCTGCGGTAATATTCCGATTCTCACAAAACAGCGATGATTACTCGATACACTGGGTGCTGAGTTTATGGAAATAAAATCCTTCAAAGCATTGAGGTTTAATCCTGCTGTCGTAGGCGATACTGGTGATTGTATTGCTCCGCCTTACGACGTCATAGATTCTGACCTGCAGGAAAGGCTCTATCA
>CAYLMG010000108.1:3172-6202 GCA_964384565.1 uncultured Pirellulales bacterium | reverse complement strand
GCGAGACACGAGAGACAAGCGACGAGCGACTGTCTTTTATGCAAAACGAACCCAATTTTAAAAACACTCAAATTAGCACAAGTACTTGTAATACAAGTGGTTATGGCAATTTTCTCGCCCTTAGCCGCTCCAAAAACGAACCCAAACGAACCCAAAACGAACCCAATTTTAGCTCAATATTGGCTTTGTTTTCCCCAATATTGGCTTTGTTTTTCACAAAATTCAGCCCTAAAGAGAGGGTATATAATTGCCGATACAGCGTATTAATATAATGTAGCTTTTTAAGTGTTTTAGGAGAAAAAGAATGGGAAATTTAACAAAAAAACTTATTGTAATTGCTTCGCTGGCGATAGCATTAGGCTGCAGTGTTCTGATTGCAGGAATGGTTACCACAAGCAAGGACGTTACAGCTGTCGCCGAGACAATCATATCCGATGATTTTCGTATCGACGTGGAAACTAACAAGGACGTTTACCACAACAGAGACGTCCTTCGTTTGAGCGTGAAGCTGCTTAATAACAGCCCAAAAGGAACTTATGTTGTACGTACCCTGAATCCTATGCCGGCTGAGTTGGAAGATTCTGAAATCGTTGATGTTTGCGAGGGTATCCTGGACTGTGTAGATGTGGACGTTGCAATTATGCCCTGGCGGCCGATTATAATAGGTTACGCCACATTGACCCGGCTGGGTCCGAGTCCGGTTCCTTATCCGGTTCCTCTGGCAGAGGAAACTGAAATTGTAAAGCCAAAGCCAATAAAGTTTCTTTTGCCGCTTTTTGGTCCTGCAAGGATTCCCGGCCACAGCACAAGGATTATTTCCACGGCCAACATTCTAATAAGATGCCCGTTTTTGATTGAGGCTGTCGAGGCAGAGCCCCTTGAGGCAGAGCCTGCCGAGCTCGCCGAAGCTGAACCGATAGAGATTATACCGGCTATTGCCTGCTGCAGGATACTCAGGCCTGGATACTATCTGCTCGACTGCCACGTCAACAAAATCGCAGGAGCAAAAGCTGCGCGGGCCCAAAAGATTATTCAAATAAGACGAAGAATACTTCAGCCGATACTTCTTCCAGAACCTTTACCTTAATGCTCTGTCAGAAGCCAATTGTCAATTGATGAGTTGTCATTCCTGCAAAACTTGTCCTCGCGAAAGCGGGGAGCAGGAATCCGGATTCCGATGAATGAATTCCGCATCGGGACCTCAACGAGTAGTTCGACTATCCTGAGCTTACTGTCGAAGAACAATTTCAAAATTCAAATAACAAAAATCAAAAAAATATTTCACCGCAGCGTACGCAAAGGACGCAGAGAGGGGGGAATATTTATGATTGATTCGGCGGGGATTTGATGTTATGCTACTGCGTACTTTTTAAGGGGTAATCATTTGGAATTAAACTGGCCTTTGAGACTGAGAATAGCTGCTGTTGCGGCGATGGGGATAGTCCTGATAGGGATACTGGGGTGGCGATTTGCAGGGCAGGCGGAGCCCTTTGAGGTAGTGTCACTGAAAAATATCAGTGTGTGGGGCGTAGTGGTAATCGGGGCGATGTCGGTTCTGGCCGGCTTCGTCGGTTTTCTTATTGCGTGGCCTTACGGCAAAGAGATTGGGGTAATCGCAGTGCCGTTCGGTTTAACCGTATGGGCGATAAGGAGCGGAAGTACTGCCAACTATATTCAGCTTCACGGAGCCGTCGAGCAGCGGCTCGCGTTTTTCTCACATCTGAGATGGGAGGGATTTTTCTGGCTGGCATTAGTGCTGCTGGGTTTTTTGGGTGTTCAAATCGGCTACAGTGTTACCAGCAAAAACGAGAGAGTCAAAAAAGAGGTTAAAAAAGAAGGCAAGAAAGAAACAAAACGAGAGGGAATGTATCTGAATGCGGCGCTGGGAGTTTTGGTCTGTGTTTTAATATCTGCAGTTATAATTGCGATACTGGCACAGGATATCAGAGAGTACGACGGGAAATTAGGGGCGGTAACGGCTCAGCCTGCGAAGGGGCAAATTGTATTTGCCGTGGTCGTTGCATTTCTGGCGGCAGGATTTGCGGCGAAGAAGATATTCGATTTGCACTATATTTACCCGATATGCGGGGCGGCACTTTTAACATTATTTTCGTTTATATTTTACGCCAAAGAGAGCATAACGGCGTACTTAGCAGAAAACTGGGCGGCGGGCTTCTTTACTAATTCGCTCGTATCGATTCTGCCGATTCAGATGGTAAGTTTGGGGGTTTTAGGCTCAATCTGGGGTTACTGGCTTGCAGTTCGCTATAATTACTGGCGAAAACGCAGGATTTAGGTTCAAAAACGGGTATAAGCACAATTAATAATCTTTTTTTTGTGTCATTTCTTTAATCTAACTACATATTTTTCAGGCGGTTACGCACGAAACGTCCAATAATCTATTTGCGGGGTTAAAAAGCGGAGAAAAATAGGTATTTTTGGCTTTGAAATTAGCCGAAAAAAGAATTGGGTCGGCAGCTCTTGTGCGTAATCTATATTATGCTAAGCTGTTTGAAAACAAGGGCATATAACAATAGAGAAGAGCAAATAGCCGAACATCAAGACGGCTGGTAACGTAAAAATTAGTAAGTAATACCGGTTGTCAAAAGGAGTTGAAAATGTTGGTTTTGAGCAGACAAAAAGATGAGTCGATTATAATAGGCGACGACGTTGAGATTATAATCGTGGACGTCCGTGGCGACAAGGTGCGGCTTGGTATAACAGCACCTAAAAATATTTCGGTGCACCGCAGAGAGGTTTACGAAGCTATTCAACGAGAGAAGAAAGAAAAAGCCAAAAAAGAAACTACGAAAGACGAAGTAACAGAACCGAAACCCGCGGAAGAAGAGAAGAAACAGCAAGAGCAATAAACTCGCCGGACGCGCAGGAAAAAAACCATTCTATTTGCGTACGAAAAGCAGATAAGAATGGTTTTTTTATGCGCATAAAGAGGCTGATCCAAAACCAGATAAGACAGCCAAAGTTAAAACTGGTTATCACAAACAATCAGCGTGGCGAGGACGATTATTC
>CAYLMG010000108.1:0-3072 GCA_964384565.1 uncultured Pirellulales bacterium | reverse complement strand
GAGCTGGTCGATTTTGTTACCGCCAGCGTCGTTCGTAATCTGCTGTTTTTTCTGAGCAAGCTCTATTTTTGCCCTCGCAAGTTTCTCCTCAGCTTCAACAATCATATCTGCCGATACATTGCCTGCTTCAACTTGCATCTTTACCGTATCCAACCTTTTCTGGTGGAAACCAATAAGCTCTTCCAATCCTTTCAAGACAGTATTACTATCATTAGCTTCCTCTCTAATCTTCTCGTGAAAAAAACGCATTTGCTCTAACACACTATCACGGCGCCAGTCCATAGACCTGAGATTAAACTCTTCCTGTGCAACTTTACTTTTGATGTTATTAGCATCTTTGAGTATAGCATCACGAGAAAGGTCGAGTAAGCCTGTCTTC
This sequence comes from uncultured Pirellulales bacterium, assembly GCA_964384565.1. Lineage (GTDB taxonomy): Bacteria > Planctomycetota > Phycisphaerae > Sedimentisphaerales > Anaerobacaceae > CAYLMG01. The sequence continues at coordinate 2,693 of CAYLMG010000108.1, read as the reverse complement.
GCACGAAGATCAGACTGCTCATCCTGCAGGAGGCGAAGCCGAAGTTCCGCGGATTTGATATTGTCTTCGGCATGAGCTATCTGCTGAGCCCATATTCTCTGAGAATCTGTATACGATTTATCCAGGCTTTGACGAAAGGCTTCGACGAGAGCAAAAAGGAATTCCTCAGCTACAGGTCCAGGAGTAGGACTGCGGGGCTTTTGTAAATCGATAGACAAGCCAATCATAGTCTCGTAAACATCAAGATACCTTTGAGGCTTAGATATTATATTAATATTGAGACATTGCCAAAAAGGCCGGTCAGGAATAATTCCGAGAGTCTCTTTAGCTGCTTTACCGCCGACATTGGAACTTTTTAATATAGAGTAAATACCTTCCTCTATATTGTTCCAGGGCAGGATATCAGGAGTTGTCACGATTCTAATAACACAGCTGATCTGCTGGGTATACGATAATTCAGTTTTGTCTTCCTGCGGGAAACATAGGGCGGAAGTAGTGAAAATCAAGGTAATCAGAACAGGTAAAAGTTTTTTTGCATTCATAATAAATCTCCTTTTCATATTTAAATTTGGTTATTGATTTTGTTTTTCTGAATTTCAGACAGTCTCTGCCTTGCAAGCTCGGCTGACGTGGTGTTGGGGAAAAAATCGATGACGCGTTTGTAAGATTCGACGGCCTTGTCCTTCTGGTCCAACTCATTGTACAGGCGGTCTGCGTTATAAACGAGAACGAAGGCGGTTTCGTCAATTTTGTCCTTAATTTCCTGCAAGGGGTCGCCATACGAGGCGAGCTGAGCGTTAAGCTTTTGGAGGTTTTCGATTCTATTCTGACGTTCGATAACCTCGGTAACGAGCTTTAATGTCGCATCTGCTGCTGCGTTGAGCCTTCTTATATCCTGCTGCAACGTGGCGAGCTGCTGCGGTGAAAGAGGTTTTTTGCCATTTTCAGAAGTCAGCAGAGCCAAACAAAGGGCAATTACCAAACAAGCTGCGGCAGCTAAGGAAAGGGATGTTTTGAGATATTTTCTCCTGACGGCTCGAGAGCGAACCGAGCGAACAAGCTTTTGAGTGTCAGGGGGCATTGCAGCGAAGCTGTTATCCATATCGCGGAGCAGATTTTGCAATTTGTCTTCGGTCATTATTTTTTACTCCATAAGAACTTTAAGTTTATCTTTTAAGATTTTTCTCGCTCGTGTAAGCCTGACATTCAACGTGTTTTCGGTTATGCCGAGGATTGTTGTAATCTCCTTGGTTGACAACTGCTGCAGATACCTCAGGACCACAGGCTCACGATACTTAACAGGTAAATCAGCTACAGCCTGACGAATACGTTCACAAGTTTCACTATGTATCGGTCTGTCATCGGCGGTTGATTTCGCGGCTGATTTCCGAGCGATTTTACTATAAAAATTTAATCGCAGTATTCTTTTATATTTAAGAGAGCGACATTTGTTTATTGTTATTTTAAAGAGCCAGGTTTTCAGGCTCGATTGTCGTCTGAACTTTTTAATGTTCAGGAAGACAGCCAGAAAAACATCCTGAACGACGTCATCAACGTCGCCGGGCCAGGCGAGCAAACGATTTGCGAGCCCGGCCACATCAGCAGAGAATTTGTCAACAATTTTTTCGAGAGCAACAGAACTATCCTGACTGCTGATTTCAGCCAGGAATTCATCGTCGAGCATAGCACTATCTGTCGGGCCTGCCCGCTCAATCTCCTCGTTTTCGGCCATAACTAATATATTAGAGCAACGAGGAAGAAAAAAATTACAAAAAAATTTTACTTCGGTGGAAAATTTCGGTTTAGTTGTGTAAGAGTGTGATTTTTTTCTACATTTTTGCTTTATAACTTGTTCAACTATTATTACGCACTTGATGCGGAATCCATAGGCTCAAAAAATGGATTCCCGCCTGCGCGGGAATGACAACAGAGGTATTTTCCACAAAACATTACATTTTTTTGTATTTTGGGCCGCCGGTGCCTTCGGGTGCGGCCCAGCGGATATTGTCAAAGGGACACTTGCGCTGACAGGTTTTGCAGTGCAGACAATTAGAAGGATTGGCAGGTTCGAGTTGTCCTTCAATGGTTTCATAAACACCGGCAGGACAAAAAGTGATGCAGGGACTATTAAAAGTCGGTGTGCATTTTTGAGCGCAGATACTGGTGTCTATAATAGACAGATGACAGGGCTGGTCTTCCCGATGCGCGGTGGCTGCCATAGCGGTGAAAGTCTGCTTGTCAAAATCCTGATTCGGTTTCAATCGATAAGCTGTCGTTTGCATAGCCTTATAATCAGGTTCAATTTTAAGCTTCGGCAGGAGCCGGCCAAGGACGGAAAGCGGCAGGCCCAGCAATGGGCCAAGCTTTGCAACGGTCTGCCGGAATTTTTTGGCTGAGGCCATTTCGACGGCGATGTTGGAGCTATTAACCAATTGCGTATATGCGCTGGCAGTCTGCTGCGGGGAGCTGAGATTATCTACAATAGCTTGTGCTGCAAGCATTCCGGAATCGATTGCGTTGTGCAGGCCCTTTATTTTGAGCATATTTACAAAGCCGGCACTATCGCCGATTATCAGGCAGTTATTTTTACCGATATTTCCGTTTTGAGGGTCTGTGGGGACGGCGAACAGGCCGCCTTCGGGAATCATTTTAGCACCGGCTTCGACGACTGTGCCGCCGTCGATGAATTTTTT
>CAYLMG010000107.1:0-6227 GCA_964384565.1 uncultured Pirellulales bacterium | reverse complement strand
TTTACGGATTAAAAAATTTGTAAGGAAAGAAGTATGAATTATGAAAAGTTCATCGAAGAGCAGATATCCGATATCAAAAAAACGGTCGGCAAAGAAACTGCGATAAATGCGCTGAGCGGCGGTGTGGACAGCTCGACCGTAACCGTGCTGGGACATCGCGCTATCAGCGAGCAATTAAAAACAATCTTTGTAGATAACGCCCTGATGCGCGAAGGCGAGCCTGAGCGCATAGTAAAAATCTTTACCGATATGGGAATTAAAGTAGAGCTGATTGACGCACGCGAGGAATTCTTATCAGCCCTGAAGGGACTGACCGACCCGGAACAAAAAAGACAGGCAATAACAGATACGTTCTACTCGAAGGTCTTTAGCAGGTTAGTTAAAGAATATAAAGCAACGTTTTTGCTGCACGGGACGATTCTGACAGATATCGAAGAGACCGTTGCCGGCATAAAGAGGCAGCATAACATTCTTGCTCAGCTCGGTATCGATACCGAAAAATCATACGGATACACGGTATTGGAGCCGCTTAAAACCTTACGCAAGGATGACGTTCGCGAGGTTGCAAAACTTCTGGGTATCCCAGATGAGCTTTCAGAGCGGATACCTTTTCCCGGCCCTGCACTGGCAGCGAGGATTGTCGGTGAAGTAACGCCTCAGCGGCTCGAAGTTGTCAGAAAAGCAACGGCAATAGTAGAAAAAGAGCTCGCGGAAACGGGGGCGTTTCAGTATATGGCTGTTCTGCTCAATGACTACGCAACCGGTATCAGAAACAATAAAAGGGAGTTCGGCCGGATTATTGTTGTCCGCTGCATCGAGAGCGTCGATGCCAGAACAGCAACCGTCACCGAGCTGGCCTGGGACAAGCTCAAGCGAGTATGTGAACTAATCACGCAGATAGACGGTGTTAACCGCTGTCTTTATGACCTGACACCGAAACCGCCTGCGACAATCGAATATGTCTGAGTTTACGCAAAAACCACCTTTTCGATGGACTTTGAATCCCGTTCTGAACACAAAAAAGACAGTTTCAGTAAAAACTTGACAAACAACGCAGGGCTAAATAAACTAACCGGTTCGTTTGGTATAGAATAAAAAAGCTAATTGAGAACCCTAAGTAACAAGGAGAATTGCAAATGGCGACAAAGGTAGCAATTAACGGATTCGGCAGAATCGGCAGAGCAATCACAAGAATATTAATCAGCCAGGGCGGAGAACTGGACTTAGTTGCAATCAATGACCTGGCTGACGCTAAAAGTCTGGCGCATCTGTTCAAGTACGATACGGTAATGAGAAAATGGGACGGCAGCGTTGAAATAAAGGACGGCAATCTGGTAATAAACGGCAAGGCCATCAAGGTCCTGGCGGAAAAAGACCCAACGAAGCTGCCGTGGAAGGATATGGATGTAAAAATTGCGGTCGAATCGACGGGCGTTTTCAGAACGAAGGAATCGCCAAAGGGAGGCTACGGTGACCACCTCAAGGCAGGAGCTAAAAAGGTTGTCCTGACGGTGCCGGCAAAGGACAATATCGAAGCAACGGTCGTTCTGGGCGTTAACGACGAGGTTCTCAAACCCAATGTTAGCTGTATTTCCAATGCAAGCTGTACGACAAATTGTCTCGCACCGCTTGTCAAAGCGCTGCACGATGGAATCGGCATCGTAAAAGCTCTTATGGTAACCATTCACGGCTACACAAACGACCAAAGGGTTGCTGATATGATACACAAGGACCTCCGCCGGGCCCGGGCGGCTGCTATGAATATTATACCGACGACAACCGGAGCAGCAAAGGCGGTCGGCAAAGTGATACCGGATTTGAATGGCAAGCTCGATGGTTATGCACTTCGTGTGCCGGTTATTGTCGGAAGCTGCGTCAACCTCGTTGCCCAAGTAAAGAAAGAGGTTACTGCTGACGAGGTCAACGCCGTTATTAAGGCCGCCGCTGAAGGAGGCCTGAAAGGCATACTCGAATACTGCGATGAGCCGATTGTCAGCAGTGACATTATTGGAAATCCCGCTTCGAGCATTTTCGATTCTCTGTGCACAATTGCAAAAGGCAATATGGTTCAGGTCGTCAGCTGGTACGACAACGAGTGGGGATACTCACAGCGAACAGTTGATATTATGAAAAGAATTGCAAAGATGTAAAATTAATGACAACGGCTTGTGCTTTTTCGGACGGGCCGTTGTAGCACGAGCTTCCAGCCCGTGTTAACACGGACAAGATGTCCGTGTTACGTATCTTGTGAAACGCTGACTGTACCGGTGCTCATTTTATATGTGAGGGATTGTCAGATGGACAAAAAAGAGCTTGAACAAACACTCGTACTCATCAAGCCGGACGCCCTTAAGAATTCCATCACGGGATTTATCCTTTCTCAACTATCAGAATTTCATACAGGAGCGCGCTTTGCCGCCGCCAAGATTGTCAATGTCAACAGAATGCTCGCAGAAGAGCACTACGCCGAACATAAAGGAAAAGTTTTTTATGAGGCCCTGCTCGACTTCATTACAGGTAAGGCTCATTACCCGGACAAGGAACAATGGAAACGCAGAGTAATCGCGATTGTTTATCAAGGCCCCAATGTCTTAAAAAATGTCCGCAAAATAGCAGGCCCGACCAATCCGCTCCAGGCAAGGGAAGAAAGGCCCGGCTGCATCAGGTCACTGGGAACACTGGTACCAATCAAAGACGCAAAGGGAAATACCATCGATAATCGAATGGATAATCTTATCCATGCTTCAACTACACCTGATGAGGCCGAACGGGAAATAAAGCTCTGGTTTTTGCCCCACGATATCCCTCCGCTTATGCGGGCTTATCCCACCCAGATATGCCAGACGCACTACTATTACAAGGATGGTCAACTTTATGATACCTATGAGCCTCAGAGCATGTTTCTGCTGGCTCCCGGAGATGTGGCCTGGAAAACCGACCTGGATATTCTCCAGAGCCACGCACGCAAAAAAGCAGCACAAGGCAGCTTAAATAGTGTGATAGCGAAATATCTCATCAACAGAAATTCACAGGCTTAACAAAATCGCGTTCAAAGAAAGCACAGGAGGAAATTATGGCTAAAAAAACGGTAGCTGATATTGATGTTAAAGGTAAGAAGGTTCTGATGCGGTGCGATTTTAATGTTCCGCTTGACGATAATTGTAACATTACCAGCGATGACCGCATAGTCAAAGCCCTGCCCACAATAAAAAAGATAATCGACGGGGGCGGAGCACTGATTCTAATGAGCCACTTAGGCAGGCCGAAAGGCGAAAGAGATGAGAAACTTTCGCTAAAGCCTGTGGCGAAAAGACTATCGGAGCTGCTTGGAAAAGATGTCATTTTTGCCAACGACTGCATAGGCGAGGAAGTTAAAGCAAAAGCAGCCAGCCTTAAAGAGGGAGAGGTGATGCTGCTGGAAAATCTGCGATTCCATAAAGAAGAGACGATAAAGGACAAGGCGGCGAAGGAAGATGAGCAGCTCCGTGAGGCAAAAGACGGTTTCGCAAAACAGCTCGCCGATTTGGCGGATATATATGTGGACGACGCCTTCGGAACAGCACACAGGGACAATGCATCGATGTACACGGTGCCTTCGCTTATGGAAGGCAAACCGCGAGTAATCGGTTTCCTGATTGAAAAAGAGCTTAAGTTTCTCGGGCGTACGGTAAGCAATCCCGAAAAACCCTTTGTCGCAATTCTCGGCGGAGCAAAAGTGTCGGACAAAATCGGTGTTATTGAAAACCTGATTGGCAAAGTCGATAAAATTATTATCGGCGGAGCGATGGCATATACCTTTCTAAAGGCCGAGGGACACAAAATCGGAAACAGCCGGTGTGATGACGACTTCCTGGATAAATCGACGGCTCTTTTAGCACAGGCCAAAGACGCCGAGTGCGAAGTCCTCCTGCCCGAAGACTCAGTCGTAGCCAAAGAGGCAAAACCAGGCGCAGAGCATAAAACCGTTGGTAAGGATATAGATGATGACTGGATAGGGCTGGATATCGGCCCTGAAACACAAAAGCTTTTCGCTGAAAAACTCGAAGGTGCCAAAACTATCGTCTGGAACGGCCCGATGGGCGTATTCGAGACCGCCCCGTTCGATGAAGGGACAAAGGCGGTAGCCAAGGCCGTTGCAGAAGCGACGGCCAAAGGGGCCCGCAGCGTAATCGGCGGCGGCGACAGCGCCAGTGCAATAGAAAAACTTGGCCTCGAGGATAAAGTCAGCCATATTTCAACAGGCGGCGGTGCTTCTCTTGAATTTCTCGAAGGCAAAAAATTCAAATGCCTCGCCGTTTTGGATGAAAAATAAAAATGTATTCTGTTAGCCCCCTGCACCGCAGGGGGTTATTATTTTAAAATATATATCCCCGTATTTATTCGGGAATTTTGTTTTTTCGTTTAGCAGTCGCCGGTACGGCGACTTTCCCCTGTGGTTTCAACGCAGGTTTTTTGTTTATATTTAACCGCGGATTAACACAGATTAACACAGTTTGTTAGCCCCCTGCATCGCAGTGAGTTCTCATTTAAAATACTCCCCACTTTGCCGGCGGTTCTTGCTTCATGTCTATTTCTGAAACTAAAACCTTAAATCTAATTCATAATCCTTGAATCATGCAATCTAATTATATAACCTCTTCTAATTTTTACTTGCCTTTCTGCCTTCTTTATCCTAAAAAAGAATAATTAATAAACAAATTTGTGTTTGCCATGATTAAAGAAGATACAGTTTTAATACTTGGTGCTGGAGCAAGTTGTCCATTTAAGTTCCCCGGTGGAGATGCACTTTCGGAACAAATCTTTAACGAATTAAATACTGAATCTTCATTTTTGTTCAAGGTTTTAAGAAATTTAGGTTATGAAAGCGATCTAATATGGGAATTTAGGAATACACTTCATGGAGCTGGATTCTTAACAATAGACAGGTTTCTTCAAAAAAGACCAGATTTTCTTGATATAGGTAAATCAGCTATAGCAGCGATCTTATTGCCCTACGAAGTAAAATCTAACCTGTTTGGATTTAAAAATAACTGGTACAAGTATATATTTCAAACACTAACCGAAGGAACAACCAAAGAAACTCTTTTGGCCAACAGACTGAAAATAGTTACCTTCAATTATGATCGTTCATTGGAACATTTTCTTCATACCTCAATTAAAAATGCTTTTAAAGTGAATGATGTAGAAAGTGCCGAATTGTTGAAGTCTATTGAAATATTTCATATACATGGACAGCTTGGTTACTTACCTTGGCAACCTTTTCGAAAAGAGGTAAACGAAGTTCCTTACGATTGTAATAAAACATCTGATATTCATCTTTTTACAAATATGGTTGAAAAGGCATTCAAATCTATACAGTTGGCTCTAGAGGACTCTCCTCCCATAAATGCTCGCGGCATTGATATTGCGCAGCAAGTCATTCAATTTTCAAAAAATATTTATATATTAGGCTTTGGTTATGATATAGAGAATCTGAGAAAATTAAATTTTCAATACATAAAGGGACAAAAAACAATAAAAGGTACTTCAAAGGGGCTGACACTGCAGATAAAAGAGTTATTCCTAAATTTTGTTAATAACCCAGATGTTTATCTTGGACCAAACCAAACCCATCCCGAAATAGAACTTATAAATGACAATATATGGAATTTCTTACATTACAATATTGTATTTAAGTAGAAAATATCCTGTATATCCCGCCCTTCCTGAGCATAGCCTAAGGGTGTCTTCGAGTTTTTGTGGTTATATAAAATCCGCGAAATCCGCGGTTAAGTAATTTTTTCTCTGCGGTCTCTGTGACCTCTGTGTGCTCGGTGGCAAAAATTTATTCGTGTATTTTAGTGTTAATTCGTGGTTGATTTTTTCTTTTGCCTTTTGATTTTTTTCTTTGTGTCTTCGAGTCTTTGTGTTTGAAAAAAATTATTTTTTCATTGTATTTATCGCCTTAATTCGTATAATACTCTTGTGTGTTAGAAAACACACGAAACGCGGAGCCCCGCAAGGTTCAGAACAGCAGTTCAAGTCAAAATATTATTTCATAAGTTCATTTTGGCAAAGGTCTTACAAATGTACACGAGTATCGAGCATCTAGAATCTAGTATCAAGCATCGAGCATCCAGCATCGCGAATCCGTCCTCATTTCTTTGTTTTTTATTGAAAGTTGGATGTTCGACGTTCGATGTTGAATGTTCATCGCCTCTACATCTGTCGAGAGAGCTCTACAAATC
>CAYLMG010000106.1:5018-6415 GCA_964384565.1 uncultured Pirellulales bacterium | reverse complement strand
CGAGAGACAAGCGACGAGCGACTGTCTTTTATGCAAAACGAACCCAATTTTAAAATCGCACAAAACTATATAAGCACCTGTAATACAAATACTTACGGCAATATAATTGCCCTTTGCAGCCCCAAAAACGAACCCAAACGAACCCAAAACGAACCCAATTTTAGCCCAAAATTGGCTTCGTTTTTCCCAATATTGGCTTTGAAACCGTGTCAAAAAATAGCTCTGTGGCTAAAGATAGATTATTGAAAATTCGTGTTAATTCGTGGTTAGATTTTCTCTATGTTCTCTGTTCCCTCGGTGGCGAAAAGAAATATAGTCGAAAAAAAGCCGGGCTGGAGATGAAGTATAAAAAAAGGACCCCGTCTCCGTGCGGCGGGGCAAAGGAATTAAATATTTTATTTAAGCCAGTTTGGCCCGTGGGTTATATCAACCTTCAAGGGGACATCGAGCTTAATGGCTGTTGTCATTTCCTTATCAATCCATTTTGCGTGTTTGTCGGCCTGCCTTGCAGGCAGCTCGAAAACAAGCTCATCATGAATCTGCAAAATCATTTTTACAGGCAGATTCTGGGAGTCGATTTTATGCTGAATATTTATCATAGCGACCTTGATAAGGTCGGCGGCAGAGCCCTGTATAACGGTGTTAATTGCCATACGCTCTGCCTGGTTTCTCTTGTTGGCATTTTTGCTGCTGATATCTTTTAATCTTCTTATCCTGTGCAGGATTGTCTCTGCGAAACCGGTTTTGCGGGCATTTTGTTTTACAGATTCAATAAAATTCCTGATAGAGCTGTAGCGTTTGAAATAGTCGTCGATGAATTTTTTTGCGTCTGCCTGGCTTATACCTACCGTCTGGGAAAGGCCGTATGCGCTCTGGCCGTAAATTATACCGAAATTTACAGCCTTGCACTTAGAACGCATATCATCGGTGACCTTATCGATGGGACAATCATAAATCTGAGAGGCAACAAAACGATGAATGTCTCTATCCTCTTCGAAGGCTTTTATAAGGGTTTTGTCCTTCGAGAAATGAGCGAGAAACCGCAGCTCAATCTGTGAATAGTCTGCACTGAGGATGCAGTCGGTTTTTTTTGCGGGGACAAATGCTGCACGGATTTTTCTGCCGAGCTCGGTCCGGATTGGTATGTTCTGCAGGTTCGGACTGGATGAGCTTAGGCGGCCGGTAGCGGTTATTGTCTGATTGAAAGAAGCGTGGACCCTGTTCGTTCTGGGATTTATCAGAGAACCGAGCTTATCGACATAGGTGTTCTGAAGCTTGCTTAGCTGTCGATATTCGAGTATAAGCGGGATGATTTTGTGCTCGCCGGATAATTGCTCAAGAACAAAAGCGTCGGTGCTTCTTCCGGCTTTTCCTACTTTTATCGACTGCAGGCCGAG
>CAYLMG010000106.1:0-4918 GCA_964384565.1 uncultured Pirellulales bacterium | reverse complement strand
GCATCTTCAGCGGCGTATTCGCAGGCAGCTTCAATGTCAACCATATCGAAAGTGAGCTGATTTTTCCCTTTTCCGATAAGAGAGGCGAGCTTGATTGTGTCGTAGTTCAAAAAGTCGAGCGCCATTGTATCCATCGAGTGTGATTTTCTGGTAGGTTCAAGACAATACGATGCGACCATAGTATCAAAGTAAACGCCTTTGAGAGGCATTCGAGCATTTTGAAGGACGAGAAAATCGAATTTTATGTTCTGGCCTATTTTTTTGATTTTCCCGTCAGCAAACACAGCAGCAAGTTTCTCTCGCACGTAATTGATTTCCAGAACTTTCTGGCCAAGCTGAGCCTTTATGGGAATGTAGTAAGCTTCGTTCGGTTCGAAGCAGATGCTTATTCCGACGAGGTCGGCTTTGACGGGCTCGATTGAGTTTGTTTCAGTATCGACGGCAAGAAGTTTTTGTTTTTTCAAATCTTTGAAGAACTTTTCGAATTTTTCAGTTGAGTTGATTAGCTGATAATTATGTTCGACTGTTTTAACAGAATCGCCTCTGCTGATTTTTTCCTCCGGTTTTTGCCCGGTCTTAACGGACGGTTTTTCAGTAGTTTGCGGGAGCTTTACAGGAGAAAGGCCGAGCTGAGTAAGCAGTCGGCTGAAACCGAGCTTGGTAAAAATGGCCGCCAATTTAGCTGTGTCCGGCTCAGAGAGTTTCAGCTCATCAAGTTTAATCTTCAAGGGAGTATTAGTGTTTATGGTGACAAGTGTTTTGCTCAAATCAACCAGTTTTCGGGAGGCTCTCAGGTTGTCGCCGCGTTTGCCGGTTATTTCATCGGCGTGTTTGTAGAGGTTTTCTATTGAGCCGTACTTTTGAATCCATTCGAGTGCGGTTTTCGGGCCGACATCGGCTATACCGGGGACATTGTCAGATTTGTCACCCTGCAGAGCAAGTGCTTCGAGAAACTGGTCCGGGTTGAGCTGCAAATCCTTTTTCATCGACTGGGTATCGGTAACCCGGCCGCTCTTTATATCAAAAGTGAAAATATATTTATCGAGCAGCTGTAACATATCTTTGTCTTTTGAGCAGATGTAGGTATCGATTTTGTTTTTTGCTGCCTTCTTCGCAAGTGTACCGATGATATCGTCAGCCTCGAAGCCATCGATACGCAGGACAGTGACATTCATCGCTTGGAGAATCTGCTCTATTCGGTCGATTTGCTGCGGCATATCTTCTGGCATTGGTGGGCGATGTGCTTTATATTCAGCGTAAATTTCGGTGCGAAAACTGGGCACCTTCGAATCCATAGCGACAGCAAGCATATCAGGCTTTCGGTCGCGGATAAGGCCGAGAATCGCTGTTGTGAAGATATATGTTGCCTGGGTTGGCTCGCCGGACGGGCTGGTCAATGGGCGCATCCGGGCATAATAGGCAGCATAGATATGCGCGTGACCGTCGATTATATAAAGAGACTTCGCCATAAGTTAAAAATATACCCCCCCTGCCGAATAAAAGCAAGCGGCCAATAGATGAATCGGTGTATTAGATTATAAGCCTGTGAGCCAGGAGTCGGTGAAGAATTTTAAATCGTTGCCATCAACAGTGTCTGAAAGGTCGAAGTCGGTTCCGTTACAATCATTGGAAAGTGCACAATCAGTGTCGAGCCAATAATTCGAGAAGTAAGCGTAATCTAAAAAGTCCACGCCATCGGGACAGAGAAAATCGGCAGGCAGTAGAACCTGCCCCTGGAGTCGAGGATAATTAGTTCCATCGCATATAGTCCAGATAACATCAAAGTCCCATCCTGCGTCGATAAAAGTTGAAGCTGTTTTCATTTGTCCGGTAGTTTTGGCGGTTCCTCCGGCACTTGCGATTGCCGGCAGGCAGGCAACGGTATCCCAAAATGAGTCTGTGGTAGTTCCGCCGATTGACTTGCCAACCAGTCCGCCGATGTCAGAGCTTCCCGAAACACTTGCAGCAGAATAACAGTTATCAATAAAGGCATGATTTCCACCTACAAGTCCACCGACAGCTTTTTGTCCTGAAACCCAGCCTCCTCTTACGTAACAGTTCGATATTGTTGCACCATTTTTAAGAGTTCCCGCCAGCGCTCCAACAGCCTGACCGCCGTTTACATCAATATTCGGGTCTATCAAAGCAAGGTTTTTAATTACTGCCTTATCACCGGATACTTCACCAAAGATACCAATCCTGTCGGTATCAGTTTCAGTGTAGGTTAAATTAGAAATCGAATGACCGTTGCCGTCAAATTCGCCGGCAAAGCCGAACATATAATCGCCGATGATGTTAAAGGTATTGGGTTCAAATTCGCTCAGGTCGATATCAGCCATCAGCTTAAAATATTTTGCCCAGTGATAATTGTAATGACCGATGGCTTGCATCTGCTCGGGGATATAAATCAAAAACGGCTGCTGCTCAGTTCCCTGACCTCCGCCGTAAGTCTCTTCGCCGGATGCTCCTTTTGGAGTGACAACGACTGTATAATCTTCCACCTCTCCATCCGCGGTATCTCCGCAGGGCATCATATCGTCGGTTCCCCGCGTTCTGATACGCAACCTTGTTGCTCCGAGAGAAGCTGTCGGCGGCGGCGTAATGATTCCAATATGATAAACAGTGTAAAGGGGGTCATCATAGGGAGGGTCCTGAAAATAAAAGTATGTTACATCCATCTGTTCATTGGCATCTTCAAAATCAAAGTCCTGATTCCAGTCCACCCATACAGCAGCAAACGTCGCCCAGTCTGCTGTAATTATAAAAGGATAGCTCGTTCCTATTTCCAGTTCTGTAGATATTGCCGTGTAATCAGCATATTGCTCACAACTATCGGTTGAATTATCAATAGTTTTCAGCTCGAAGCCGGTGAGCCAATTATCACACTCTTCTGTTCCACCTCTGGCCTCGCAATATTCAGTACGCGGAGTAACAATGATTGTATAATCTTCAACTTCGCCGTAGTCGGTATCAGGGTCGCACTCGTCAGGGCCACAGGGTAAAGGAGTTTGATTCCATATTACCCGAATCCTCATACGGGTAGAACCGAGCACAGCATTTCCCGGAGGCATGATATTAGCTTTATAAGGATTACCCAAACCTGGACTGTTGTTAACATCTATCTGCTCATCGGTGTCATTAAAATCCTCGTCCTGATTCCAGTCCACCCAGATTCCGCCCTCGTCCACTTCGTAAGCAGAACCAATGGTAACCTCGATTTCATAGCCGGTTCCGACCTCCATTGTTGTCGACAGAGATGTGTAGTCGGAATAGCCACCATTCCAGCCGGTATTGGTATTACTTATGTCCCCGACTTCAACTCCCCATATATATTCGTAACCGCCGAAGCAACCCGTTGCGCTGCAATAATCCGAGAGAGCCGGCGCCGCCAGAGTAATTAAAATCAATACGTTTAATAAAACTGTGCAACCGGGGTATGACTTCATTTCAATCCTCCTTTTTGAGCTAAATTCCAATCAACAAACAAGGCACATTAGCTTCACTACGCATTTTGAGGAAGAAATCAGGATGAACCTAAAATTTCCCCCTCCTAAGTTAATTTTCTTAGAATAATTATATTCAACTTGTACATAATTGTCAATTAAAAAAACTACAGTTCACCGACCTTCGAGATAGGCAGCAACCAGAGATGCCGCGACCTCGTGGCCCATCGGAGTCCAGTGCTGGTCATAAGTAAAATAACACCGGCTACCTGAAAGCGGCCTTTTTCATAGCGTGCTTCAAAAAGAGAAATTTTCCTGCTATCGTCAATCAAAACAGAGGATAAATAAAAGGCGCCAGCGCGGTTCCGCCAAGCAAAACAAGCAAACCCAGAATCAAAAGTGTAATAATGATGGGCAAAAGCCACCATTTTTTGTTGTGTTTGAGAAAAAAGAAAAACTCTGAAACGATATTGCTTCTTTTTTTTCTTGCAAGCTGCTCAAATTGTTCTTTTTGTTTCTGCTGCATCTGTATAAGCGATACGGAAATCCCCTTACCTAAAACTGTCTAAAATACCTTTCGTTACTGTCGCACTGCCTATGAGCAATCCAGTAGGTTTTTGCCTTCATGTCAAAGCTGCGGTTAAGCGCATCGCGACCAGCTATGCGAAATAATAATGCCAGCGGCGTAATTATCAAAAGATAAAAAGCGGTCATAAGCAAAAAACTTATCGCCAGCCCGAAAGGAAGTGCCAAAAACATAAGAGCGAGGTAAAACAGCCGAGTCAGGCGATAAGAAAACAGGCTGGAGAGAAAGATTATAATTCCGACAAACAGCGGAACAGCAGATAAGGGAAGAGCGATTTTCTTATACAGCAGCAGAAAAGCAAAGATAAGACCGCAGGCAATAACCGCAATAAAACCGAAGCTACGCAGCTGGCTTTTCTCTGGTCTGAAATTTATCTCTATAAGTGACATTTCACTATCCATCAATCAAGGTGAAACTTCGCGATATAATCATCAATCTCGTGTTTTTTTGCCTGAGGCTGGTCCTTTTTAAAAAGCACAAAATTCTCCAGAACCAAGACGTCCATATTAGTGGCCATAAAGCATCTGTACGCGTGTTCGGGACTGCAGACTATAGGTTCGCCCCTGATGTTAAAGCTGGTGTTAATGATTACGGGGCAGCCGGTCTTCTGTTTGAAAATCTTCATCAGGCGATAAAGTCTCGGATGCCTGTCGGCATCGACAGTTTGCAGCCTCGCAGAATAATCAACATGTGTAATGGCAGGGACAACACTTCGTTTTACCTTCAGCTTGTCCAGGCCTTTGAGCTTCTGGACAGGAATATCAACCGGCAGCCTTTTCTGCCGCTTTATATCTGCAACAAGGAGCATATATGGGCTTTGAATCCGGCCGTCCACTTCGAAATATTCTGCTGCATCCTCCAGCAGGACGCACGGAGCAAAAGGTCTGAA
>CAYLMG010000105.1:0-6419 GCA_964384565.1 uncultured Pirellulales bacterium | reverse complement strand
ATTCTTTATTTTGCTCATAGTTAAAAACTTTTTGTAAAAAGCTGTCTTTCGTTAAAGATTCCATAAAATAATCTCCAATCTCAGTTAAATTTTCCATATTTACTTAACTTGCCGGATTATACAAGAAGTTCAACCGGAATTTAAGCTTAAATTGCGAATCTTATATAATCACTTGAAGCTATAAATAATGCTGCTGTAAGCTTGGTACCGAAAGTATTTGCATCATCGGGCGTAATCAGGTATTCTAATACTAAATAAGTTTAACAGGTGTTTGAATAGAAGTTATCCGGTTCGTCTCTGTAAGGGCTATAAGGAGAAAATTGAGTTATGATATTCAGGATTTTACTTGGTGTGCTGATTGGAGGGTTAATCGGTTCTGTCCTGGGCTATTTTGGCAAGTGTTCTTCAGGGACCTGCCCTTTGACGGCAAATCCTTACCGTGGTGCGATATACGGCGCGGTGATGGGTGCTCTATTGGTATTGGCGTTTTCACAAACACAAAAAAAAGCAGAGCAAAGTTCTAATATTGTCCACATCAACAGCGAGCCTGATTTCAAAGCCCGGGTGCTTGATGCAAATGGGATTTGCCTTGTGGACCTATTCTCTGACCGCTGTCCTCCCTGCAAGGTTCTGGCTCCAACTATATCGTCACTTGCTGATAAGTATGTTGGTAAAGTTACCGTGTGCAAAGTAAATGTTGACCGAGCGCCTGCGGTAGCACATCGATATGGTGTGAGCAAAATCCCAACAGTTTTGATTATCAATAATGGCAGGGAGATAAAACGGTTAGTAGGTCTGCAGCCTGAAACCGAGTATGTTGCTGCTCTGGACAAATTAGTCGACGAGTAATTATAGAATTATTAATTATAGGTAATTATAGGGGACGTTTACCAATTTTTATTAAGAGAATAATAAGGGACTTTTAACTATTTTTTTGTTAATGTTACTCCTCTCAATCCGCGGTTAAATAAATTAGTGTCTTTTCGTGGCGATTTTGTTCTCGACGAATTTGAGGACTTTTTGTGCTGCTTTTTTAATATCATCGCTTTCCGGCAGGAGGCTGATTATCAATTCCAAGAACCCCCTTTGCTTCAGCCGTTCGAAGACGGGCTGAAAATTCATATCATAAATCCAGCTCAATTGGCACAGCTTCATATCGTTCCAGTTCTGCAGCTCATTATAATCAACCCGCCGGCCGGTCAAAACCTTCTGCAGTACCTGTTTTGTATAACCCGGCTTATTCGGCAGTTCCACTTCCAGGCTAAAACCTTCCGGGTCCTGCTCATACTTTTTGTAGTACTTTGCGACTATGTAATATATATCGAGCTTATCCGCATCGCGCAGCAATTTGCAAAGCAGCTGTAAATCACCGTCCAGACCAGCCGGCAGCTCTTTTAAGTTGTGATATTCAATTACCTTTTCGATTATCTGCCTTTTTTCTGCAGGGATTTCGACGAGCACTTTTTCTTTGCGTAAAATCTCTACGCCGAAAACAGCGTGGTTGACACTTGTTGAATCTTTGTATGTTCGGTAGGTTTTGAACTGCTCGAATCTGCCTATATCGTGAAGAAGCGCAATCAGGTAAGCTGTTTGTTTTATATCTTCCGGCAGGTTCAGCTTTTCGGTCAGAAGCTGCGTCTCGTCGCAGACCCTTCTGCTGTGGTCGTCCTTTAGCTTGATATTGGCGTTGACAAAATCGTCGTCGCCGTAAAAGCCGGCTACGTAATCGTCGAACCATTTTTGAAAGTTATTAATTTGCTGCTGTTCCATAGGTTCAAAAAACTGGATTCCCGCTTGCGCGGGAATGACATAAAAGTTAAAGTTTTTTTAAACGCCATTAAAAATACTTCTTATAACAGATTTTTGCTTAAATTTCCACATTTGTATTCAAAAATGTTTATCAGCGGATATAATGAGTGCTTCAAATGGTTTTAGAAATTAATTTTGCAGGGGACTTAATATGCCTACGATTAAGGATGTTATTGTCAAGAAGCCGAGCGAGCAGGAGGCGGCGGAATGCAAGCAGTGGCCTATATGGACCTGTGAGCCGAGCACGTTCGACTGGGCCTATACGCAGAAGGAGACCTGCCTGATACTTGAAGGTGATGTGACTGTTTCGGACGGCCAGGATTCGGTGAGTTTCGGCCCGGGCGATTTGGTGGTTTTTCCCGTGGACCTCGAGTGCACCTGGCAGGTCAAAAAGCCGGTTCGAAAACACTATAACTTCGAGTGAGACTAAAAATAGGGGGGCAGTGAAATCAAGTCTGGCGGGCCTGTCATGAGGGAGGTTGGAATGCGCGCAGCATCTTTTCTTTCGCAAGCTATTTCATTTCAAATTCGTAAATAATATTACTTTAATTTATCTTAAAAAAATCGATTTTGAGGTTGGGAATTTTCTTGCTTTTTACATAGCCTTTGGCTATAATATATTTTGCGCTTTTTCAAAAGGAGACTTCGAAAGTGAAGGCGATAAAAAATTCGCTAATTTTTTTAACATTTGGCCTCATTATCTGTGGTTTGGCCTGCCAAGTGTTAGCCGATGGGCCGGCTGTCCTTTGGGAAAAGACCTTCGGCGGAAGCGATTTTGACGAAGGCTATTCAGTTCAGCAAACATCCGACGGAGGATATATAATCTGGATGGCATGGAAGAGCCACTTTACATAACTCGTTTTAAGAAATAACGTTATATTATTCTCAGCTACATGCTCTCAAGCTATGTCTCCATAATGGCACTGATTTGCCTTATTGCCAGCCCTTTTTTCAACTTGATTCGCACCCCTATCTTTACGATAGAATAGATATATGAAAAAAGTTTGGATTTACAAGCGAAAAAAAGTAAAAGGCTATTGGGTGGGCTGGTACGAAAGCGGTAAACGCAAAGCCAAGGCACTCCCAAGTAAAAAGTTGGCTGAACATTGCAAGCAGATCAAATATACTCAGTTGAACTCTGATGTCTTTACGGGACAGGTGTTGGCCGATTGGAGCCAAATGATCAAAGAATATAGGGAAGCCAAAAAAGTCCAGGGTGTCACCGAAGGGACGCTTTATGAGAATGCTTTATCCCTGAGAAACTTCAAACGGCTCGTAGGACAGTGTAGTTCGAAACAGATTACTCAAAATGTAATCGACAAGTTCATATTGCAAAGAGGGACTGAAGTGAGTCGCCCAACTCTCAACAAGGACATCAGGAACTTGAAAACATTCATTAACTGGTGTAAGAAAAAACGGTATGTCAGTGGCAAAATAGAAATGAAGGAATTAAAGGAAGATGAACGGCCCGTAAAATCTCTTAGCGACGTCCAGATAAGGAAGTTGCTGGTAGCAGCTGAGCCTTATGTGGTGATAAAGATGAGAATCCTGTTGGCATTAGGTACGGGCCTTAGGCGTGGTGATATTGACTCTTTGAAAATTAGCGATCTTGATTTTGAGAGAAACGCTATAACAACGACAAGCAGGAAAACCAGAAAAAGCATGGGATCTCGCCCTGTATCTGCTTCTGTGATAAAAGAACTAAGGATATATGCTGACGGTTTAAATTCCGCACAGATAAGGCTCTTTAACAAAAATTTCAATCACAGGCAGTGGAAAGAAATATGTGAAAATACAGGGTTAGCTGATTTCAAATTTCATGACTTACGTAAAACATTTGGCTCTGTCCCTGCTCAAAACGGAGTTTCGACTGCCGTGACACAAAGATTGCTGGAGCATTCTTCGCCCAATCTCACAAACAAGGTATATACAAATGTTGATCCTGTGCTTCGTCAATCGGTTAATCAGTTACCAATAGGACAATGGTTGGGAAAAGGATGTTTGTAGTGGTTTAAGACAAACACACAATTTGTTGACCACGTTAATTGAGAAAGTATATTCGTGGCTTTGTTCTTATTATTCATGAGAATAGGTACAAAAGTCTGTGTTTCCATTTGTACTTGATGGGATTAACGGGAGTAAAACATCCTTTCACAACTTTCATTTTTTTATCAAAATCGTGGTCCGAGGGCGCATTGGACAGTTAATTCGTGTGTCGGCAGTTCAGGATTACAGGTGAAAAAGAGCCAATTAAAAAAACACTTATTTGTCCTTGACATAATGATGTTATTAGTGTTAAAATGGGGGTCTTGCGAAGTATGGGTGAGTTGTATCATAATTCATCTGTGAATTTATGTCTACGGTAGCTTGTGAGTTTTAGGAGTAAGGTGTGATATTTAGGTCTGCTACGGATAAGAAAGCATCTTGGGATGTGGATTCCGCCTCAGCAACGCCTTTCTTTCTTCTTGAAGCGCTTGAGCCACGACTCCTCCTCTCAGGCTACGGTTTACTTAATATTGCGCCAGATCCGTTAGATTCACTTGTTGACACTATGCCGCAAGTGGTTCAGTATGCCGAATTGCTGAAAACAAGCGAACAGGCAGAGGAGCAGGTTCCTTCCGAATTGTCCGACTCTAATATTTACGAGCCGCTTTTAACATTGTCTGTAGATGAAGCCGAAGATAATGTACCAATCGACGACAATACTGAGGTCACTGATACGAAGACCTTGGCGGATGACCTTGACTTTACACTTCAAAGCCTGCAATTGTCGGTGGTTGAAAACTACGCTTATCCGGAGAATATCACGAGTGATTCAGAAGAGTCGTCTCCCGATTTAAAAGTTTCTATGGGCTATGACGAGACAACCGATCAACTCACAGAGATGCTTCTTGCAGCCCGTCCTCCCCCTGTATTTTCGGAAAGGATATCATCTGAGTTTGCTGTTGATACTGCTATAACAAACGAGCAGCTCGTGCCGATTGTCGAGGAAGCCATAAATCGGTTGTCGGCAACTGAACTTATTGCTGACAGTTCGTTCAGCTTGGATAACGTCCAATTCCGTATTGCTGATCTTCCTACCGGTATTCTTGCGCAGGTGACCGGCGATGTGGTCTCGGTTGACTCTACGGCCAGTGGATTTGGTTGGTTTATTGATTCAACGCCCGCTGATGATACTGAGTTCAGCAGGCAAACGTCAAATGGCCAACTGATAGCCTCGCAAGAAAGTTTGGCTTATGGCCAAATCGATTTACTGACCGTGATTTCACACGAGTTGGGGCATGTACTTGGCTTAGAGGATGTTGACCCTTCAACTGACAACAGTTCGCTGATGACTGCTACTTTAGGCCCGGGTATCCGCAGGTTGCCGTCTCAGGAAAATATGTCACTGCAGGAATCCGAGGCCATTTTGTCTGCCTATGCGACTGTGGATCTGTTAGCCACAATCGATAGCTATTTAGCGAGCAATGAGACAGGCTTTGTTGAAGTTACTGAGGCAAACCTCGGTGGTTTTCTGGATCTGTTCACACTCACACTGGATTTCAGTGGTGTCGTGTACTCTGCCGGTGTATATGATAGCGGAGTTGTTGGTATCGAAACGCAAAGCGGTGAGTTGTTCCCCGGTTCGAGTGCTTTTGTGTCCATTACTGACAACGATGGCGATGATATTTCTATTGGCGGCGATTATAATCCCGGAAGCGGACAATTCAGTCTTACTCTTGAAAAATTTGACCTGAATATCCCAAGTGTCCTTACCGCAAGCACCGAAAATGTAACTATCGAGTACAACCCGGCCGGGGCCTCAAATCAGACACTGGTAACCATTGGTGATTTTGAGATGGTTTTGCTCGTTCTGGATAACACAACCGTCCAAGTCAACAATCTAATAATTCGACAGGATGGCTTCTCTGTAGAAAATGCATCCGTCGATGTGGCTTCGGTAACTTGGCTAAATACTCTCGAGTTAAGCAACCTTAACCTGACCTTTACCGATGTCAATTTTAGTACAACAGGCCCTGCCTTGTCAGGCACGATAAGCGTCAGTACTTCAACTATAAAACTTTTTCCGTCTCAGAGCTTCTTTACCACCGAGATCACCACTTTCTCAGGCAGTTACGATCTTGGAACTTCGGCTCTGAGCCTTTCGGTAGAAAGTCTCAAGGTCGCATTTAGCGATGTGTTGCTGCTTGATTTAGGTGATACCAGCTTCTCAATGGATGCAGGTGTCGGCACCTTCAGTGTATCGATCGCATCAGGGACGCTCAGCTCGCCACGGTTCACCGATCTGCCCAGCATAAGCGTTACGAATCTTGTAATAAACCAGGATGGCTTTAGCTTTGATAATGTAACGCTAAGCCCGACTGATATTAATATCGCAAGTTTGCTTACGATTAGCCAGCTTGGAATGCAGGTTAATGGGTTCAGCTATGATGTATCGAGCGGTGATATAACAGGGACGGTGAGTTTTACCGCTGCGGGCATAGTACTTTTCGCCAGTGTGGATATTTTTGATACGACGGTGACAGGTTTTAATGGCAGCTACAACCTTGAAACGACAGCTTTGACACTTGAGGCAAGCTTACTGAATATAGGTTTTGGGACCGCAGGCA
>CAYLMG010000104.1:4905-6495 GCA_964384565.1 uncultured Pirellulales bacterium | reverse complement strand
GCATAGTCTTAAAGGGTTTTGCCTGTGGTGTATAGTTTTTGCCCGGCCGGCAGTTTTTTACTTTGCAGCTGTGTGGTCGGTGTGTCTCTGTGCCAGCCGAACGGATTTACCGGTTCTTTTTCGCAAAAAGTATAGTTTTGCCCTTCTTTTTTTTCCGCTTCTTACCGGTTTTATATCAATGATGTTCGGCGAGTGAAGCGGGAAGATTCGTTCGACGCCTTCATTTCCCACAATTCTTCTGACGGTAAAGGTCTGATTAATACCGCGTCCGCGGCGGGCAATTACAGTTCCGGTAAAGACCTGTGTGCGTTCCTTATCGCCTTCTTTTATCCTGCAGTAGACGTCAACGGTATCGCCGGTTTCAAAATGCGGGATATCTTTTTTCAGGTTTTTGCCTTCGACTGTTTCAAGCAATTTAGTTTTCACCGATGTATTTCCTGTTTTTTTTGTTCAGTACTTTGTTTTGCAGCAGTCCATAATATTAAGTAAAACTCGGATTATAAGTGATTTTTGGATTGAGGCAAGTATTTTTATGGATTTTATTTACCGAGCAGGTCGGGTCGCCATTTTTTTGTTCTTTCGATGGTTTGCTGTTGTCGCCATTGCCGGATTTTTTTGTGGTCTCCGCAGAGAAGTATATCGGGCACTTTCATATCCCGAAAGACCTCAGGTCTTGTATACTGAGGATATTCGAGGCAGCCGGCGATTGAACCGCTGAAGGATTCGTCCAGAGCAGAAGCTTCATCTCCGAGCACGCCGGACATAAGTCTTACGACGGCGTCAATGATAACCATAGCAGCAAGTTCGCCGCCGCTGAGGACATAATCGCCGATGGAGATTTGCTCGGCGTCGAGGCCTATGCGTATTCTTTCATCGAATCCTTCGTATCTGCCGGCAATGAGGATGAGACGCTTTTCTTTGCTCAGCTCGACGGCTTTATTCTGGTCGAATTTTTGTCCCTGAGGCGTGAGCAATATGGTTCTGCCTTTTTCGGCCGACAGTTTGCGGACGTATTCGGCGCAGTCGAATACCGGCTGGCACATCATAACCATACCAGGCCCGCCGCCATAAGGTTTGTCATCGACCTTTTTGTAGCTGTCGGTCGTGAAGTCCCTGATGTTTGTAAGGACTATTTGCACTATTTTGCCGTCCTGTGCCCTTTTTATAATTGAGTGGGCCAGCGGCGATGTAAACATTTCCGGAAATAAAGTTAAAACGTCAATTCTCATAGGAATTTATTATACAGAAAAAGGGTTTTAAAGATAACCCCACAATAAATTGGGCGGCTGTATATTTGTTTGATAGAATTATTGTGTATTTTCCGCTTGCTCCTGTTTTTCTGCTTTTTCTTCGGTTTGTTGTTTTGGCTCTTCTTGTTCCTGCGATTTTGTTTCTTCAGCCTTAGTTTTTTCCTGCTCTGCTTTTGGTTCTTCGGCCTCTGCTTTTTCTTCCTTTGTTGGTTTTGCCTTTTCGGTTTTTGCCTTTTTGGCCTTAACCTTTTTTTGTTTTGCTTTTGCTTCTTCGGTCTTTGTTTTTTCTTCTTTTGCTGGTTTTTCTTTTTCGATTTTTACCTCTTCAGCCTTAGCCTTT
>CAYLMG010000104.1:0-4805 GCA_964384565.1 uncultured Pirellulales bacterium | reverse complement strand
TTCTTCTTTTGCTGGTTTTTCTTTTTCGATTTTTACCTCTTCAGCCTTAGCCTTTTCCTGTTCTGCTTTTGCTTCTTCGGCTTTAGCTTTTTCTTTTTTTGCTGGTTTTTCTTTTTCGATTTTTACCTCTTCAGCCTTAGCCTTTTCCTGTTTTGCTTTTTCTTCTTCAGCCTTTTTTTCTTCGGCCTTTGCCTTTTCTTGTTCTGCCTTTGCCTCTTCAGCTTTTGCTTTTTCCTCTTCCGCCTTTTTCTCCTCGGCTTTTTGTGCTGCGATTCTTTCAGCTTTTGTGAAGAGCTTTCCTTTGGCCCTTGCAATTTTTCTGGCCTTTTGACGTTTTATTTTTTCCTGCTCAGCGTATTTATTGCTGATATTCTTTCTTAGAAGTATCTGTGAGACTGAGTCGGATGGTATGGCACCTTTATCGAGCCAGTATTTGACTCTTTCGGTGTTGAGGACAATCTGTTTTTCGATATTCTTTTCGATGGGGTCGTAATGGCCGATTTTTTCGAGGATTTTGCCGTTTCCCGGTGTTCTGCCGTCAACGGCATTGATTCTGAAAAATGGTCTGTGCCTTCTTCCGATTCTTGACATTCTTAATTTTACTGCCATAATCTTTCCCTTTCTTTCTTGTTTTATAATCAATATTCGTGATTTATGCAAGGCTAATCACGAAACACGTTTGCAATGCAGGGCGTAGCCGTTGAAGAAAATCGCAAGGTTTGCAGGGTCAACCTGAGCGTCAGCGGCGATTTTGTGGACCTGCTCGTCGGTCAGCTCTGCTGCATTTGCTTTTTCTTCGTTTGTCATAATGGCTACAGCTTTTTTAAATTCCTCCAGCTCTTCGGTACTTGGTGCGACGAGCATAGCTAATTCAGTGTCGCCTCTGATATCGGCGAATTGGGTTCTTACCAGCCTGCCGTAATCGCTGTTTACGAATTTTTCCAGTTTTTGGATGTACGTGTCAATGGAAATTTTTGGTTTCATTATCGTCGTTTAATTTTTCCTCTTCGGATTATTTTCCTTTTTCTTTTCGAGCGCTGCTTTATTTTTCTGCCCGTGCTCATAGCTGCCGAGAGCGAATCCATATTCAGGCCGCCGGAGAACAGGGCTTTTAGTCCGCCGAGTTTTCCGCCTGAGACGGCTTTGAGCATATCGCGGCTTCTTTTGAAGGTTTTGACCAGGCCGGAGACGTCGTTTGGCTGGACACCCGCACCGGAGGCGATTCGCCTTCGTCTGGATGAGTCGATGAGCTCAGGGTCACCTTTTTCTGTCTTTGTCATTGAATGGACGATGGCTTCGGTCTGTTTTAGTTGAATATCGTCGAGGTCGATCTCTTTTAGCTGAGAGCCCATGCCGGGCATAAGTTTGAGCATATCCTTCATACCGCCCATTTTTTTCAGGGCCTGCATCTGTTTTAGAAAATCGTTAAAGTCGAAGCTGCCTTTGGCCATTTTCTTCTGCATCTTGAGTGCTTCTTCGGCTTCGAACTGCTCCTGTGCCTTTTCGACCAGTGTTACGACGTCACCCATACCGAGTATTCTGCCGGCCATACGTTCGGGGTGGAATTCTTCGAGCTTGTCGAGCTTTTCGCCGATGCCGATAAATTTGATTGGTTTTCCGGTAACGGCTTTTACGGACAGTGCCGCTCCGCCGCGGGCGTCGCCGTCGAGCTTGGTAAGGATTACGCCATCGAGCTCGAGGCGGTCGTTGAATTCCTTAGCGCTGTTGACGGCATCCTGGCCGGTCATAGAGTCGCAGACGAGGTAAATCTGGTGGGGAGTTACGGCTTTTGCGACGTTTGAGATTTCGGTCATCATTTGTTCATCAATGTGCAGCCGGCCCGCGGTGTCGAGGACGACGACGTTGAAGTCATTGTCTTTTGCGAATCGGAGGGAATTTTTTGCAACCCTGACGGAATCTCTACTTTCTTCGCTATAGACTTTTATATTTGTCTGCTGGCCGAGGATTTTCAATTGTTCGATGGCAGCGGGTCTCTGGAGGTCGTCAGCGACGAGCAGGGGTTTTTTGCCGTTTGAGATGAGGAATTTTCCGAGCTTTGCGGCGGTAGTGGTTTTACCGCAGCCCTGCAGGCCGGCGAGCATAATAACGGTTGGCCCTGGCGAGACAAAGTAGATTCTGGTATCAACCGGGCCCATAAGCCTGGTAAGCTCATCCTGGACGATTTTAACCATTAGCTGGCCTGGATGCAGGCTTTTAATTACCTCTGCACCGATAGCCGCCTGCTTGACGTCTTTGCAGAACTGCTTTACGACGTTGTAATTGACGTCAGCCTCGAGCAGGGCCTTGCGGACATCGTACATAGCGTCCGAGACGTTTGCTTCGGTGATTCTACCTCTGCCCGAAAGCGAGCGAAAAACAGAGTTTAGCTTTTCTGTTAGTGAGTCAAACACGGGTTCTAACCTGAAAAAATATGTTAATTAAAGAAATTTCAATAGCTAAAAATAACGATACTAAGGTTAAAAAGGTCTTTTTGCAAGGGCAAAATTGTATAGAGTTGATACCGTTCGGATGGGTATCAGGCTGCTGCGGTATTTGTATTAGCTGCTTTGAGCGCAGAAGATGTAATTAGACGGTCCACTGGGGACTTTTTTTAATAAATCGGTTCTGCCAGTACAGGCCGAGGAGAGTCGGGATTATCATAACGGCAGGTAAAAACCATTTCGGGCCGAAAAAAAGCTCCTGAATCTTTTCTGAAGTTTCGGAATACCGGTACAGCAGAGCTATCATACCGGAGACCAGAAGTGCCGAGCCGCCCATACTTGAAAAGAGCATAACGGCGATTTTGAAGACGATAAAGGAAATCATACCTCCCGCGACGACACCGGTCAGGCCGCCCGCCCAGAGGTATTGCTCGGGCAGCTTTGCGGCGTACCAGAGGCCTGCAGTTGCAATACCGCCGGCGATGGCGCCAAGGATGCCGACAGCCCACCTCATCAATGGGATAGCGACGATGCCCGCGATAATACTGAGTATAATACCGAGCAGAGGATTGTCGGGGCTACCCATTTTCTGGCTTATCAGGAGTCCTGCGATAAGGCCTAAAAGTGCGAAACAAATGATGGTTAGTGCCTTGAAGACTCGCCAGCCGTAAAAGATGCAGACGGCACCGAATGATACGAAAGTAAGGGCTTCAAGTATATCAAGGTTTGTTATGTGCTGCCAGATGAGGTCGACCGGGACGACGGTGCTTTCAGCGGCAACTTCTTCGGTTGTTTCAGCCGTTTGTGCGAGAATGGTAAAAAAGTCCATTTTTATGCCTCCAAATGTTCTCAAGTTTACCTATCTTTACATTTCTTTTGCTCAGTTTTCAATAGTTTTTTTGTGGATTTGCAGAAAAGGAGCTGCTCAATGGTGCCAAAAACGGCCATTACTGCGAAAACAGCGGCAAAAAAATACTGATTCTGAATTATGTAGGTTACCGGCTGAGAGCCTTTGTAAATCAAGAGCATAATCAGGCCGGCAAAGACAATAGCGGTTCCAAAGACCGATAATATCAATGCTGAAAGCAGACGTGGGAAGATTGAGCTGCCTGAAAGCAGCAGAGCAATGATGGTAAATGTGATGGCGCCTGCTGCTGCGAATCCGATGGCGTGGTTTATACTTTTTCCGGTCGAAAAATAGCCGAGCAGGGCACCGGCAGTCAGGCCGATTAAAGCAGAGCTGATTTTCTTGAAGTTTGAACCGGCCAGCCAGATTATAATGCCGACAATAACAGCGGCTGTGCCGGGGCCGATTAGTAATATCGGCTTTATCTGGCCCGCTGAGGCCTCAAGATTTTTGGCAAAATCGATAATATGGTTCACAAGCTAAAAGGCCCTTTATGACTCAGTATCTCGATTAAAAGCACATATTCTTAGTCGTAAGTGCTAATCGCATATTACAATATTTATCGGCCTGTTAGAGTGACTTGCGTTAGGGTGGAGGGGATTTTTCGCGGGAGGGCTTTTTTAGGCCGCCTCAACTGCGGATGAGAGGAGTCGAACCTCCACGTCCATAAAGGACACAGGCACCTGAAGCCTGCGCGTCTGCCAGTTCCGCCACATCCGCGGCTGTAGTAAATATTACCTTATTTTTGGCTGACCGGTCAAGGCTTTTTGCTACTGTTCTTTTTTGACATAAAGTGTTTGTGTGGGGAATGCGAACTCGATTCCTTCAGCTTCGAAGCGCTTCATCAGCTCAAGGTTTACCCGCTGGTTGACCTCATGAAAGAGCCAGTAATCCGGAGGATTTACCCAGTAGGACATATAGATATTGAGCGAGGAGTCATTGAAATCGCTGAAGTAAATCCTGGGTGGTGTTTGGGCATCGGTATTTACTTCAGGGACTTTTTCGAGGATTTCCTTTATGATTTCGACGGCTCTTTCGGCCTTTTTGTGGCCTGAATCGTATGTGATTGTGATGTTCGAGGTCCTTCTGATATACGGGCGTTTGCCGATATTTATTACAACGGAATTTGTGATTATGCTGTTTGGAACGCTTACAAAATGTCCCTCGAGGGTGCGGATTTTTGTGCTTCTGAAGCCCACCTCTTCGACGAATCCGCGATTACCTTCGATTTCGACAAGCTCATCTACCTGAAAAGGCCGGTCGGCGAAGATAGTAATAGAGCCGAAAAAGTTTGCGAGAGTATCTTTGGCTGCCAGCGCGATAGCGACGCCACCTAGGCCTGCACCGAGCAGGATTGACTTGACGTCCTGATGGAGGACGTTGTCAACGATGTGTATTACAGCAACGATGGCAATAGTGACCCGCAGTGCCTTGCGGACAACAGGTACGAGCATATC
>CAYLMG010000103.1:4453-6563 GCA_964384565.1 uncultured Pirellulales bacterium | reverse complement strand
AGCGGAAAAGTAGAACACATAATGACCGAGCGAGACGACGGCTGGGTCGAGATGACCAACGACCTTTACTTTTTCAAAGACCAGAGACGATTTATATGGCAGTCACAAAGAGATGGTTTCGCACATTTATATCTTTATAGAATCGATGGCAAGCTCGACAGTCAAATCACAAAAGGCGAGTGGTCGGTATGTTCTGTGGCGGGCGGCAGAAGCTGGATTATGAGCTCGATTGCACATGTGGATGAAGAGAATGGGTGGATTTATTTCGGCGGTAAGAAAAAATCACATCTCGAAAGACACCTTTACAGGGTAAAGTTTAACGGTGCTCGTCTCGAGCAAATTACCGAAGAGAACGGCAGCCACAGAATATTTTTCAGCAGCAATGGCAAATATTACTTTGATTTTTATTCTGATATGACAAATCCGCCCCGACTTTCCCTGCACAACAATGATGGAAAGCTAAAAAAAGTTGTTGCAGAATCTAAAGCCGAGAAAATAAAGCAGCTTGACCTTCAGTATCCCCAGCTTTTGACAGTCAAGGCCAGAGACGGATTTGAAATGCCGGCTGTAATGTTAAAGCCGAAAGATTTTGACCCGATTAAAAAATATCCCATCCTTGTTAATGTCTATGGCGGACCCGGAGCACCTACAGTACAAAATGCCTGGAGTCGCTCAATTTTCACTGACCAGATTCTGCTGGATAACGGTTTTATAGTCTTCAGATTCGACAACAGAAGCGCAACTGATATAAGTAAGAAATTAACTAACCTGGTCGTCGGAAAGATGTGGGCTGAATGCGAACTAAATGATATGGTCGATGCTGCAAGATGGTTAAAAAAGCAGGAATACATCGATGCCAACAGGATAGGATTATGGGGAGCAAGCGGCGGAGGCTCATATACGCTGCTCGGCCTGACAGGCTCCAAGGAATTCGCAGCAGGCGTTTCAATTGCACCGGTTACGGACTGGCACTATTATGACAGCATCTGGGCAGAAGCAGGTATGAAACTGCCTCAGGGCAATGCAGAAGGCTATGAGAAAACATCGTTTGTCAAGCGGGCAAAAGATTTGCACGGCCGGCTGCTTCTCGTCCACGGTACTTACGATGACAATGTTCATCCGCAAAATACCTGGAGCTTTGCTGACGCCCTTATAGAAGCAGGTATACAATTTGATATGATGATTTACCCTATGAGAAAGCACGGTATTTCAGACAAGGCGGCAAGAATACACCTCTTTAATAAGATGCTCGAATTCTGGAACAGAAACCTGAAAGAAAAACTATAACATTAAAAAGCAGCCCAATTTCAAAAGAAAACTCAGCCAGAAGCTTTTTACTACCGGTTGCTATTGACTAAAATACCGTCATTTTGTAAAATTTCTTATTTATCTTATCTCTCTGGTTAGCTCTAAGGAGTGCCAAAATGAGATTTAATAAAATTATAACGGCTATTGATTCTCATACCGAAGGTGAGCCTGCAAGAATTATCATTGGCGGCAGCGTACCCTTTATTCCGGGCAAAACAATGTTCGATAAGTGGCTTTACGCAAAAGAAAATATCGACGACTTTCGAACGATGCTGATGTATGAGCCGAGAGGACACAGCGCTATGAGCGGCTCTATTTTAATGGAGCCGACCAGGGAGGATGCTGACATAGGTGTTCTCTTTATCGAAGTCAGCGGCTGGCTCCCGATGTGCGGGCACGGTACGATTGCAACCTGCACGGTACTTCTGGAAACAGGAATAATCGAACCGAAAGAGCCGGTAACAAAATTTGTTCTCGATACTCCTGCCGGATTAGTCAAGGCCGAAGTGGAAGTCAAAAACGGAAAAGCAGGTAAAGTGACAATACGAAATGTCCCCTCATTTCTTTATAAATCAGATGTTGAGGTTGACGTTGCTGATGTCGGAAAGGTAAAGCTGGATATTGCTTTCGGCGGTAACTTTTATGCAATTTTGCCGGCCAGGGATGTCGGTCTCGAGGTACTGCCGGAACAGAACAACCAGCTTATCGAAACAGGCAGGAAAATCAGAAAGGCTGTCAACGAGCAGCTCGAAGTTGTGCATCCGGAAAACCCAAAGATTGATATCTGCTCACACGTTCGCCT
>CAYLMG010000103.1:1780-4353 GCA_964384565.1 uncultured Pirellulales bacterium | reverse complement strand
GCCCTATATGCGCAGCAACAAATCAATTTTGACGACTATTTTCTCGATAGCACTATGCGGATTGATTTCTTTATGACGGGTAACACCAATCAGGAAATAATCACAATAGACCAGATATACCAAACAGATAGATGGGCAGGAAATCCGGATAAGCTCATCGATGACCTGAATAACGGAATGTATTATGTAAAGATATACAGTGTAAATTCCAATGAGCTGATATATTCCAAAGGTTTCGGCTGTATCTTCGGTGAATACAAAACAACTATTCCCGCAAAAGAGGGCAAGAACAAAACATACCACGAATCGGCACTTATCCCGTATCCCAAAAAGCCGATTATCTTCGTTCTCGAATCAAGGGATAGAAAAAATGTTCTGCACCCTGTCTTTATTGAAAAAATCGACCCTGATGACGCTAATATCATTAAGGAAAATCCCAATAAAAATGACAGGGTCTATAAAGCACTTATCAGCGGCGAGCCTCACTCAAAAGTCGATTTCGTCTTTGTCGGCGAAGGCTATACCGCCGAACAGTGGGATAAATTCAGAGAAGATGTGAACCACTTTACAGAAGTCCTGTTCAGAGTTAAACCTTACAAAAGCAAAAAGGAAAAATTTAACATTTCCGGCGTACTTAGACCATCTGCTGAAAGCGGCGTCGATGAGCCGATAAGGGGCAAATTCAGCAATACCGCTGTAAGCGCTTCGTATAACGCACTGGACCTTGACAGGTATCTATTGGTAGATGATACTAAAACAATGCGCGACATCGCTTCAAATGTCCCTTACGACGCACTTATTGTTATTTCCAACACAACCCGTTACGGCGGCGGCGGTATCTATAACAATTACTCCATTTTTACTGCCGACGATAACAGAAGTGAAGAAATATTTATACACGAATTCGGCCACGGTTTCGGCGGTCTCGCCGACGAATATTTTTCAGCGAGTGTCGCTTACGATGAATTTTTTCCGGCCGGCTTCGAACCTACAGAAGGAAACATCACCGCCCTGCTCGACCCCAATAACATAAAATGGAAACACCTGCTCAGCCCCGGCATTCCAATACCGACACCCTGGGGACAGGAGGAAATCGCAGAACTACAGGCCCAAAGAAACCAAATCCGCGAACAGCTCAGAGCAAATGACATTCCGGAAGACAAACGCCAGGAACTTGAAGATAAAAACAGGGAAATCAGAAAACAAATCAGTGACGTTCGAAAAAAATATAATGAATTATATGAAGGCAAAATCGGCGCATTCGAAGGCGCCGGCTATCAGGCCAAAGGCCTTTACCGTTCCGAAATTACGATCGCAATGTTCAATGCAAAAACTTTCAGTTATGGCCCGGTAAGCGAGGAATGCATTATGCGTTCCATAAATCATTACGCCGATTAATTGATAAGAATTTTTTTTGAGAAGTGAAAAAGTATGCGAATCGAAGAGCATCCGATACTTGGAACACTGGGAAAAAAAACTGTCGTCAAAATCGAAGTCGATGGTCAGCTCATCGACGCCTTTGAAGGCGAACCGATTGCTGCGGCTTTGATGGCTGCAGGCAAAAGTGTTTTTCGATATACACGAAAAAAAGGCGAGCCGAGAGGAATCTTCTGTGCAATCGGGCAATGCACGGATTGTATGATGACTGTTGACGGAGTGCCTAATGTTAGAACCTGCATAACACCGGTTAAGGATGGTATGAAGATAAAAACACAGCAACAGTCAGGCGAGTCGAGGACGACTGGGCAATGAGAGAGATAGAGTTGGCAATTGTCGGAGCCGGTCCTGCAGGCTTGTCTGCTGCAATAGAAGCCGCCAAGGAAGGTGTGAACGTGGTTTTGTTCGACGAGAATCAAAAGGCCGGCGGACAGCTCTTCAAGCAAATCCATAAATTTTTTGGCTCAAAAGCACATCAGGCAGGTATCAGAGGAATCGACATAGGAAACAACCTGCTTGAAGAGGTAGAGCAAAGCGGGGTAGAGGTTCTGCTCGACGCGGTTGTATGGGCAATTTACAAAACCGATACGTTATGCGTCACTCACAACGGCAAAAATATGATGTTCAAAGCCAAAAAGATTCTCCTGGCAACAGGTGCTGCAGAAAATGTATTGGCGTTTCCTGGCTGGACGCTCGCCGGAATTATGGGAGCCGGTGCCATTCAGACAATGATAAACATTCACAGAGTCCTGCCGGGCAAAAGAGTCTTAATGATAGGCTCCGGCAATGTCGGCCTGATTGTCAGCTATCAGCTCCTGCAGGCAGGAGCCGACGTCAAAGCCATCGTGGAAGCTTTGCCCACAGTAGGCGGCTATGCCGTACATGCCAGCAAAATAACAAGATGCGGTGTACCGATACTTACATCCACAACAATAAAGCAGGCAATTGGTAAAGAAAAAGTAGAAAAGGCCGTTCTGATTAAACTGGACAAAAACTTCAAGCAAATAGCAGGCACCGAACAAGAGCTTAATATTGATGTTATATGTCTTGCGATAGGCCTGTCACCGCTTTCTGAGCTTGCTTGGATGGCCGGCTGCGAATTCGCCGATGTACCAGAGCTTGGCGGCTTCTTACCT
>CAYLMG010000103.1:0-1680 GCA_964384565.1 uncultured Pirellulales bacterium | reverse complement strand
ATACGAAGGAGCCTGAAGTAATGACACTTACAAAAAATGGTTTCTTCGACCAAAAAGAGCTTGAGAAGCTGCCCGGCGTCCCCTCTAAAGAAAGACTTCAAAAGGGGCCGGTGGTTGTCATAGAATGCGCGCAAAAGATACCCTGCAATCCCTGTGAGGAGGCCTGTAATAAGAAAGCAATTAAGATAGGTGATTCTATAATAGACCTTCCTGTGCTGGATGCCGAACTCTGCACCGGCTGTGGTCTGTGCATAGCATCCTGTCCGGGACAGGCAATCTTCGTGGTGGATATGACATATTCCGATACCGAGGCTGCGGTCCAGCTTCCCTTTGAATTCCTCCCCTACCCCGAGCAGGGCGAAATCGTTGACGGCCTGAACCGGGCCGGCGAAACTGTTTGCGACGCCAGGGTATTAAAGGTTTTGAATCCGAAAAACTTTGACCGAACAGCGGTTATAACCGTTGCAGTGCCGAAGAAATTCGGTATGGAAGTTCGCAATATCAAACTTAAAAACGGCAGGAAAAATGGCTGAAAAAAAACCAAGAACATACGAAGGAACCAGTGACATAAAAATAGAGAATCCTGATATGATTATCTGCAGGTGTGAGGAAATCACCTTAAAAGAAGTCCTGCAGGCGATATCGGAAGGTGCAATGTCTGTCAACGAGGTAAAACGCAGAACAAGGGCAGGTATGGGATTATGTCAGGGCAGAAGCTGCAGCAGATTAGTACGAAAACTTATCGCAGAACACACGAATCAAAAACTCGGCTCCGTTCAGCCCGGAACAGTCAGGCCGCCTGTAAGGCCGCTGCCGCTGAAATTATTAGCATCACTGGAGGAAGACAACAATGGCTAATCCTGACGTAGTTGTTATCGGCGGCGGTATAATCGGAACCTGCTGCGCTTATTACCTTGCAAAACAAAATCTGAAAGTAACGCTCATCGAGCGGGGCGAAATCTGCAACGAAGCCTCGAAATCCTCCCAGGGACATCTGTTCCTCTGGGAGCTGCCGGAAATAAATATCAAACTTGCAAAAGCGAGCAAAAAACTGTATTGGCAGTTAACAGAAGAGCTCGATTTCGACATTGAGCTTCGCAATACCGGCAGTATGTCGATAGCTGACACACCGGAAGATTTTGACTCACTTAAAAAAACTATCGAACAGCTTCAAAGTGCAGAAGTTTCTTGTGAGCTTCTCGACGCGAACGAATTTACTAAAAGAGAGCCTAATGTCACCCCTGATATCGCAGGAGGTGCATACTTTCCCGAAGACGGACAGCTCAATCCTCTGCTGGCAACAATCGGCATTGCACAGGCTGCGAAAAAACTCGGCGCAGAGATAAAAACAAATACGAAAGTTACAGGTATCGAGCTTTCGACGGATAAAACCAAAGTTACCGGTATTCGAACTAACGATGGCAAAATAAGCACAAAATATGTTGTCAACGCAGCAGGTGCCTGGAGTGCTTCAATCGGCCAAATGGCCGGCATCAATATTCCCGTCGTCCCGAGAAAAGGTAACCTTATTGTCGTCGAAAACGTGCCCGACGATTTCGTCAACTGCAAGATTATAATCGCATCCGGTTATCTTGATTCATTAAAAGGCGACAATAAGGTAGCAGTCGCCGCGAACATCCAGCAGACAAAGGAAGGCAATCTCTTACTCGGCAGCAGCAG
>CAYLMG010000102.1:1262-6584 GCA_964384565.1 uncultured Pirellulales bacterium | reverse complement strand
GGGGCCGGCAGTTCACGGCTTGGCCGGCTCAAGCCTCCGACAGCAGTCAGACCGGCCATATCAGGCCCCCGTGACAAGCAAAATTTTTACTATAGCTTATAACTTGTGACTTACGACTTGTGACTTTTGATACCCGGTGGTGTAATTGGTAACACAGGGGCTTTTGGTGCCTCCATTCCAGGTTCGAGTCCTGGCCGGGTAGTTGAAAATTGAAAACTGAAAGTTAAAAACTAAAAATTGAGGAAATAAAGCTGAAAAATACTGTCGCAATAATACTCGCTGCAGGAATCAGCAGCAGAATGAAAACAGACACCCCGAAGGTTCTCTTCGAGGTCTGCTCAAAGCCTATGCTCTCTTACGTCCTCGGTGCCTGCAGGGCTGTCGGAATAGAAAAAATTTACGTCGTTGTCGGCTTCGGCGCAGAGCTCGTAAAGAAAAGTTTTGCAGATGCAGACGACATTACCTGGGTTCTGCAGAGCGAGCAGAAAGGTACAGGCCACGCCGTCCTCTGCTGTAAAGAGCACCTTAAGGATTTTGATGGCCTGACTTTCGTTTTATGTGGCGATGGGCCTCTCATCAGGCCGCAAATCCTCGAAGAGCTTTTCCAAAAGCACAACGGCCAGACCGCTGCAGCACTTGCAACAGCTATTCTCGATGACCCTGCCGGTTACGGCCGAATCGTAAGAAACGAAACCGGCGGCCTCGAGAAAGTCGTCGAACAAAAAGAATGCAGCGAAGAACAGCTTACAATAAAAGAAATAAATCCGAGCTATTATTTATTTGACAATAAGGCCCTTTTCGATTCCCTTGAAAAAATTAATAACGACAATGTCCAGGGCGAGTATTATCTCACCGACGTCTTCGAGATTATGCTCAGCGCCGGCAAAAAAGTCGCCGTCGTCACAGCCGTCCGACCCGAGGAGGCGATGAGCGTCAATACCAAGGAACAGCTTGACAAAATGAATGAAATTATGTGTAAAAGACTCGAAAACCAGAACGCTGACTAAAGGATTGGTTTGATAACCGTTATTTTAAGGATGGATAAAGATGTTTCTGAATGAAAACCTAAAAGTATTTTCGGGCAGCAGTAACATAGAGCTCGCAGCTAAAGTTTGCAAATACCTCGATATCCCGCTCGGCGGTGCTGAAATCGACAGCTTCCCCGACGGCGAAAAATTCATCAGGGTCGAGGACGATGTCAGGGGAAGAGACTGTTACGTTGTTCAGTCGACCTGCGCTCCTGTTGATACATATCTCGTCGAGCTGCTCATTTACCTCGATTGCCTCAAAAGAGCAAGCGCCAGGCGTGTCACTGCCGTTATTCCTTACTTCGGCTACGCCCGCCAGGACAGAAAAGACGAGGGACGTGTCCCCATCACCGCAAAGCTCGTCGCAAACCTTATCACTACAGCCGGCGCTGACCGGGTCCTCGCAATCGACCTCCACGCGCATCAGCTGCAGGGCTTCTTCGATATCCCGCTCGACCACCTTATGGGTGAGCTTGTACTCGGAAAATATTTCCGCGATAAGAAAATAGACAACCTCACCGTTGTCTCACCGGACGTCGGAAATATCAAAACCGCTTCCAGGTATGCTTCGCATCTCGGCGGCGAGCTCGCTATCATTCACAAAAGAAGAGTCAGCGGCAGTGAAGTCATAGCTCAGGAAATTATTGGAGAGGTCAATCATAGAAACATACTGATGTGTGATGACATCATCGCAACTGCCGGTACGGTCGCCAGCGCCGCAGACCTTGTCAGGCAAAGAGGTGCCAAAAAAATCTTCGTCGGCGCAACGCACGGCGTCTTCGCCGACCAGGCCGTAGAGCGTCTCCAGCAGGCTCCTATAGATGAAATCGTTGTAACAGATACTATCCCGTTAAGAGACCAGGCACAAAAATCAAAAAATATCAGAGTATTGTCAGTTTCTGCTATGTTGGGTGAAGCTATTAAAAGAATACACAGAAATGAATCTATAAGCAGTTTGTTTACTGACGTTTCGTAGCAGCTCGTCTGCAAATGTCACTGAACATATAGTTAAATATGACTAGTTACGTTAAGAGGATATTATGGAAGAAAAATCGGCCTTGAAAGCTGAAATTCGTGAAAACACCGGCTCAACTTATGCCCGGAAGGTAAGAAAGCAGAACCAAATACCGGCAATTGTCTACGGCCATAAGCAGGACACTGTCTCTATATCGCTCGACGCGCACGATTTTACAGAAACCCTGCATCACGGCCAGAGAATTATGGACCTGAAGCTTGGCAGAAAAAAAGAAACCGTACTCGTCAAGGACATCCAGTATGACCATCTCGGCAAAAATATCATCCACGCCGACCTGATGAGAGTCAGCGCTACCGAGCTGGTCACCGTAACCGTGCCTATCGAGCTCAAAGGCGTAGCAAAAGGGACACACGAAGGTGGGATTGTCGAAGTGCACATCGACCATCTCGAAATAGAGTGTAAAGTCACTGACATCCCCGAATTAATCGTCGTCTCGGTCAAGGAGCTTGGCATCGATGAGCACATATTCGCAAGGGACATCCAGTTGCCGCAGGGTATCAAGCTCGTAACCGAACCGGATACCCTGCTGGTCAGCTGCGGCATCGTCGCCGCCGCAAAAACCACCGAAGAAGTTGAAGCTGAAGAACCCGTGGCTCCTGAAGTCATTGGTAAGGAAGAAAAACCTGAAGAAGAACCTCAGCAAAAAGAGGATAAATAAAACATATTCACGGAAAGTATAAAAA
This sequence comes from uncultured Pirellulales bacterium, assembly GCA_964384565.1. Classification (GTDB taxonomy): domain Bacteria; phylum Planctomycetota; class Phycisphaerae; order Sedimentisphaerales; family Anaerobacaceae; genus CAYLMG01. The sequence goes on along the minus strand of CAYLMG010000102.1, from coordinate 3,837 downwards.
TGCCGGAACTGAAAATGGTCGGCAGTAAGAATTTTAGCAGGAAATTGAGGAATAGAACATCTTGACGGAAATTTAAATTATGTCCGAATTGAAAATGGTCGTCGGCCTCGGCAACCCCGGCGCCGAGTATGCTGATACAAGACATAATGTCGGTTTTAAAGTAATAGATTTACTGGCAAAAGATATGGTAGTTGAAGTAAAGAAAAGAAAATTTGGTGCTCGTTTAGGCTTGACCGATTACGCGGGCAAAAAGCTAATTCTGCTTAAGCCCTGGCTGTTTATGAATCGTTCCGGACAGCCTGTAGCAGCGGCAGCCGGCTTTTATAAGCTCGACCTGACCAGCCTGTTGGTGGTGCTCGACGATTTATGGCTCGAGCCCGGAAGAATAAGATTAAGAGCCGCAGGCTCCGCCGGCGGCCATAACGGCCTGGAAGACATAATCGAAAAGCTCGGTACGGAAGATTTCAGCAGACTCAGAATCGGCATCGGAAGAAGCGACCCGCAGGACGATTACGATTATGTGCTCAGTGAGCCGACCGAACAGCAAGAACTGTTAATGGAAAAGGCAGTTGAAAATGCAAAAAATGCCGCTGTTTACTGGCTCGAAAATGGCATAGAAAAGGCTATGAATGAGTTCAACAGCGTTTGATTATTGGTGTTAAAAAAAATAACTTGGTTCTGTAATTTATCTGGAGGTAACTGATTTGAAAACTGTCACTAAGAGCAAGCTGTATGAGGCAATGTTCCTCGTGGATTCCGCACTCGCCGCTTCGGATTGGGATGGCATCAACGCCGCAATCAAAAAGATTCTGAAAAAAGCAAAGGCCGAAGTCCTCTATATGGAAAAATGGGATGAAAGAAAGCTCGCATATGATATCCGCAGAGTTTCTAGAGGCACCTATATCTTGTGCTATTTCAAAGCGCCGGGCACCGTAATTCACCAGATCGAAAGAGACGTACAGCTCTCAGAAAAAATTATGCGGGCCCTGTTGCTTAGAGCAGACCACATGAACGAGAAGGATATTGAGCAGCAAGTCCCGGGTGTACAGCCCGAACAACGACAGGAGCAGGTCCCCGCTGAAACACCCAAACCGCAAGATACCGAAGAGACCATTGCCGAACAGGAAATCACTAACTTCTCTTTTGATGAAGACCTCAAGCAGCTGAACCAGCCCGGAGATATCCCCGATTATGAAACGGAAATTGAAGACGAGCAGCAAAAGACTCAATAAACTAAATTTATTTTCGAAAGTGAGGATTATAATATGAGCAGCTTCAATAAAGTATTGCTTATGGGCAACCTGACGCGTGACCCGCAGCTCTCGTACACCCCGAACAACACTGCCGTTGTCGATTTCGGAATCGCCGTCAACCGCCGCTGGACGGGCAGGGACGGCTCGCAGAAGGATGAAACCTGCTTCGTCGACTGCCGGGCCTTCGCAAGACTCGCCGAAAATATCAATAAGTATATGACAAAAGGAAAGCCGATTTTCATCGAGGGAAGACTCACATTTGATTCCTGGACCGCGCAGGACGGCACCAAGCGAAGCAGGCACAGAGTAACCGTCGAAAACTTCAGATTTGTAGGCCCGGCCGCCGCAGCTTCCGCCGACCAGACTCAGCCGGCCGCAGAAGTCACTGACGACAGCGGGCCCCAGCCGCAGGGCGACGATATACCATTTTGAAAAATATGAGAGAGCCGATAAATCTCAGCCTCAAAAAATAAAGGCTGGTTGAACAGGTTTTAATAAGGATAAAATATGAACAGAAAATTCGACAGAAAAAAAACAGAAGCAACAAATGTCCAGAGAAGAAAAACAGCAATTACAAATGTCCGCGAGAGAACCCAGTGCCGCTTCTGCAGAAGAGGCCAGAAATACGTCGACTACAAGGATATCGATACCCTTAAAAGACTATTGACAAATCGCGGAAAGATTTACTCTCGTAAAAGAAGCGGAAATTGTGCAGGCTGCCAGAGAAAGGTAAAAAAAGCCGTCAAAAGAGCGAGATACATCGCACTGCTGCCTTTCACTACGTAAAAAAATCAGAGAAAATATTAATCCCTGACCAAAAATACTACTTGCTAACCGCTATTATTAGGAGATTGTCAAATGAAGGTTTTGCTTTGTGAAGATATTCAGAAACTCGGCTACTTCGGTGACGTCGTCGATGTCGCCGAAGGCTACGCTCGCAACTACCTGCTCCCCGGAGGCCTCGCCATCGTCCCAACCGAAGATAACCTTCGCTCGCTCGCCGACGAAAAAGCCAAACGTTCCGAGCATCGCATCAGGGAACGTGAGCGCCTCGAATCGGTAGCTGAAAAGACTAAAGGTGCCGAAGCCGTCATCGCAGCCAGGGCCAACGCGCTCGGCCATCTTTTCGGCTCGGTCTCCGCCAAAGAAATAGCTGCCAATCTTCGTGCTCAGGGCTTTGAAGTCGCCGACGAGGTTGTAAAGCTAAAGGAGCACGTCAAGCAGACCGGCGTTTTCACCGTGGAGTTGAAATTCACCGATGAGCTTACCGTCCCCGTCACTCTGACCGTCGTCGCTGAAGGCCAGCCCATCCCCGTCCCCGA
>CAYLMG010000102.1:0-1162 GCA_964384565.1 uncultured Pirellulales bacterium | reverse complement strand
ACGACCCATCCAAAAAAGATTAATGTTGTCATTCCCGCGAAGGCGGGAATCTAAAAATGTTTAGCCCCTTGCATCGCAAGGGGTTTTGTATTTTTGTGTTTCCGAATTTTATCCTGTGAATTACGTTGGGGGTTCTTTTTTTGTATCCCGAATTTCATCCTGTTGATTATTCGGAGGTTGTCTTTTCTCTTTCAAATCTTAAATCTCAAATCTTAAATTTTACCCGCCACCTGTGCTGAGCAATACCAAAACCATATAGATACTTAACTGCCGATTCTGTGGATTTAAACAGTTTTGGTTATCGGCTTATTGTTACATTAACCATTTGCACCTTCTCCTTTTTTGAATAATAACCAGTGTATTACGTTTATAATTGCTGAGCTTATCAATCCAAGCCCCGCCGAAATTATCAAGCCGAGAAGTAATCTTAGGCTTAAAAAAGTGTATTCGCTGAAGCTGCCGTAATCTTCTCTTCTATAATTGATCGATATGGCGGCGATGTAAAAAACAATAAGGCACACTGCGGTTGATATAAAATTCAGCTTGGAAAACCAGCTTTTTTGCCCACTGATTTGTTCTTTAACATCTTTTTTTCTTTTTTTGTCCTTTTGTTTATAATAAAAAACAACAGCTAAATTTGTCAGAATGCATGCGGGAAAAGGCGCTGCAAGAATAATTGCAAAAGCAATGTCTCCGGAGATAATACTGCTTTCATAATTAAAAATATCTTCTGGCCTCCCATTCATAAACATAATCAAATCACACGAATGTGGATATAATAATGTCGTTACGAGGATGGATAGCTGGATAGAAAACAGGGGCCATTTTTTTAAAATTTGAATTACAGCCAGGCTTACTCAGAACCCAAAGATAGATGCCTGGAAAAGTATCAGCAATAGTTCGTTTGCTCTTAGTATCCGAATTAAAAAATCCATTGATCCAAACTACGCAGTGTACCAATCTTTTTGAATTGTAGCACATTAGCTCGGGTTTGCCAAAAGGAAAAACCAATGCAGCTTTAAATGATGCTAATCAACGTCTATTTTTTTATTTATGATATTTTATATTTCTCTGCATTCTTTGCGAACTCTGCGGTTAAATAATTAGTGTTTTTTCGCTGACTTAAAAAAAGAGCATTATAAAATGCTCTGGGGTCGAGAAA
>CAYLMG010000101.1:3860-6709 GCA_964384565.1 uncultured Pirellulales bacterium | reverse complement strand
ACTCCGCTGCCGCGTGCGCCAACGGGGATATTGTTTTTATGTGCGAAGTCGCAGAAGTCCCATACGATAAGAAAATAGCTCGCAAAACCCTTGGATTCTATTACGTCCAGCTCTCTGTCGAGCCGCTTCTTTATCTCATCGGTAACACGGCCGTAGAGTTGCTCTGCCTTTTCGTAACAGAGTTTTGTCAGGAACTGCTCGGCTGTTAACTCGCCCGGCGGTGTAAAAACTGGTGCGTGACGCTTTTTCAGGTCAAGTTCGACATTGCATCTGTCCGCGATTGAAAGCGTATTGTCACAGGCCTCGGGACAAAAATCGAAATCCTTTCTCATCTCGGAAGGGCTTTTCAGATAGATATCAGAAGGGTAAATCATCCTGTCAGGATTGTCCGCCATTTTACCCGTGCTTATACAGCACAGACAGTTATGCGCCTCGAAGTCATCGGCATCCAGAAAATGCACATCGTTTGTTGCGACAAGCCTTAGCCCTTTTTTCTTTGCCAGCTCTATCAGTGCTTCGCGAACATCCGGTTTTTCGTCGATGTGTTTTTGAATCTCGATGAAGAACCTGTCTTCGCCAAATATCTCAAGAAAGCTGTCTGCTGCCTGCATAGCCGACTTTTCGTCACCTGAGGCAAGAAGCGATGCGATCTGTCCCTTAAGACAGGCTGACGTCGCAATCAGGCCTTCGTTGAGCTCGGCCAGAAGCTCTTTGTCGATTCGCGGGCGGTAATAAAAGCCCTCAAGGTAACCGGCACTTGCAAGTTTCAGCAGGTTTTGATAGCCGGCATTGTTCTGGGCTAAAAGTATCAAATGATAAGCGGCGTCGCTGATAGCGCATTTTTGCCTGTCGAGCCTGCTGGCGGGGGCGACGTATGCTTCAATACCTATGATTGGCTTGATATGTGCTGCTTTGGCTTTTGTATAAAATTCGACGGCACCGAACATATTGCCGTGGTCGGTAACAGCAACCGAATCCATACCCAGCTCTTTGCAGCGCACGAGCAGCTTATCGAACCTAATAGCTCCATCCAGCAGCGAATACTGACTGTGAAGGTGAAGATGTGTAAATCCTTTCTGCGACATAATTTAGGACATCCTTTTCGAAAGTTTGACTCAATCTGTATAATAGGCCATAGCGACTGGTATGTCAAGAAACTTGCATTGTTGTTTGGTGTTCTTTTAGAAAAAACTTGCAGAAGCTTTAATAACGAGGTAATATAATTATTATAAGAAAATGAATAGGCCAGGGGAGCTTAAAAGGCTGAAAGGCCGAAGCTGAGAAATCCCTCGCTTTCACGAGAAAACGCGGGGGGTGACCCTACGAACCTGATCGGGTTAGGACCTGCGAAGGAAGGCTGGTAAAAATTTTGGCACTCTCTTTGCGGGAGTGCTTTTTGTTTTAAAAAAAATATGAATGAATTTTATGATAAATTGAAAAAAGCAACGGTCGGCATTGCCGGGCTGGGCGGGCTCGGCTCGACAGTCGCCGTCGCACTCGCAAGAACTAATATAGGTAATCTCATAATCGCCGATTTCGACACTATCGAAGAGAGTAATCTGAACAGACAGCAATATTTCTTAAATCAGCTTGGCGAATACAAGACCGATGCGATGATAAAAAACTTAAAGCAGATAAATCCGCAGGTTAAACTTGAAGGATACAAACAGAAACTTACAGCCGAGAACATCCCGAAAATTTTCGCGGGTGCCGATATTATCGCCGAATGCTTCGATGGGGCCGATGAGAAAAAAATGCTCGTCGAAACTGTTCTTACGAAAATGGAAAGAGTTGTAGTTGTCACTGTCAGCGGTCTTGCCGGTTACGGCCGCAGTAATGAAATTGTAACCAGACGTATTTCAAATCGCCTTATAGTCATTGGCGACGGCAAAAGCGGTACAGACCTGAATCTGCCCTTGACCGCCGGCCGGGTCTGGCTCGCTGCAAGCCATCAGGCAAACGCCATCGTTGAAATATTGATTGACGAAATCGTAAAATGAGAGCTGAGATTAAAAAATGAATGTGTTAAAAGTAAATGGTACTGAAAAAGTATTTGATTCGGGACTGCCGGATTCTTTGTCAGCTCTGTTGGAACAGCTTGATGTCAATGCTGAAACCGTCGTCGCCGAAGTTGACGGCCGAATAGTCGAACGAAGCGAATTCGACAAAACTGAATTGCATTTCGGCCAGGCAATCGAGCTGATTAGATTCGTTCCGGGAGGATAAATTATGGATTCGTTAAAAATCGCAGATAGAATATTTAGTTCACGCCTGCTTGTCGGCACAGGCAAATTCGCCGACTGCGGGATTATGGCGGAAGCTATCGAGGCGTCCGGCACCGAGATTGTCACCGTTGCGCTTCGCAGAGTCGATATTGAGAACAAAGATGACGATATGTTAAGTGCCGTCGACCGTGAAAAATATCTGCTTTTGCCCAATACATCCGGTGCAAGAACGGCCGACGAGGCAGTCCGCCTATCGAGGCTTGCGCGAGCTGCAACCGGTATCAACTGGGTGAAACTCGAAGTGACACCCGACCCTAATTATTTACTGCCCGACCCGATAGAGACTCTCAAGGCTGCTGAGATCCTGATTAAAGATGGCTTTGTCGTTCTGCCTTATATTAACGCGGACCCGATACTTGCAAAAAAGCTCGAAGATGCCGGCACCGCAACCGTTATGCCCCTTGCGAGTCCCATCGGCTCAAACCAGGGCCTGAAAACCCGGGCCTCTCTCGAAATTATTATCGAGCAGTCCAATGTCCCTGTTGTTGTCGATGCCGGCCTGGGCCTGCCAAGCCAAGCAGCCGATGCTATGGAGATTGGAGCTGATGCAGTTTTAGTCAATAC
>CAYLMG010000101.1:0-3760 GCA_964384565.1 uncultured Pirellulales bacterium | reverse complement strand
GGCGAGGATGTGCGAAATGCGCTGAACTCCCCTGCGGGGACATACAGCCTGGAAAAGCTCGCCGCACTTATTTCTCCCGCTGCTCGAAACTACCTCGAACAGATGGCCCAATTAGCTCATAAGCTTACCGTCCAGAGGTTCGGCAAAACAATCAGGCTTTATGCGCCGCTTTACCTGTCAAACTATTGCGTAAACAGTTGCCTATATTGCGGCTTCAACAAAGAAAGCAGAGCTGAGAGAATCAGATTAAGCGTTGAACAGGCCCTCGAAGAAGCTGACATAATCGCTTCAGAAGGTTTTACCGACATACTGCTCGTCAGCAGCGAAGACAGAGAATTTATTACCATCGATTACCTCGTCAATCTTGCCCGCAAGCTCCGTGGCAAGTTCAGCTCAATCTCGATAGAGATAAATCAGCTCAGCCGTTACGAATATGCCCGCCTCTTTGAAGCCGGCATCGAGGCTGTCACCATTTATCAGGAGACATACGATAGGGACACTTATTCAAGTTTTCACCCTGCCGGCCCGAAGGCGGATTACGACAGAAGGCTTTCTGCCCCTGCCGATATAGCGAAGGCCGGTATGAGGGAAATCAACCTTGGGGCTCTTTTGGGATTGGCTGATTTCAGAATAGAAGCTCTTGCCCTCGCTGAGCACGCCCATTATCTTATGAAACGTTACTGGCAGTCTCACATATCGTTTTCTTTTCCCCGTTTGCGTCCGGCTTTTATGGTCGGCGAAAACCAATTTAAACATCTGCTGACCGACAGAGACCTTGTGCAGATGATAACCGCACTGAGATTATGTTTTGCCGATGCCGGCCTGGTGCTATCGACGCGTGAAAGGCCTGTGCTCCGTGACAACCTTATAATGCTCGGCATTACGAAAATAAGCGCAGGCAGCAAAACCAATCCAGGCGGCTACTCCGGAAAGTACGGCAGCCTTGAGCAATTTGAGATTGATGACAAAAGAAGTCCTGCTCAAATCGCTGAAATGATTAGAAACAAGGGCTTCGAGACTGTCTGGAAGGACTGGGACAGCGCTTTCCTGGAGGTTTAAGAGGCTGTGCTTGTTTGTGAATGCTTTTCCTTAAATTGCCTCCAGCTCGTTCGCCGCGTCGCACGCAGGCCTGAAACAACCGTGGCGATTAACATTACTGCATAAACGATTGTCGTAAACCAGTTGCCCCACATCGCCTGCTGAACATGTGCCATCTTGATAACTACTGTCCCTATGGCAAAAGATTGCAGGAACATCTTTATTTTGCCGGAAACCGTCGCTGCAAAATTAATCCCTCTCGCCTCTGCTATATGTCGCAGCGCAGTGACATAAGCCTCACGTAAAACTAAAACTGCCGCTACTGACCAGTGAATCAGGGCTAACCAGCCGGCCGATAAATCGAAAAGTCTCGGCTTACCCAGTAATGCGAAACAAATAAATGTCCCGCACACCAGCAGCTTGTCCGCCAGCGGGTCAATCATCCGCCCGAACCTGCTTGTTACATTAAGCATCCGCGCAACCTTGCCGTCAATAATATCCGTAAGACCGGCTGTTATAAAAATTATAAACGCGTAATCGAGAAAGGAGGGAAATGGCAATTCCCCTTCGGCATAATACCTGGGTGAGTACAAAATCATAATGAGAAAAATCACAGTCAGTAAAAGCCGCCCGAATGTCAGAATATTTGGTATAAATCTCAGCATAAAAAAAGTTTACTTACCCGCCGCCGATAATTCAACGCTAAATTTCTCAAACTTAGCTGTTTCTTGCGAGCTTTTTCGCAATAAATCCTTGTAAAGCCGGGAACAGGTGCCGGAAACAGGTATTTATTGCTTCCGTCAGGCCCGCCAATAAACGCTGCAAAAGAAAGTAAGGTTTATCCGGTGACGGTTGACTTAGATAAACCAGGCTGTCACATAGATTCGGTTGGACTTCTACCAGCCGGTAGCCGCTGACTAATTCACCAGTACTGCCATCTCGAACTGTGGCCTGATAATCCATTTTCTTTGCGAAAAGCTTGGCAATATACGAATCTGTCTCGAAGGAATTTTTTGTCCGGCAGTGACAGCTTTTACCAGTATTTTTGGGAAAACTGTGCAGGTTTGACAATATTGATTTTATAAAACTTTACGTCTCAGCGTAATGTACCTCCTTGTATAATAAGGGTTTATAGAAATTTTTTAGGCTACTCCTTATATTGTCATATACAAGCAGTGCCCCTTGAATGATTAATACTCCAGAAAAATTCTTCAAAAAACACCTAAGTTTGAGCCTCGTTTTATGCTTGAAAATTGAGTCCTAATATGTTATAATTATCAGGTCGTGGATATGAAATTTTAACTTTATATGACGGAGGAAGAAAGTTGAAGAGCAGGGTAAATCTTTACTTTTCTCCTTTATTTTTGGTACTGTGCATGTGTATCGTAGCTCGTGGGGAGCTGGTTAACCGCTACAGCTTCACAAATGGAGATACTACGGCGGTGGACTCTGTAGGCGGTCAGCATGGCACACTGGAAAATGGGGCCACGATAAGCGGAAATCAGGTTAATCTTGATGGGGATGATGATTACGTGGATCTGCCGGGCCCGGCAATTGCTATCAATACATTTCCTGCCGTTACTCTGGAAATGTGGTCCACACAGCCAACTACACCAAATCAGGATTACTCGATGACCGCTGCTCTCGGAGGGACATGGCCTAATGGAGTTGGACAGGATTACATCAATATTGCGACGGCTCGCGGTAATGATGTCTCCAGAGGTGCGATTGCGAATACGCCTGATTCGGATGCTCCCTGGAACGATGAGGTGGGTGTGAACGGGCCTGAATTGAATGACGGACTCGAGCATCATTATGTTTTAACGATTAGTAATACTGAAATTGCTTATTATATCGATGGTGACCCGCAGGGTACCGCACCGATGGGGGGTACAACCATCAGTGGAACAAGCAATGATTATGCATATCTGGGCAGGAGTCTCTATACCGGTGACGACACGATGAATTGTTCGATAAATGAGTTTCGGATTTATGATTCTGTATTAACGCCGGGGGAAATTACTGAGAGTTATATTAATGGCCCGGATATAATCATAGAATCTCCCATAGTAATAGAAGAGACGGACGGTTCGACTGAAGTTATCGAGGCAAATGACAGTCCTGATGAATATACTGTTGCCCTTTCATCACAGCCTCAATATGAAGTTACCCTCACAGTTGACCCCGATGAGCAGCTGGATGTCGGCGATGGCCGTGGTAATCCTGTTGAAATTGTTATTGAGCCGGAGGATTGGGATTCTCCGCAACCGGTTACGGTAATGGCCTTTGATGATGACGTTTTGGAGGATGAACCGCATTTAGGGATTATCAGTCATTCTATTTCGAGTGATGACCCGAATTTCAATGACAAACCTCTGCTTTCTGTACTTGTTACAGTTCTGGAGAACGAGTGCGGTGCGTGGGGCTTTCTCTATTCTGACCTGAATTTTGATTGCATAGTTAACTTTAAAGATTATGCAATCTTTGCTATGTCTTGGCTCACGACGCTGGAACCTGTAACTCTCGAAACGATAGTGGAGGAATGGCTCAAAACAACTCAGCCTTATGCTCCCGATGCTGAGTACGGCCCGGTTTTGGATTCGCCAAATCCGTTACTTATAGAGCCTGATGAAGTGGTTAGTGAGATTGATGAAAAGGTCTATGGGCATTTCCTCGAGCATATCTATCATTCTGTCAATGGCGGACTCTGGGGGGAGCTGGT
>CAYLMG010000100.1:0-6709 GCA_964384565.1 uncultured Pirellulales bacterium | reverse complement strand
TTTCGTTTCCAATAGTACCGTGATTGATTATTGCACCATCTCCAGTTACAGTCGCAAGATAATCAGGATTAATATCTAGAAATTCGTCCATATTGTCGATGTTAAATTCAAAATCACCACCAAGGAAATCGCCATCTGCAATGTTAAGGTGGGAGGCAACTAATTGAGCAACGTTAACGGTCGCTCCTTCACCAAAAAGCACTCCTGCTGGATTAATAATAAATACCCTGCCGTTAGCAGTCAGAGTACCCATAATGCCTGTCGGGCTGCCATCGTGTATCCTGTTTAATACTGCAGAAGTAGCAAGAGGCTGGATGAACTCAACGGCGGAATTACTGCCAATATCAAAGTTAGTCCAGTTCATAATTGCTTGATCGGCTGTTGTAACTTCCAACCAATTAGCAGCGCTATCAGTTATAACGGCGCCTACCGCACCGGGCATCAGATTGCCCGGTCCCGGGACCGCATCCGGGAGCGGATCGGAATCGGCCATTGCAACCCTCAATGGTATGCCAAAGCAAAAGAGCATATAGAACACCAGCCAGCAGGCAACAATTTGCCTTAAATAGTATTTCTTTGTAATTCTTCTCATTTCATTCATCATCGTACCCCTTTTATCTTTTACTTCTATTACAACTTTTTGTTGATTCCATCCGTTATATCTTCCATTTCGGCCACAAGCCGTTTTTTACCATCTTGCGATAAAGCTTAGATGCAGTCTCTCCTGACCTGTTTTGGTACGTCCTGCACCGCGCAGGGGCCAGGCCAGATACGCTGCAGCCTCGAAGTTCTCACCAACTTCTCCTATCAATCCTACACCTGCTCCAAAAAGCTCTTCTACTCCTGATTCGCCGGCTACTTTATGCTCTATCTTTGCCCTGCCGCCGTCGATGAAGGCTACCGGTGCAAGCTTTCTGAGCCAGGGCAGCTCATTGTCTTCAGCCTCATTGTTCGGTTGCTCTTGCGCTTTGTTGAATGCCACAAGATCAAACTCATACTGAAGAGAGTAAAGCATGCCTTCGTCGGCAACTATCTGGTCTTCCCTGTAACCTCGTACCGTATATAAACCGCCGAAAGTGGTCATCTTGGCCGGCACGAGTCTTCCGCTTGCATCTATCCACCTGAAATTTCCGCTCAAACGCTCAATCTTATCAGGTTCAAGATACTGGCTGTGATAAGCCAGAAACGTGTAGATTCTGAAGTCCGGATGTGCACCGGTTCGTGCAACATTGAACCGCCTCTTGCTGGACTGGTTGAAGCTTTCGTATCGGTTGAACGTAATAGAGCTGTTTGACATATCGTCCCTGCGGTGAATATCAAATCCGGCAGACCACAAATCCCATTTAACATCCTGTTTGAGCACACTAACCAGTAATGGAATAGCTTGAGGCCTGATTTTACTTTCTTCGTGGCTCACGCCTGCTGTCAGGTCAAAGAACCAACTGTCTTTTTGAAAGAGGTTATATCGGAGTATACCGCCATAAAATGAACCGGTACCTAAAAAGCCGATTCCTCCTACCGCAGAAACATCGAACTCGCTGCGGCCGCCATAAACGGTAAGCCTCAAACGAGGACTCCACAGCGGAACATCATAACTGCCGTAATAGGCGTAATTGTCCTCAAATCCCTTCTCCGGAGTTATCTGAGCCATAATGGTAAGCCTATCGTCTCTTCCAGTCAGGTTTGTATTGATAAGCCCCAGTCTGGGTCTCCAGCGTCTGTCCTTTGTTCCTGCATTGTCTACCTGTATATAATAATGCCATGGGTCTGTTTCATAGATATCGTAGCCGACCGCTAGCGAATTAGGCTCGGCTCCCTTGGAAATGGTCGCTGAGACGTATCTGTCAGGGTTCAGGTTAAGCAGATTTATAAAATCGTCGAGTTCCTTCCTGTTGACTACCTCATTAGCTCTGACGGGCGACCACTCCTCAATCAGTTCTCTTCGGAGTATCGGCTTGTCACGTTCGGTCTGGTTTACATCATAAGCTGTGATTCTAACTGAAGTAACTGCTGCCTCGATAACTTTGATGGGCAGAATCTGGTCAACGAGCGTTACCCCATCCTTCAGCGCTTCCCGCGGCACATAAACGTATATACCACCATAGTGTTTATCCTGATATGCCGAAAGGATATATTGGACGAATCCCTGGATTGTTCTTGTTGAAACATCTCTGAGCTCGCCGGGCAGGGAGAGTATTTCATCGATAATTCTTAAATCGTAAAGGGCCTCGCTCGCAGCTTTCTTTATAGGCAGGCTTGAAGAATTATAAACCAGCGGCATATTATTTATCAGCTCTTCTGTTGGTACCAGAGTATTGCCGCTGATTCTGATTTCCTTAACTTTCAGGCGAGGACTATCATCCACCGGCAGCGTCAGCTCTTCAATTTCAGCTAATTGTTTGGCTTTTCTCTTTTCCGCCGCGGCTCTTTTCGTCTGCTTGATTTGCTCGCGTTTTTCCCTTGCGGCATCTTCGCGCATTTCCTCCATTTGCTCAGCCGCTTTTGCTTTTTCTTCCAGCCTCGTTTTGATATCTTTTTGTTCCGCGCTTACACTGTCGACATCAGCTGCTTCTTCTGCCAAACTGATTACTGTTCCTGCACAAAAGAAAATTACCAATATCAACGTGACCTTTGCTATTTTATACATAATACTCTCCTTAAAACTTTACAGACCTGACAAAGTTCTCTAAAGCAAAAAAACAAATTACATCGGTCGAAGCATTGATACCCATAACTACCGAGCAGCTAAGCTGCTTGTGGACAGTTGTACTCTTCAACATTGTGCTCCACACGATTGGTAAATCCATATACATATCTTCCGCTCCCTCATTAGCTTATAACTATATTAGTTTATCAAATTACGCGGTCTGATGTCAAGTAAATAAGTTGCCTGAAGCTGCAATTTTGCACATTTGCGCTGTTATTTTTTTTCGCTCTGTTTCTTGTGTGTTTTTTTCGGACTTTTGCTCCTGTGTACTTTTTATAGAAAAAAGTAGTTTTTACGCTTAAAGTAGCGTAAAAAACTCGTCAAAACCGGCACCCGGGCTCACAGGGCATACGCACCTCAGATATCCTGTAAAAGTGTAATGTAGCAAGCTTATTGGCAAAAGCAGGTCAGACCAAGCTGCGGCTTTCTTTTTATGATATACCATATTCAAAACCCATTTTTAATGCTGAAAAGTTCCTACTTTCCAAGAGATTTAAATTATGACGGAGAAAAAAGGAAAGTAAAGCAAAATCTTGTTTTTTTTCCGGCTTATCAGTGCTTGAGACGGCGATATTGGACTTTGGCGAAAGCAGAGAAAAGCTGGACAACAACACTCTTACCGTCAAGTTCTTTTTGATATCAGGTTCTAATTGCTGTCAGAGTTCTTTTTGGCCAGCAGACGCAGCCAGAGCCAGCCGGCAAAGGTTCCAATAACATAATACGGGAATTGCTGCCAGACAAAATCCGTTCCGATGAGAGCTTTGCCCAAAAAGGTTCTTCGAATCGCTTCAAGTAAGGGCGCCTGGCAGAGCTGGAGGAGTTCGAGCAGGCAGGTTGCAGCAAAAACTGTGATGGCAATTTTGGTAGAGTGAGTCTTGTTGGGCCGGAAAAAGAAAATAACAAGGCACCAGAAGACCTCGTAAAAGATAGAAGATACATAGTAATTCACCCATAACCTGTGAGGTCCATTATAAAACCGCCACAGATATAGCCCTATCGAACCAGCAAAAAACAGGGATATCAGTATTGATAACCGCCTGTTTACATATAAAAAGATTCTCTGAATGTCTGACACAGCTTTACCAAGGATAATCCTAAATATGATACAAGTACGAAACAATTATATCTCTTGGCTTTATCGTGCGCAAGAGTTATTATTTGTGAAACTTTTTGCGATATTGAAAACTGGTAAATTTGGCCTTGGTGCAGCTGGCAGTTTTGCAGTGGCAATTGATGGTATTGAGCAACTAACGTGTTATGCCGGTACGAAAGGGCCTAATCCGGGAAAAGGTGTAAAATAAATGGCAAATTTTTATATGCGGATAGAAAAATGGGCCGGGTTGGATTCGAACCAACGTAGGCTTACGCCAACGGGTTTACAGCCCGTCCCCTTTAGCCTCTCGGGCACCGACCCTTAGATTTCAACAAATCTTCAAAGTTAGTTTATCTTTTGCCTGCGTATATTACAACAGTAATCCTCTAAGAGACTACAACTCTATCTCAAGACAGCTTAGACACTTACAATCTTCATTCAAGGGAGACTTTGGGCAGCTCAGCCAGGGCTTCCTCTATCTTCTCCTTAGGATATGCGTAATCCTTAAGTTTACCGCTAAAGTAGGCGTCATAGGCTGCCATATCAACGTGTCCATGTCCACTATGGGCTATGAGTATCGTTTTTGCCTCACCAGATTCCTTACATTTAAGGGCCTCATCAATTGCTGCCTTGATACAATGGTTCGTCTCTGGGGCGCTGATAATACCCTCAGTGCGAGCAAAGGTTACCCCTGCCTCGAAGGTGGCAAGCTGGTGCTCAGCCCTGGCTTCGACAAGTCCTAATTTATGGAGGTGGCATATGATAGGTGCCATCCCGTGATAGCGCAGCCCACCGGCGTGAACTGGGGGTGGAATAAAGCCATGACCAAGGGTGTACATCTTAATCAATGGAGTGAGCTTGGCTTCATCGCCAAAGTCATAGGCATATGGACCTTTGGTTACGGTAGGGCAGCTTGCCGGCTCGACGTTGATAATGCGCAGCTCCGGCTTACTGCCGTCAATTTTATCCTTGACGAAGGGTAAAAACAGGCCGGCGAAGTTTGAGCCGCCACCAATGCAGCCCACGATAATATCGGGGTAGACACCAGCTTTCTCCATTAGCTTTTTTGCCTCTAAGCCGTTGACGGTTTGATGCAGCAGGACATGATTGAGGACACTGCCCAGCGAATAGTGGGTATCATCACGAGAGATGGCATCCTCTACCGCCTCGCTGATGGCAAGCCCCAGGCTGCCGGGGCAATCGGGATCTTTTTTCAGCATTTCACGACCTGCTTTGGTATCTTGGCTGGGGCTTGGCACGCAGTTAGCTCCCCAGGTTTGCATCATTACGCGGCGATAAGGTTTTTGGTTGTAGCTGATCCTGACCATATAGACCTTAATCTCAAGGCCGAAGCAGGCACCGCCGAAGGACAGGGCACTACCCCACTGTCCGGCTCCGGTTTCAGTGGTGATGCGCTTAATGCCCTCCATTTTATTATAATAGGCTTGAGCTACAGCGGTGTTGGGCTTATGACTTCCAGGGGGACTTGTTCCCTCATACTTGTAGAAAATCTTAGCCGGTGTATCCAAGGCTTTCTCCAATCTATGTGCCCGAAACAGAGTTGTGGGCCTCCATAATCGATAAATATCCCGGACCTCCTCAGGGATTTCAATCCAGCGCTCGGTGCTCACCTCTTGCTTGATTAATTCAATGGGAAATAGAGGTGTCAGGTCATCAGGAGTTACCGGTTTTCCTGTACCTGGGTGCAAAATTGGTGGCAGTGGCTCAGGCAAATCTGCCAGGATATTATACCATTGAGTAGGTATTTCATTTTCATCAAGGGTAAATTTTGTTCTCTTGTCCATCTTATTCTCCTTAGTTTAGTTAGTAATCTTTTAATGGCACCACTATCAGTAGTATTATTTTGCTTTCAGTGCTTATTTTGCCCGGTTCAATACTTCAATTCTTCGATTGAATTATTTCTATGCCGATTTAAAACATTGGGTCTACATATAAAGCCTTGAGAAATTTCTGTCAAGAAATTTATGGATTAACAGTCCTTGAGCGGTCTGTTTGTGCCGAAACGCAAATAGGTACATACTGATAGCGACGGTAATTACTGTCTGACGAGTTTCGCTTTTAGATTCGCAACGCTGTTCTGGAAACTAACCTTAATCCCTACAATCTTTCCTTCTTGTTCTTTGAATTCTTTATCTTTTCCCGCTTGAAGACCCTCACAGTCGATAGATTCAATCTCAAAGCCGGCGGGTAGATGCAACCAGTAAGTTTCGTTGGTATGTGGAATGCCTCTAAGTTTTAGTGTCAGCTCGTTATCCTTCCAGCTTTGCCCAAGGACACTTATCGCATCCTGGCTTATATGCCGGGATGATGAAATCAATTGGGGGTGATTTTTCACCTTTCTAATCGCTATAACCTGACAGAAGCCAAGTTCGAGTGGTTCGAATTGAATATTATTCTTGATACGCCCTAAAAAACGTTGTTTCCAGAAATCGAATGCGAGATATTGGCCTTCGCCAAGCCCGAGAGCCTCAAGCGGCACTTTGCTTTCTTTGAGCTGACTTACCGCAGCCCTGTAAACCACACACCACCTGCCGGCTTCAGTTTCAATATGAAAAGCCCATAAAGACCCGAAAGGATGATTGTCATTCATTGTAGGTGACCAGCCGGCCATATCACGCGCCTGCTGCTCGTCCATATCTTCTGCGCCGTATGGCGGCTCATCGAGTACGCCGAAACCGTGGAACTTCGTCCACGTAAAGGCTGTATACTCGGTATCGAGCTCGCCCGTCTCGCCTGGAACCGTTGAAAGGGGCGGCAGTGTCCGCTGTATCATATAAATCAGCTCCTCGCCGTATTTATCAATAGAATCTGAAAGCATCAAGGGCTGTCCGCAGAGCGAAACAAGAGATATCACAGACCGTACCCATTCGAGTTTAGCACGCATACAT
>CAYLMG010000099.1:0-6736 GCA_964384565.1 uncultured Pirellulales bacterium | reverse complement strand
GTAAAATTGGTTTTTTCTCTGTTTGCATGGGGTTCATTCATGGTTTTTATTATTTCTCCCACCCCCCTGATTAACGGTTCCCACAATTGCCTGACCTCCTTCATTTACATGGACGTGCTCAACAACCATTTTCTGCAGACCGCCAGTTCGGTACTTCTTCAGGGCTTCCATCTGTGCCATGAAAGTTCTGAGCATCTTGGTTGATTGTGCTACGTTGGCTTGCTTCCCTTCAAAGGTTTGGCGGCTAAGAATAGCTCTTGCTAAAGTATTCATTGCCATATTATGAACGCCGATCATCTGTACAGCTAGCATTGCCTCAAGCTCATCTTGTGGCTGTATTCCATTGAGTATCGCCGTTGCATGGTTGAGCGAAGGGGTTATGTTATTATGGTCGAATCCATCGGAAGATGCCACCCCCTTAAATGTTTGGACTACCTGGTCCAGTAAATGATTCTGCAAGTCAGAGTCCGCCGTTCCCAACGCCTCAAACATTTTGACCGCAATCAATGGATCATCGGGATCTTGCAGTGCTATCGAATAGTCTGAATCACTTTCTGCGGCCTTGAACTTTACCGGCCTTCTCTTCTTACGCTCTTTATGCTTGGCAAGCCGTTCTTTTTCCTCGTCCGTGTATTCATTCTTTGCCAAGTCCTTTGTATCCTTCTCGTCTGATTTCTTCTTTGTTGTGGATTTGCTCTTATTGGTTTTTTTCTTTGCCATTTACTTTTTCTCCGTAATATGAGTTTGAATTAAGGCTTTGACCGCCGCTTTGATATGTTCCGGCAGTTTATGCCAAACGGTGACTATGTCAGCCAACCCTGTAGGTAGTTTTCGGATGTCAATCTGTGTCTTATTCTCTATTATTTCTGAAATGTATTTGTAAGCTGGTTTGTAAGCATCTTTTTCGTTAAGATGCAAGTCTTTGCTGTCGCAAGAGTTATGATTTTCGTCCATCGGACTGTCGATCCGAAGGTTGAGGGTTCGAGCCCCTTCGGCCTCGTTGATGAAAAAGCCACTCTTACAGTGGCTTTTTTGTTGTGTTCCTGTAAAGGGGCGAGAATCCAAGGGGGTTTGGGGGAGAAGCTCCCCCAAGTCGTTGGGGTGACAGGCAGCATAGCTGCCGCCAGAGGGGCAGAGCTCCTATGGGGAGTGAACGGTAGTGAGCGACGGGTTCAAGGGCGAAGCCAGGAGCCCCTTCGGCCTCTTTTTATAATGCCTTGTAGGTTAAATACTTGCAAGGCTTCTTTATTTGGGGATATTACTTAAAAACAGGGGGTGATCCAGAATGATCCAGAAAGAGCCTACTTACTACTCAAAAATATTCCCTTAGTAATTGCATTTGACAGGATATATTCAAGTATTGTATAATTATTTACGATATACGTTTTAGAAACGTAATTAGTGAAGAATAATACAATGAATAGATTTGGACCAAAAGAAACTAATATTATTTCTCGTCTATCGTACGAGAAGGTTACAATAATCACCAATGAGCAACTTGAAAAGCTTTTTGGGCAAACAGTCTTGGTACGTCAAATCATCTATCAGCTTAAAAAGAAGGGAATCCTCCGGCCTATTACCAAAGGTATCTATTATTATTCACCCCTTGAAAGTGGACCTGACGGGATCAGGATAAATGAGTTTTTGATTCCACCCGTTCTTTTCCCTAAAGAAAATTATTATGTTGGTTATTCTAATATGTATAGTTTTTATGGTTTTACTGAACAGGTATTTCAAACGGTTTATGTGCTAAATACTGCATTACAAAGAGAGAGGATTATTTGTGGTATTCCATTTAAATTGCTCAAGATATCTAATAAAAGAATGTATGGTCTTGAAAAGATAAAAATAAAGGATACAGAAGTAGTCGTTAGTAATAAAGAAAGAACCCTTGTCGATCTTATATATTACTCAAATCCTGTTGGTGGATTAAAGCAGGCATTTAAGATTTTTGAAAGAAAAGTTACTACCAATGAGGTTGATGTAGATAAATTAATAAAATACACAAAGAGATTCCCAAGTATATCTACCAGAAAAAGAATAGGGTATGTTTTGGATTCCTGTGGTGTAAAGAGGTCTTCATTAGTAAATTTAGAAAAATCATTAAAGAAGTCTTCTTTGATTACCTTGTATGGCTCTAAGTCTAGAGAAGGGTCAATAAATAAAAAATGGAAGGTTATCATTGATGATTCATAGTAGTAAAGACGATTTCTTGCGAGTCCTTGAGTCTACTTCAGCTTCTATAGGTTTTCCACTTTTGCTTTTGGAAAAGGATTATTATCTTACATTACTGTTATCCAATATAAACAGTTTAAGCGAAAATCTTGTTTTCAAAGGTGGGACATGCCTCAATAAGATTTATTATTCATACTACCGACTTAGTGAGGATTTAGATTTTACGATGATTCTTCCTGATAAAAAAACAACGAGAGTGGCAAAACGAAGAACAATTAAACCAGTAAAAGCGTTGCTTTCAAGTTATGTCAATAATTTTGATATGAGTGTAGATGGAATTGAAGATGCTGGTCGAAATGAATCTTCACAATATATTTTTTATATAACTTATAACTCAGTGGTGGTGAACAGCAGGCAATCTATAAAATTTGAGATTGGTTTACGTTTTAATCCTATTCTTCCTGTCAAAAAACAAAGAATTAACCATAAGTTTCTACACCCATTTACTAAGGAACCTCTTTTTGACGGCGGCAGTGTCAATTGTTTAAGCTTAAAGGAACTCGTATCAGAAAAACTCAGAGCAGCAGCAACTCGTGTAACAATTGCTCCAAGAGACTTCTATGATATTGGTTTTCTAATAAGTTCAGGTTATGATTTTCAAGATAGTGAGTTGTGGAAATTATTTAAAATCAAGCTTTCAGAAGACGGTTTTGATTGTGATCTTGCCAAATATAAAGTAAACCTGGGACGTTCTGATATTGAGATTAAAGAAATGGTTTCAAGGTTAGAATCAGAACTTCTTGATGTTTTAAGCCCAGAGGAAAAGAAAAGGTTTGATTTGAGTTTAACTTTGAAATATATAAATCAGATTGTTGAGAATAATATCTAAACTACTCCTCTCTCCTCAGATCCCTCTCCAACATCTCCTTACTTACCTTATGTTTTACTGCTTTTCTTGCCCTATTTACTAAATCATCTTTGACTGCCAGGTAATATCTCAGGGTAGTATCATACTTACTGTGTCCTGCCAGTCTCATTACCTCTGTAATTTCTAATCCCTCATAGAACCAGTTCGTTATAGCCGTCCTTCTCAGATCGTGAAAAGTACCTGTTTTTATACCTGCCCGTGCTCTGATTTCATTAAATTGTCTGGTAAAGTTATTGACTACCTTTATTAGCCCGGACCCCCTTCGGCCTCGTTTTCCAAATAACAAGCAGGTAGGCATTTTCACCTGTTTGTGTGGTTAATAAGTTCCGGTTTTAAGACCTTGTCGAATTTCCCGGATTAAGGCGACGACCTCTGAAATCTTTTTCTGAATAGCCGGATAATCCTTTGCCGCAACGAGCTCTTTTGTAATCAGTTTCGAGCCAATGCCAACACAGGCAGCTCCTGCAGAAAACCATTCGGTCAGGTTTTCACGTGTTGGAGATACCCCGCCGGTAGGCATTAAATCGGCCCACGGACAGGGCGCTTTAACAGCTTTAATGAAACCAGGACCTCCTACCTGAGCGGCGGGGAAGATTTTGCAGATTTCTACGCCGAGCAGATGGGCCTGGTGGATTTCTGTAACGGAACCGCAGCCAGGCAGATAGGTTACTTTGTGGGCATTGCAAACCTTTGCAACGTCATTGTCAAGAAGCGGACTAACTATAAAATCGGCTCCTGTAGCGATGTAAAGGGCTGCTGTTGAGGCATCGACGATGGAGCCGCCGCCAAGAATCAACTCGGGCAGTTCCTGGTCGCGACAGATTGCCAATTCACGGAAGACATCGAGTGCACGGTCACCGCGGTTGGTGAATTCGATGACCGACGCACCGCCTGTGAAGCAGGCCTGGACGACGGATTTGGCGGTCTCGATATCGGGATTATAAAACAAGGGAACAAGCCCGACTTCTTTCATTCGTGTTAATATTTCAAGACGCGTGTGCCTTGCCATAATTTTTTCTCCAAAAGTTATATTGTAAAAAGATTATCTGGTGACTCTTGCAGTTTGGCCTTTCATAACACGTTCAACTTCTTTTAAGCTCGCTGTGGTCGTATCACCCGGTGTTGTCATAGCCAAAGCACCGTGAGCAGCGCCGTATTCGACTGCCTGCTGAGACGATTTGCCTTCCATCAGGGCGTAGATGAGGCCGGAAGCAAAGCTGTCGCCTCCGCCGATGCGGTCCAAAATTTCGAGGTCTTCACGAAGCTGGGCATTATAGAACTCGCCGTCGGCATAAACAACGGCACCCCAGTCATTCCTGGTAGCAGTTTTGGCATTTCTCAGGGTTGTTGCAACAACCTTAAAGTTGGGAAAGGTTTTAACAACATTAGCAATCATCTTTTTAAAATTCGCCGTGTCAAGTTTGGAACAGCCTTCGTCAAGTCCCTCAACCTTGAATCCCAGAGCAGCGGAAAAATCTTCCTCGTTACCAATCATCACATCTACCAATGGCGCGATGTTGCGATTGACTTCCATCGCCTTATCTTTGCCGCCGATATCTTTCCACAGCGAATGTCGGTAATTAAGGTCATATGAAATTACTGTGCCGTATTTTTTGGCAACCGTCGTCGATTCAATTACAGCGTCAGCAGTTGTTTGCGACAGAGCTGCGAAGATGCCACCTGTATGGAACCAGCGAATGCCGTCCTGTCCGAAAATCTTTTCCCAGTCGAAATCTCCTTTTTTAATCTGAGAAGCAGCACTGTTTGCGCGGTCCGAGCATCCTATTGCTGCCCGCACTCCGTAGCCGCGTTCAGTAAAGTTCAGGCCGACACGGCTCTTTCTGCCGATACCGTCGAACGGTACCCATTTTACATATTCCAGACTGACCCCGCCCTGATTGAGCAAATCTTCCAAAAGCCTGCCTACTGGATTATCAACAATCGCTGTTGCAACTGCTGCTCGTTTTCCAAAGCATCGTTTCAGGCCTCGTGCGACATTATATTCACCGCCGCCTTCCCAGATTTTGAACCGGCGGGTAGTATGGATGCGTTCTTCGCCCGGGTCCAGCCGAAGCATAATTTCGCCGAGCGACAGGATATCATACTTACATTCTCGTTCCTGCCTGAGATTTAATAGTGACATTGTTTCAGCCTTTATTCAACTTTGCTTTATCTGGCGAGCTGGCATTTTTTTTAAGTTCAAGCATTTTAAGCCGCTGCGGCCTTTCAATCTTTCAGGATTTCACTGATTAACCAAAGAACAGGCGCCTGACCGTGAAAATCTCCCAGGGTACGCGGGCGTTTCAAATAAAACTCGATGTCGTCCTCTTGTCCGGTACCAATACAAATCTCGCGAACATTGCCCCTGCGGTCCACATGAGCACACAGTGCCTTCCAGGCTTTTTCAACAGCGGGCCCATACTCTTTTTTATCCAGCCAGTTATTTCGAACCCCAACAGACATTGCATATGCAAACATCGCTGTACAGGAACTTTCCGCCCAGGAATACTCATAGTCAATCAACTGCCGCCACATACCATTATCCGATTGGTACTGCAAAAGCGCAGACATCATTTTTTTGTACCCGGTAATAATCTCCGGACGCAGTTTATGGTCGGCGGGCAGCGACTTTAATAGCTCTGCCAGAGATGAAGCAACCCATCCGTTTCCTCGCCCCCAATGATAATGAAATTCGGGGCCATGGTAAAACAAACCATTCGGCTGCTGAAGCTTTTTTAGGTAAGCCGTAATCTGAAGGGCCGCCCGGTCTGCATATTTTATCTGTTTTGTCGCACGGTAGGCCTGCATCTGAAGCATTCCCACCATATACATATCGTCTATCCACCATCGAGTCTGCGAGGTCAGGCCGTCTTCGCTCGGATTTTCCCATTGACTGTCTGCAAAGCTTAATCCCAGCTCAAGAAATCGTTTATCTTTGTTGTAAAGATAAATTCGAAGCGGCACGATACCCATTACATTGTGGTCAACGTGCGATTGGCGGGAAATCAAACTGCTGTTATCTTCCAAGAATTTTTCATATCGGGAAATGATACGCTGGCCGAGCTCTTTGTCTTTTGTGTTTTCGGCAAACCGCAATGCTCCGACAGCCGTGCAGGCTTCAGCGTAATGAAGCCCTTTGACACGATACATCATATAATCGCGCCTCAGCAGATTCTCAACGACTTTCCGGCCGATTTCTTTTTTATCACAGTTCTGCACATCATCCAGCTTTGTACCTGCGTTGCAGGAGATTGTCAGAATCAGCAACACCGTCAATAAAGGAATTCTCGTTTTCATAAGTAACACCTCAATTGTTTTCAAAGACTATCGTGCCAGCCAGCCGCCGTCAACAGCTACAGTATAGCCGGTCATATAATCCGACGCAGACGAAGCCAGAAAGACGGCGATACCCTTAAGGTCTTCGGGTTTTCCCCAGCGGCCGACAGGGATGCGTTCGAGTATAGCTTTGTTTCGAACAGCGTCTTCGCGGAGGGCTTTGGTATTTTCGGTTGCCATATAGCCGGGCGCAATCGCATTGACGTTAATTTTATGCGGTGCCAGCTCATTGGCAAGCAGACGCGTCAGGCCCATAACAGCGCTTTTTGAAGCGGTATAAGACGGCACAAGGATACC
>CAYLMG010000098.1:1633-6741 GCA_964384565.1 uncultured Pirellulales bacterium | reverse complement strand
TAACAAGGTAGCCGTAGGGGAACCTGCGGCTGGATCACCTCCTTTCTAGGGATAACTAGAACCCGGCCTTCTTTGGCCGGTGTATAGTCAGACATTTTCGCTGCATAAGCTTAACTGTTCTTGATATTAGGCGGCCTGTGGTAATCACAGGCCGCTTTTTTATGAGGTGATATTAAAAATTTATTGTCCTGAGGTTTTTGAGAAGGGCAGTAAACAATCAAAAAGAATTGTGAGCCAATCGCTGACCAAGTTTATAGCTTTCCATCAGTCGTTCCGGCTTTTTTAAAACATCGCCCCTGTCTCCTACTCCCGGTACTATTATTCTATCTATCAGTTTCATTTCCAGATATGCCAGGGACTTTTCGAAAAATTCAACAACAGGTTTTGCGGTCTCAGGATTTTCTTCTTCATAAGGGACGACAACGACTGCTGATTTGCCGCGGATTAAGATCCGGTTTTCAGGACAGTTGAAGTAAACCAGCCGGTCTATAAAAGCCTTCATAAGCGCCGTCGGCCCATACCAATACACAGGAGTGCCGAGCACCAATATATCGCTGTCGATGATACGGGGATATAGCCCGAGCATATCATCATTCTTACTGCAGGATTTGCCCTGCCAGCAGGTATGACAGCCGTCACACTCTTTGATGTTTAAATCGCCAAGAAAGACCGTGTCCACATCGGCTCCTTCTGATTGTGCTCCTTCAAGCAATCTTGATACAAGGATATGAGTATTGCCCTTCCTGCGAGGACTTCCGATAACACCAAGAATTCGAGTCATTCTTTTCCTTCGAGTCTATAATATCAAAGTTTATACAGCCTTGCCTGTTTCATTTGATAACCTAACGACCGAGTCGGTATGTGGCTGCATATATTTTGATTTACTGACTGAGTTCAATCCAAGTTGTCTCGGTCTTTAGCTCAATAACAAGGGCCCCACGTTCGGTTTCAAGTTTGTCGGTCGGCTTAAATGTGCTAATCTCTGTTATCTTCGCCGGCTGGTCCACTTTTAAGATTGCATTTGGAGTGTATTCGGTGGCTTCTGACAAACCCAGCTTTACGGTTTTTTTATCAGTATCAATCTCAACCTGCTCGAAGGTGCCCGCGCCGAGGTGAAGCCATAATCCGAACGGCGCAATGTAAACTCGCCTGCGTAGAGAATCGAGAGTTTTCACTTTTATTATTTTGCCGTCAATCCTAACATTGCCGCCGAATGCCTGCCAGCCGAATTCGGGATGGTTTATGATATAAGTCGCAGTATTTATAGCATGGCCGAAAAAGTTCGGGCCGTAATCACCGCTGTAACCGTCCCATTTAAGTGTATCTGGAAAAGAATGAAATGCAACAGACCCAAAACCTTCCTTATCGATATTTGATAATGCTCCCATCATGCCGCCGTAACCGACTCGCAGCAGGTAAAAATCATCCGGATTTTCGCGGTACTCGTTAAGCATAGGAATAGCATTAAGACCCGAGCCGTAATGGTGGAGCTGGCGTTCGTACCTGCGGAGTTTGCCGCCGTAAATAAAGTCCCAGTATCTGCGGGCGTTGCCGTTATAGCCCCAGTGCGGAACTGTCGGCATATAGCCGAGTATAGAGTTGAGTGACACGAGCGCCTTATCATCGTAGCCAAAGTACTTGCACCAGGCATAGACTTCTTCCTGGCCGGTCGAATCCCAGGCCATCTCGCTGCCGAAAGGATACGACTGGCGAATCCAGCGCTCTGCACGCTGCTTCATTCGCTCTTCCATTTTAGCAGCTTTTTCAGTCCAGCCCTCACGTTTCAAGTCTTCAAGAATCTTCACAAAGATTGTCCCTTCCATCAGCCCCATATTGATGTAGCCGACATTGTACCGGCCTTGCTCATTTCTACCTGTGAGAAACATCGCTGTTTGATAGGCCTGGTCAAGATACCAGTCCCATTCGTGGCTGCTGACAAGCTCTTTATTGAAGCGTGCCAGCCGGTACATCGCCCAGTAAGTAGCTGCGACGTGCGGGTAGTTATAAGCCCGGCCGATTGATTCGGCTTCGCGTTTGTTCCAGCTCGTCCAGCTCCCCCAGTTAATATCGCTTCGGTAATAACCGGCAGGCAGTTCGTTTGGTTCATAATAGAACATACTTTTACGTACGCCGTACTTAAGCGGACCTTCTGAATATTGAATACCGCCCCAGAGAACCTTGTCTATGAATTGTTCGAATTTAACAAGTTCTTCTTTTTTCGGCTGGCCAAATTGTTTCATTGCTGCCGCCACGTAGGAGCCCGAGCCGCCTTCATCGCCCAGACCTGCAATCCAGGCTCTGCTGTCCTGTGTTACCTGATTGTTTTCTTCACGGTCATAGCTTATTACCGACGGGCTTCGTTTGAAATGGTCATTGGCATCGATGAACCATTGCTTTGTCATCAAAAAGTTACCCATATCGGCCACAGCTTGTGCAGCGGGCTTTATAACATAATAGCTGATGGATTGTTTCAGGCCGTCTTCATAGTCGATGGTAACTTTCGCGCGTCCCCAGTTTTTACCTTTCAGTGTATATGCAGCCCAGCCGCCTTTGGTTGAGTCATTTTTGTTTATCTCTATAGCGCCTTTTGGTTCGACATCAATTGAGGAAACTTTCTTTGGGTATTTCAGAAAAAGTTTTGCAGAGATATCCATCGGAAGAATGTAGCCCGGTATACCGACTGCAACCGGTCTTTTATTATCGATGAGTGTTTTTTCAATATTTCGTATTTCGTCTGAAACAAGAAATCTAACGCCGTAAGTTTTTGTCTTGCCCGGTTCGATTGTCACTGATGTCGGCTTGTTCCAGGGCCTAACACCTTTCCACTCATTATCTGCATAAGCTTCGCTGTGAACAATCCACTCAAACGGTCCTTCGAAAGTCTGGGTGGGGCGCATCGGCTCATTGAGTAGTTGATAAGCCTCGAAAGGCGTTTTGCCTTCGGGTACGACTAACAGAGCAGGGCCGCTGCCTTTCAGACGTGTTACCTGTAGATAGCCCGCATCAAGGCCGATATACGGGTCGAAGAACGAGCAGACCTCGTGTGCCTGCTCGAGCGACCGGCGGGTAATAATATTGTTGAATATCATAGGTATACCGAGTGCCCCGATTTTCACGGTCTTTTTGCTGGCATTCTCTATATCAAACTTTAGTACAAGTTTTCCGTCATCAAGAAGCCATTTGCGGGTGATTTTTACCGGACAATCTTCCGGCAGTGTTGGTGACAGGTCGGCAGCAGCAAGTATATCGCCCGATACCGGCAAAGCCTTAATCGGTTTGCGTTTTGCAGAGGTTAAATAATTTTTCCACTCTCCGGAATTTGAATCGTAAATGCGAAGCGTTATGTCACCTAAGTGGTTAAAGCCGCCGCTTGCCCTGGCTACGAGCCTGTCGGCAGGGGTAAAGTCAAAACCGTTTGCGTCGTTTGGCACAAGTGCTGCTACTGTCTGTGAGGCCTTGACGAGCCTGAGTTTGAAATCGGGCGTATTAAAATCCATATATCCCTGCTCCAGCCCGAGTGTCGGTGTTCTGCTTTCGCCTCTTCGTCGTCCCATTCGCCTTTGCTGCTCTTGTGCGAATGTCTCGCTAAGCATAGCTGCGAGGATGAACAGAATAAACGCATAAACGATGGTTATTTTTTTGCGATTTTTGATGTATTTTTTCATTTTGATTATCCTTTCCCCGATTCTTGAGCTCTTTTTTTCCACAATAGTGATTCATTTCCTGCTTTACACTTTGAGTGCGGCATTATATCATATTTTTAACTGAAAAGAAACGTAGTTCTTTCCGGAACTTTAATCCTTTTGTTTTCTATCGTAAACGCGATAGCTTGCTTAAAATTATTTGTTGATGATAATGTTATTATTTTAGTATCATTTTATTGTGAAAAGTTTCTCATGCATATATTGCGGTAAAAAGCTGACTGCGAAGGAAAAATATGCAGGCAAAAAGGGAATATGCCCAGCCTGTAAACATACGATATTCATACCTAAAACAGACAGCTCATTTCAAACCTCCGGCCCCAGGGGAAGAGAAAAAAGTTACAGAAGAGACCCCGAATATTGGAAAAATAAAAGCGATGCTCAGATAGCAGAGGAATTATTCAAAGGTCAAGAAGAATTCTACTGTGATGAAAATGAAAGGCAAAGAATATTTATAAGGAAAATTCTTTATTTTATGATTCCAACATACGACGAAATAACCCTTTTTACATTCAGTTTTGCATTCCTGTTCCTGCTTTTGATAAGTTCTTCAATGAGAGAAGATACTAAAACTATTATCTCATTCAAATATGATATCAGATTAACCATCGCTTTTTTCATTTCCTTAATCGGAATGGTTATGTCTTTGTTTAATATATTTTTTGAAAGGGTCAAGTACGATTTTGAAAAATGGTTATTGTTGGCTTTTGCGGTTTTTGTAAGCGGCGGAACCGGTTTTTATGCAGGTCGTATTATGCTGCAGAGCTCTTCGGGATGGCAGCTTATTTTCCCAATTTGGAATATTTTCAACAGTCTCGCATTATTGTTTTTATTTCGTTTGAGAGTGATTAGTATTCAGTGCGTAATAGATGAAAAACCAAAAATTTCTTATGTCGTTATAAGTATGGTTTCGGTGATAATATTGCTATGTTTGTGCAATTATACTTTCAGGCTTCACTGGGCAATTTCGTATTCTGTCTGCATATGTTATACAATGAGCTTGCTCAAGGCTGTACACGATGTTCTCGGAAAAACATTTTCTATATATAATCAGCCCGCTTAAGGAGCTTCATTTATTCACTTTAATCGTCCTTTTCCCGATTCTTAAATTCCCTTCGTTACATAACAGTGATTCATTTCCTGCTTTAAAATTTGAGTGCGATATTATATCATAATTTAACTGAAAAGGAAGGTAACCTATTGATTTCGGGGTATTATATTATGGCCAAAAGAAAAGCGGATTTAATTGCATATTGCGGTTTGTATTGCGCCGAATGTCCCGCCTATACACAAAGCATAGCTAATCTCGCGGGCGACCTGCATAAGGAGCTCAGCCGAAACAAATTAGAAAAAATAGCGCCGTTACTTGCGAAGATTTCCGCCTTTAGAGCGTTTAAGCACTATCAG
>CAYLMG010000098.1:0-1533 GCA_964384565.1 uncultured Pirellulales bacterium | reverse complement strand
CTGAAGAATCTTCGAAGAATCAAAAGACAAGGCCCCGCCGCCTTCGTTAAAGCAAAAATACACTGATTCATATTTTCAAGAGAGTATAGGCAGATATTTTTTTGCTTTTTTAGTTTTTTAATTCGTGTAGTCTACTTTAATTTATTTTCTGAAGCAGAGCTTTGGAGATTCGGAAAAACGTTCGAAAATTGAACAGGACAATATATGAAAGTGAAACTTTTACCAGCTTTATGGACCGTGTTTTTGTTTCTTTCCTGCCCAGTCTCAGCCCAAGTGAGCCTGGAATATTCAGGTGCGCAAAAGTGCGTCTCGTTTAAGATTATAAATGAATATCTTAAAAAACCTTTAGTGATTACGGGCAAGCCGACTGATGCTATTTACTACCAAACCGCTGACAGCAACGCGTTTCTTTGCGGCGAGCCATTCTATACAGAAACAATCGAAGGCGGCTTCTATGGAAAATGGCGAGATGATAATGGACGAATCGTTGATGTGCTTATAAAACCGCAGGGTGATAATTTCCTAATCAAATTCACGGCTGAGCCCGGCACAGGTATTCAAAAGTGGGGCTTTTCCATCGGAGCATCAGCAGATGAATATTTCACTGGAAGCTTTGAAAGAACCGTTGACGGTAATCAGAGGTTATCGTGGCAGGAAGGAATCAAGACTGCTCTGAATTTGAGGGGTGAAACCGTAGAGATGTTAATCAGGCCGACGCTTTCACTTTATTGCCCATTTTATATCTCATCGAGGGGATACGGATTATTTACAAAAGGCACCTGGCCGGGATTTTATGATCTCTGCAAATCAGATGAAGAGCTGGTGAAGATTTCCTTCGAAGGCCCTTCGCTTGAGATGCTCCTTTATACAGCCGCCAATCCTATGGAAATTGTAAGCGCCCATAGTCTTAATGTCGGGCCATCAATACTGCCTCCTAAGTGGGTGTTCTCCTGCTGGAGGTGGCGTGATACCCACCGTAACAAACAGACTTATTATGACCAGACCGAGGTTAATGCACCATACAACAGCCAGGTTATCGAGGATATATTAATGATGCACGCCCTTGATATCCCCTGCGGAGTTTACTGGGTGGATAGACCCTGGGCTCTCGGTGATTACGGCTATAATGACTTCGAGTGGGACAGGAACAGGCTGCCTAATCCTGAAAAGATGATTAAATGGCTTGAAAAAAAGAATATCAGATTTTTGCTCTGGATTGCGCCATTTGTAAACGGTGATATGGCAAAGGTTGCTCGGGAAGAAGGATATAACCTCAAGGGCCAGCAGCGCAGGCTCTCAGGACGCCCGCTTGTAGATTTCACAAATCCTCAGGCGAAGCAGTGGTGGCAGAACGAAGGTGTTAAGAAGGTTCTCGATGTCGGCGTCGCGGGCTTTAAGCTGGACCGCTCCGAGGAACTAACGCCATCATCGCCTGATGCATTTGCATATGATGAAAGGTCCACCAGGCAGATGCATAATGACTATCCTCATCAATATGTACAGGCAACATGGGAGATTTGCAAAAAAATCCGC
>CAYLMG010000097.1:4588-6803 GCA_964384565.1 uncultured Pirellulales bacterium | reverse complement strand
AAGTTATTTACGAAACCGGCCCTGTTCGAAATCCGCTGGTACCCGAGCAATAAGAACTGGAGCGGGGCAAAGAATAGGAGCGCCAATTTTCAATATATGCCCCCGCTTATGGTCCGCAAGGCCGAGTGGCGTCGATAGTCCGATTTGGCCTGTAATAAAAAAGGGAGAGCATTGATGCTCTCCCAAAACTCGATGCGACTCTTTCCTTTTTTAATTTTAGCTATCGCTTACATTGCCTGATTTCGCTCAGCCATGTAGGTCTTTTGTCGAAAGTCGGCAGTATAAGTTCAAACTAATTAAAGCCTAATTTGGCTATTGTTAAGAGCCGCTTTTTTTCGACTAATAGAACAATCGTCAACTCAAAACGGAAAGCTTGAATCTTTTTTGAGGTTACAATCTATGTGTTTTCGGTGTGATTTAAGGTAGGCAAGATTAAAGGAGGGATAAGAGATTTTCCACCTTTTTTATTTTTCCTCTACAATAGAGTTAAGCTTTTTAACTATAGCGCCTGCCCGGCTCAGCTTAGCGAACTTAACCCCGATAATAAAGAACTTTGCCCGACAAATTTTATTTTGGAAAGCCAAAAAAATTTATGTTTTTTTAAAAAAAGGGAGGATTTTTTACAGAGCAACTACATTTTTGAAGAAGGCTCGTAAATACGAACAGTATTTTTACCGGCCTGCTTTGCAACATACAAGGCCCGGTCTGAACGGCTTGTAACATCTTCAGGATTAGTATTTGCATCATACTCGCCAAGCCCAACACTAATAGACGGTTCTATCTGCTCTCCTCTCCAGATAATGGGCGAGCTTGCGACCATATTAACCATACGTTCTGCAACGATAAAGGCATCCGAAACCGAAGTATTGGGTAAAACAACGGCAAATTCGTCTCCGCCGTACCGAGCAGGCGTGTCAGTTTGCCGAATACACTCTTTTATCCTTTTGCTTACCTTTTTTATTACCTTATCGCCAACACGATGACCATAGGTGTCGTTAATTTTCTTAAGGTTGTCAATATCCACCATAATGAGTGTTACTTTACCGCCGTATCTCCTGGCTCTCCAGAGCTCTTTTTCCAAGACACCGTAAAACGTCTTATGATTTGCCAGTCCGGTCAAACCATCAGTTGTAGCCTGATACTGTATTTTCTCAAACATTTTAATATTACCAATAGAAGAGCCGACGAGCTGGCTAAAGAGCTTTAAGAGCGCAACATCACCTGAAGTGAAATTGTCACCGCTCATTTTGTCAGCAATGTTAAGTACACCCACTACTTTATCGTGACAGATAAGAGGAACGATGGCACAATTTTTTGTTTTATAATTTTCCATATGTGCGCGTTGCGACTTTTTTATCGGAGGGTTTTTATGGGTATCAATATTGCCAATCATAATTAGCTCTTTACTGAGCACCGTCATTACCATAGGAGAAGGTGGATTCTGACTGAGAGAGACTATTTTGTTCAAAAGATATGGATGGTTATATTTTTGCAGTAGTAAGATTCCGCCCTTTTCATCAAGTATATACAGGGAGGCGAATCTTGCTCCGACTAACTGGGGAATCTTGTGTACACAGACACAGGCTACCTTTTCCATATCCAGGCAGTTAACCTGCCTGGCTAAAGGAGTGATTTTATCAATCAGCGATATACCAGCATCCGCAGTTTTAGCAGAATTTTCATTATTTTCTCTATCCTGCAACATTTTTCAAACCTTCTATCTTATTCCATCAGCCTAAAGCACATTATTTATCAACGTCCGAAAATAATCGGCCTATAACTTCAGGCCGCTGAACGGCAGTTTTTAGCCTGCGAGCCTGCTTTTATCCAAAATTTAATAAATATTTCAGCAGATAAAAATTTTTTCAAAAAAAAAGGAGAATAAAAGTTGACAGGGACTTCAAGGTACTTTACATTTTATAAAACGTAAAATATATTATTTAGAGATATTACCGGGGACAGGGTTGCTGATTGAGCTTTGAAATGGGCGGCAATCAGGCGAAATTTGGTACCAGAAATATCGGGATAGAGACAGATATAAAAAGCAATCAGGCGAAATTTGATGCCAGAAACATTTGAATGGAACTTGATACTAAAGGAAATCAGATGAAATTTGGTACTTCTTTGCAGAAAAGAGATGTTCCCGCCATTGCGAGCCCCGCTTCACCGGGGCGAGACAACCTAAAATCGAAAGCCGAATTGCTTCGTCGCAATG
>CAYLMG010000097.1:0-4488 GCA_964384565.1 uncultured Pirellulales bacterium | reverse complement strand
GCAGCCGATAAAAAAAACGTTTATAAAAGGACAATAGCAATGCGTCTCAAAACCAAAGAGCAAGGTTTTCAGGTCCCAGCGAAACTTTACCGAATCGGCGAGCTTGTCAGGTACACGCCCTTCTCCAGGCAGACAATTCATAACTACACAATAATGGGTCTTATCCGCGAGGCCCAATGGACCGAGGGGGGACATCGACTCTACGATGAATCGGTTTTTGACAGGCTGTCAACAATTACAGAACTTAAAAGGACAAAAACCCTTACTGAAATAAAACGGATTTTAGACGAAGAATCACAGAAGGGTAAAAGACGGGGGCAAAATTAAAAAGCCGGAAAAAGGTAAGTTCAGAAAAATCCAAGGAAGGATTAAAGATGAAACTGATATCCTTAATAAGCGATAACATTTGCGAAGTTCTCGTTAAAATTATTGAATTCACAAATACACGGCAGAAAATCCTCACTGAAAACATAAACAACATTCACAAATCCGGTTTCGTTCCCAAAGACCTGGCTGTTGATGAGTTTTCAGGGCTTTTGCACAGCGCAATCGAGGAACATATAAGAAACAGACGTCTCGTTCTTTGCGATACGAAAAATATCAAATTCGGCATCGACGGCAGCTTCAAGGTTGAACCGGTCGAGGACAAATCGGCAGAAATACTTTTCAAAGAAAAAAAAGAGGAATACCTCGAGCTTCAAATAAACAAGCTGCTGGAAAATTCAATCAACCAAAGATTTGCGGCTGAGCTGCTCAAGTATAAACAACAGATGATTCCAATCGTTGAGTAGCTACGGAGAAATAAAAGGCGGTGATTTCATAGAAAGGCAGTTAAGACTAACGATAAATTAAGCGGTAATCCGCAAAAGAAGCTTCGGCAAAGAGGATTAGAGACAAGATTTGTACAGAGAAGGAAAAAGCTCGAAAAGAACGCAGGGGAACTTTTATTAAGGTTATTTTAGGTTGTACTAAAGTTGTAAGGCAAAAAAACGATAAATAACAAATGAAGGTTATTCTATGCCCGCTGCAATTATGAAAAAAACAATAAAACAAAGATACGTGTTTATCGGACGTGAAGTTTCGCACAGCGTTTTGTTAAAAATCACGGAGGAAATTTAATGAAAACCAAGGAAAAGACAAAAGCTGATAAAAAGCAGGTTGACATCGAGAAGATATGGGAAAAATTTCTGAAAACACATGACGATTGTTATCGCAATCTTTTAATTGAAAAATACAGATACTTAGTCAAGTACACAGCTGAGCGATTGTACAGCAAACTACCCAACAAGGTCGATGTTGAGGACCTTATCAGCGCGGGCAACTTCGGGCTGCGTGACGCCATAAATGATTTCGACCCCGACAGAGGAGTGAAATTTGAGACCTACTGCACACCTCGTATAAGGGGCTCAATCCTCGATGAGCTTCGCAAAATGGACTGGGTGCCCAGATTAGTGCGGGCAAGGACGAGCCAGCTTACAAAAGCGACTCAATCGCTGGAAGCGCATCTCGGCCGGAAACCATCAAAAGAAGAAGTCGCGGAAGAATTAGATATCGATATGAATGAATTCGACCGTCTGCAGAAAGATGCAAACGTAGTCGGTTTGGTCTCACTCGATACCCAATATCATAACGAGGACGGCGAAAAGGATATCCGTGAAATAGATATTATCAAGGACGACAGAAGCCAGAATCCCGTAACAGAAGCACAGAAAAGAGATTTGAGGAGCCTTCTGACCAAGGGGCTAACGCGGGCAGAAAGGCTGATTATCACTCTTTATTACTACGAGGAGATGACTATGAAGGAAATCGGATTGACACTGGATTTGTCAGAATCGCGGGTATCGCAGATGCACTCATCCATAATCGCAAGGCTGAAAGCCCAGATGAATACGAGAAAAAAGGAATTTTCGATTTAATCACAGACAATCTTTCAAGCAAACATTTTAAGATATACCAGATTTTATAAAGCATTCCATAAAGTGGCAAAGCCTGTCTAACGCAAAATGTTGACTTGTCCGAATCCACTATATATACTAAGAATTATATTTCAGGGATATGTATTATGCGATTTACAAAGATGCACGGTTTGGGCAATGACTATGTTTATGTAAACTGCTTTGAAGAGAAGATTAACAATCCATCAAAGCTGGCGCAGGAAGTAAGCGACCGTCATAAAGGAATCGGCTCCGACGGATTAATCCTGATATGCCCGAGTGAAAAAGCAGATGTACGTATGCGGATGTTTAACGCCGACGGCAGCGAAGCAGAGATGTGCGGCAACGGGATAAGATGCCTTGCCAAGTACAGCTACGAACACAAACTCGCAAAGCCTGGGCCTGCATTCGAGGTACCCGGCCAAGAGGCTTTCACGGCTTCATTAAAGATAGAAACAGGCAAAGGCATTATTACAGTTGGGCTGCAAACAGACAAGAATGACAAGGTTCAGAAGGTCTGCGTCAATATGGGCGAACCTATCTTAAATGCCCGTGATATACCGGTGAAATTAAAAGCAGAAATGGTTATAGATGAGCCTATCGCGGTTCTCGGCCATAAGCTTTTGATGACCTGTGTTTCGATGGGTAATCCTCATGCAGTTTTTTTCTGCGACGACGTTGGTTTAATAGAACTGGAAAAACTCGGGCCGGCCATTGAAAACCATAAGCTTTTTCCAAATCGAACCAATGTGCATTTTGTGCAGGTAGATAAAAATAACGAATTTACAATACGGACCTGGGAGAGGGGAAGCGGTATTACCTTAGCCTGCGGGACGGGTGCGTGCGCAAGTCTGGTTGCAGGTGTTCTTACAAATCAGAGCAGCCGAATCAGCACGGGACATCTTCCGGGGGGGGATTTAGAGCTAAACTGGTCCAAAAAAGATAACTGTGTTTATATGACAGGACCAGCGGTCGAGGTCTTTGAGGGCCATCTTCTTTAAAAAAACGCCTAATAATTCAAATCCAAAGAAATGTTGCAAAATATCAACATTTATGTTTGACAAAAGAAACATAATTCGCTATTTTAATATTAGGTAGTGAACTATAATTAATCTGGGTATTTATATCGGATATTCTTTAGAAAGACTCAAAACAGCTATGAAAGACAAAAATATCCTGATTGTTGACGATGATGCAATAGTCCTTAGCTCTCTTTGTCAATTCCTATCCAAGGATGGCTTTAAGACTAAAGGCGTTAAAACAATAAAAGAGGCTTTAGCCGAGCTGCAAAGGCACAATTACTGCCTAATCCTTACAGAGATAAATCTTCCGGACGGGGACGGCTTATTTTTATTGGATAAAATACGACAAAACTACCCACAGACAGTCATTCTTGTCATAACCGGCTATGGCACAATTGAAAGTGCTGTAAAAGCTATTAAAAGCGGTGCATACGATTACCTGACAAAACCAATCATAGATGATGAGCTGCGCTTAGTCGTGGAAAGAGCGATTAAACAGCAATCGCTTATGAGCGAAAACGAAAAACTGCGTTTGCAGCTCGAACAAAAGTACAGCCTCGATAACATAATCAGTCAAAATTACAAAATGGCCAAGATTTTCGAGCTGATAGAAGCGGTTGCCGACAGTAAAACAACAATCCTTATGACGGGGCCATCCGGAAGCGGGAAAAGTATGCTGGCGCGTGCGATTCATCACCGTTCGAGCAGAAAAAATAAACCATTTGTGGAGGTAAGCTGCGGCGCACTTCCCGAGACGCTATTGGAAAGTGAACTATTCGGCCACGTTAAGGGCTCATTCACTGGTGCGATAAGCAATAAGAAAGGTAAATTTCTCGCAGCGGACGGGGGGACAATCTTTCTCGATGAGGTCTCAAACGCATCGCCGGCACTGCAGGTCAAGCTGCTGCGCGTTCTGCAGGACAAACAGTTCGAGGCAGTGGGCAGCAATACAACCGAGACAGCAGACACGCGGATTATAACCGCATCAAATACAAATCTTGCCGAAGAGGTAATACAGGGCCGATTCAGAGAAGACCTTTACTACCGAATCAATGTTGTGACAATCGATTTGCCGCCTTTGCGAGAAAGAATAGGTGACATAGGACTTCTTGCAAAACATTTTCTGCAAATTTACAGCAGTCAGCATAACAAGCTGAAACTCGGTATCGGCGATAAGGCTATGGGGATACTCGAGAGATATTTCTGGCCTGGAAATATCAGGGAGCTTGAAAACGTTATTGAACAGGCGGTTTTGATAGGCAAGAATAAATATATCGACATGGATGACCTACCGCCGTCGATTCAGAACCATCAGCCGAAAAGGTTCGAAGCCGTCAGTCTCAGGGAGGCTCTGGCCGAGCCTGAGAAGAACATCATCCGCAGCGTGCTCGAAGCCAATCACTGGAACAGACAGGAAACGGCAAAGGCGCTGCAGATAAACCGCACGACATTATTTAAGAAAATGAAACGTTACGGCCTGCACGAAGAAGCCCGCAAACTCGGCCTGGCGTGAATTCGTATATCGTATTGCG
>CAYLMG010000096.1:0-6859 GCA_964384565.1 uncultured Pirellulales bacterium | reverse complement strand
AAACTTGAAGATGAAGGTTATCAGTTTGAGGCGGCTAACGCCAGCTTCGATTTGCTTGTCAAAAAGATAATGGGGACATACAAGCCATTTTTTGAGCTTATCAAGTATAATACAACAGTTGAAAAGCGTGCATCGGGAGATTTGGTTACGGAGGCGACGGTAAAATTAAAAGTTGGTGATAAAATCGAACATGTTGTGGGTGAGGGAGATGGCCCGGTCAACGCTCTCGATGCTGCTTTGCGTAAGTCAATCGATATTTTTTATCCTTCTATCAGAGATATGCATTTGATTGATTATAAGGTTCGTGTAGTAAACGCCAAGGCCGGCACCGCTGCACGCGTACGCGTCATCATAGAATCTCGTGATAAGGATTCAATTTGGGGAACAGTCGGTTGCTCGGAGAATATTATCGAAGCATCCTGGCAGGCACTGGTTGATAGTATTGAGTATAAACTATATAAAGAAATACTGTAGATTTTACATTTAATTTTCGGTTATACGACATATACTTTCCGGATTAATTTGTCATTTCATCAGGCCGGCGCGTTTTCGAGAGTTTTGCGATATCTTTTTTTTCTTCGGTTAATTGTCTGCTGCTCAGGCTCGGCTTTTCTTTCGCTTATTGCTGCCTGAACAGCCTCGACGGCCGTAGCCGCGTAAAGGTCGGCTCCTATCTCCTGCCAGAGGCCTTCGGCTCGATTAAAAAGTCCACCTGAGACCATAATTCGCATATCAGGCCAGGCGTTGACAACTTTTATGGTGTCAATTAATTGACGAACTGTTGGCGCTTGTTTTGGTGCCGTTCCATAAATAAGAAGGATATCAGGTCCGTGTTTGTTGACAAAGGCAAGAATATCATCGTTTGTCAGACCGCCTCCGAGAAATTTAACTTCCCAGCCATCGCTTTCAAACAAATCTGCTATTATTTGTGCTCCGAGTTCCTGCAATTCGTCCTCAACGCAACATACGACGATTTTTTTGTTTTTTAATGGTTTACGTGGAAGTTTATTCTGGAGCTGGTCAACTATGTTTCTATTAATTCTTGTAGCGAGATGCTCAGCAGCAGGGCTGATACGGCCATCTCTCGAAAGCCTTTCAATTTCGACCATAATTGGCCAGATGATATCAGCATAAACTAAATTGGTGGGTGTACCGCATTGTAGAGTTTTTTCTATGATGAATCGACAGCGGCTTCTGTCTCCTTCAAGTAATGCATCTAAATAATTTTCCAGTACCCCGTCTTCAACCATAATTGTGCTCCTTTGTTATATGTTCATACAAAAAATTTCTATTTTCAAACTAATGTTAAAATAGGTAATATAAGCTTCGGCAATGTTAGTTTGAAAACATTAGGCAATATAGGTAAATTACACAGGATAAATAAAGCTTTTTCTCTTTTTTAAAAAGTCTTTTATTCATTAGCTTGTAAAAGGGTTTTTTTGGGACTTTTGTTTGTTGATTTTGGAAATTACCAAGGCAATAAAGGTTTTGGATTTTTAATAAAGTTGTGATATTTTAAGAAGACGTTTCTATATATTCTTGTGAAAAACTTGAAGGTGGACAAAGGTTGGCTGAAGAGAAAATTGTTAAAGAGAAAGGGCTTATTAAAATCGCTTATATGTAATGAAGAATGTGAGAATAGTTTTTGTGGAAGTAGTTTGTGTAAGATTAGCAGCTTTGCTTAGTTTTTGAGTTGTAGCTGGTATGAGCTTTTCGTAATTGCAAAAAGGAGAGGAAATGAGTGTTTGTAGAAATGGTTTTGTTTGAGATTCATCGACAGGAGAGGGCATACCGATAATGATGGATGAATGTTGTTTTTGTACGTCAGGTATTGTATTATTTTAGCTTAAATGAGATTATGGTTCATGATAAATTTATTGTTTTTGAATCTTTCAAGGAAAATTAATTTTTAATGTAGGAGTTAATATTATGATAGCTGCGTTTGGCGACAAGTGTGTAAATGATATGGAAAAAGCAGGTCAGTTCGGCCGATTCGTTTGGCGGTCGCTGGTTGTTTCCATAGCAAGCTGTTTCAAACCCGCTGCGTACCCTTTGATTTGGACACAGATGTATATTATCGGCGTACGGTCTATGCCAGTCATAATGATAACCGGTGCCTTTGTCGGAATGACGCTTGCGATTCAGGCTTATGACCAGCTTGCATTTATGGGGCTTGAGGAAAGGCTTGGTGTCTTAATCAATATTTCCGGTGTTAAGGAGCTTGGTCCTGTTCTTGCTGCGGTTATGCTTGCGGGGCGAATCGGCGGGGCATTAACCGCTGAGCTGGGGACGATGAAGGTTACCGAACAGATTGAAGCTATCAGGAGTATGGGTACAGACCCGATGCGGTATCTTGTTGCACCGCGGATTTTGGCTTGTTTGCTGCTAACACCTATTTTGACTATCTTTGCCGTCCTGATGTGCAGCCTTGGAGGTTTTTTCGTCAGCGTGTATCATCTTCACATTAACAGCCAGCCTTACTGGGAGTACAGCGCACATGGCGTTGAGTTATGGGATTTGAGTATCGGCGTAGTAAAAGGATTTTTCTTTGGAGCGGCTATCGCATCCATAAGCTGTTACAAGGGTTTTACCTGCAGAGAAGGGGCTCATGGGGTGGGACAGGCCTGTACCGAGGCTTTTGTTGCCAGCTTTATATCAATACTGGCTCTCGATTTTGTACTCGTTGTGATTTTTAATGCGGTTTACAATACGCTCTGGCCATTGAGAAGTTTGCTTTAGTAAAACTTTTGTGTTAAAAGTATACCGTGTTGTTTTAGGTTTTAGAGGTTATAGAGGAGAAAATGGAAAAACAGGCAAAGGAAATAATCTCTCAGCCCTGTAAGGACGACGGTATAATTTCTTTGGAAAATGTAACCAAGAAGTTCGGCAACAATATCGTCCTCGACAACGTTAACCTGGTGATAGAGAAAGGCAAAACCACTGTAGTAATCGGTCCAAGCGGCTGTGGCAAGACTGTTCTGATAAAGCATTTAATAGCTTTATTACGACCGAGTTCGGGCAGGGTCTATTTCAAGGGACAGCGCATCGATGAGCTTGAGGAGGACCAGATGGATAAAATACGAATGAATTTTGGATTTCTTTTTCAGGGCGGCGCCTTATTTGACAGCCTAACGGTGGCTGAAAATATATTGTTTCCTGTAAGGCAGAGTTATAAGACGAAGAAGGTAAGCGGTCTTGATGAGCTTGTCAAATCGAAACTGGCATTGGTTGGTCTTGATGGTTTTCAAAATTACTTTCCGGCTCAGCTTTCCGGAGGGCAGCGCAAAAGAGTTGCACTGGCTCGGGCAATCGCCTTGAATCCCGAAGTGATATTGTATGATGAGCCCACAACAGGACTGGACCCTATTCGTGCAGATATAATTAACGAGCTTATCTTAAAATTACAAAAAGGTCTCGGCCTGACGAGTGTTGCCGTAACTCACGATATGACAAGCGCTTATAAAATAGCAGACCGTATTATTATGTTACATGACGGAAAAATTATCGCCGATGGCAACGCGGATTTCATCCGCAATCATTCTGACCGTGTTGTTCAGCAGTTTATTAACGGCCATGTCGGTGATGAAGAGCTTAAAGTGTTGCGAACCGGCGGCGTTATCAACCATTTGAAGTTACAGCCACGTGATTCAAAGTGAAAAAAGTGCAGATGAAGAAAACATCGGCAGATATTGGGGGCGACTTAGAGCAAATCGTGCGTGGTGACGTTTTTGTTGACATGCTGCACAGAGCCGCTTACAGCAGTGATGCAAGCATTTACAGGATAATACCGACCTGTGTTCTCGTCCCTCGTGACATCGATGATATTGTTGCAACTGTAAAATATGCCGCCGAGAACAATATACCTGTCGTGGCGCGTGGTGCCGGAAGCGGTGTGGCAGGAGAGTCACTTTCCAGCGGTATCATTCTTGATATACGACGGTATATGAATAGAATAATTTCCGCCGAGCGGGACGGCGGCTTTATTGTTACTGAGCCCGGCGTGGTGCTTGATGATTTAAATAGTTTCCTTTCAAAGTACAAGAGGAAAATCGGACCTGACCCATCCACTTCCAACAGAGCCGTAATCGGCGGCTGCGTTGCCAATAATTCAACGGGTGCCCATTCTCTTCAGTATGGTTATATGTCCGACTACGTCGAATCTCTTGAAGCGGTTTTGTCAGACGGCAGCGTGGTTGAGTTTCAAAATGATTTTCAGCCTTCGGCAAAACAGGACACCGCCGGTTCGATAGCCGGAAAATGCTTGGCAGTGTTATCTGATAATGACGAAGTTATAAAAAAAGCGCTTCCCCACTCAAAGCGTAATCGAAGCGGTTATAACATCGCAGGAATTTGTCACAACGGCAGAATTGATATGGCAAAACTTTTGGCCGGCTCTGAAGGGACACTGGCAATATTTACAAAAATCAGGCTTAGAACGGTCAAATTGCCCCAGGCGGAGGCCTTGCTGCAGCTTGAGTTTGATTCGCTCGAAAAGATGGCGCGCGCTGCAGCTGTTATTGTGGATAGCGGAGCCTCAGCCTGTGAGCTGATGGATAAAACTCTGCTGGATATGGCAAGGGATGCTCTGCCGCAATACAGGGACATTCTGCCTTCGGCAGAGGCTGTCCTTCTTGTTGAGCATACAGGCGATGCAGAACAGCAGGTAATAAAAAAAATCGAAACAACAAGTTCTGCAGTTGGAAAACTCGCCGTTAACCGAAAAATTATTTTTGATACTGAACAGCAAAGCAGATTGTGGAAATCACGCAATGACGCAGTGCCTCTGCTCTGCAGAAAAAAGACAAGAAAGCACCCTGTTCCATTCATTGAAGATGTATCTGTGGACAGCAGTAAACTCGCTGAATATATTTCCGGCATAGAGAAAATCGGCAAACGTTACGGAATTTCTCTTTCCTATTATGGCCATGCGGGTGACGGCGAGCTGCATATCAGGCCTTACCTTGATTTGAGCCGGAAGGCAAATGTGCGGAAAATGGTTGCACTTGCCAATGAGGTATTTTCGCTTGCCTGGTCGCTCGGCGGCTCAATCAGTGGTGAGCATGCGGACGGCCTCGTCAGAGCCGCTTTTATCAGGAGCCAGTTCGGAGATAAATTCTACAATGTTTTGTGCAGGATAAAAAATATCTTCGACCCGGCGGGTATTATGAATCCAGGCAAGATTATCAACAGTGACCCCGATATTATGATAAAAAACTTAAAGGCAGAGGACGAATTTTTGCCAGAAAGATTGCAGACCGATTTGCTTTTTGAAGGCGATGAGCTTTTAACGGAGCTTGAGCAGTGCAACGGTTGCGGTTTGTGTCTGTCTAAGGAAACGGATTTGCGCCTGTGTCCTGTTTTCAGAGCACTCGAAGAAGAGCTTGGCAGCACGAGAGCCAAGGCCAATCTCCTGAATTTATGGATGAAAGGTAAGATAAGTGAAAAGGATTTTGAATCAGATGAGTTCAAAAAGTTTCTGGATTTGTGCATAAATTGCAAACTCTGCTCTGTCGAATGTCCCTCGGGTATTGATGTTTCGAAATTGATAGTTGCCGCACGAGCACAGTATGTTAAGCGTAAGGGATTGAAAAGAGCGGAATTTACTTTATCGAGGAATCGTTATCTTAGTGTGCTTGGCAGTAAGTTTAGCTGGTTTTCAAATTTTATTATGCGGGTTCGGCTTTTTAAGAAGCTGCTCGAAATAGCAACCGGCCTTGACAGGCGGAGGCAGATGCCCGCTTTTAATCGAAGCAGCTTTTTGAAAAAGGCAAATAAGTATTTGGCAGAGCTGGGACCGATTGAAAAACCGGTTGGAAAGGTCGCATATTTTGTTGATACATTTGCCAATTATAATGACCACGAGCTCGGCTTTGCTGTAATTGATTTTTTAAGGCATAATAATATCGATGTTACGTTACCGACACAGCGGCCTGTACCTCTGCCTGCCCTTTGTTATGGTGACGTAAAAACTGCGAAAAAGGATTTGGCTTTCAATGCCGAACGTCTGGCGCAGGTTGCCAAAGCAGGTTATATAATTGTCTGTTCCGAGCCCAGTGCCGCTCTCTGTTTACAAAAAGAGCTAAGGCATTTTGTCGCCGGTGAGGATGCAAAACTTGTTTCAGAAAACACTGTCGAGCTGATGAGTTATCTGCTTGGTTTATATAAAGAGGGGAAATTAAAAACTGCTGCGAAAAAGCTGACAGGTGAATTTGCTTATCATACACCCTGTCATTTATTTGCGCTCGGCACAACAGGTGCGAGCATAGAGCTTCTTGATAAGCTGTGTGGTTTGAAGGTTAATGATTTAAAGGGGGGCTGTTGCGGCCTGGCCGGGACGTTCGGGATGCAGAAGGATAAATACGAGCTTTCTGAAAAAATATCGGAGAATTTAAGAGATACTTTGAAACAGACTTTAGCTAAAATAATATTGACGGAATGTGCCGCCTGCGGTATGCAGATAGAACATATAAGCGGCAAAAAGGCGATTCATCCGATAAAATTATTGGCAGAGTGTTATGGAAAGAAAGGCAGAAAATCTTAA
Organism: uncultured Pirellulales bacterium; assembly: GCA_964384565.1. Classification (GTDB taxonomy): domain Bacteria; phylum Planctomycetota; class Phycisphaerae; order Sedimentisphaerales; family Anaerobacaceae; genus CAYLMG01. Next base: position 318 of record CAYLMG010000096.1, on the reverse strand, counting down.
ACAGGCGGTGTTGTGGGAGGCGGCGGGGAATAAAAAGGTTCAGTGTAATTTGTGCAGTCATCGCTGCCTTATCGCTGATGGCAAGACAGGCCGATGCCGGGTTCGAAAGAATGTTGACGGAATTTTATATACACTTACATATAGCAAACTTTGTTCTGCCAATCCGGACCCGATAGAGAAAAAGCCTTTATTTCATTTTCAGCCGGGAACAAGCAGTTTTTCAGTCGCTACAGAAGGCTGTAATTTCCAGTGCGATTTTTGTCAGAACTGGCAGATAAGCCAGGCTGCTGTAGAGCAGGGCGAAATTGACGGCCAGGC
>CAYLMG010000095.1:0-6957 GCA_964384565.1 uncultured Pirellulales bacterium | reverse complement strand
ATTCGGAGATGATTGGGCTGGACCATATTTACGATACGGTTGAAGAGCTCGATAACAATGCGATGGTTCATATGCACCTGAACAGCCAGGGCTATAACGATGGTATAATTCTCGGCGGGCCTGGAAAATTCGATATCGACCACGGCACAAGAGTAAACGGAATGAATATCGCGATAGCAGGCCTTATTCAGCAGGCAGGTTACAGCCGCTGGTTCGGACACGATATGCAGCCGAGAGCCTATGATGATGAACAGCAGGGTATTGATAGAGTTGTAAGGAGTATCTTAAGCTGGGAGGCCTGCAGAAAGGCCGCCGAACAACTTGACAATAATAAACTGATGAAACATCTGGCAGAAAGAGATACCGCAAAAGCGGAAGATATAATGCGTTCCGCCGTCGTCGCAGCCAACGAGTTCTTCAACGAGATATACCGCTGACAAAATCCGGTTCTTTTCAAGGCTATTCAGCCTCATGAATGGGTAACAGTATAACTGATATTTCCCAGGTTACTTTGCCTGCCAGCGGGTCGCTATCCAAAATGAATCCGCCGTTCTTTTTAGTTAGAGATAAATTGTGCAGTTTGTTATCTGACGGCAGACAAATCATACCCTTTGCAGTTTTTTGAGTATCAGTTGCGTAAACAACAAGCTCGATTTTTGAAAAGTCCATTTGCATTGTTGATTGCGCCAAGTCGATATGCGGTAAAACCGCCCCGTCACGGACAAGGATAATCGCGGGGATTTTTCCGGCTTCGATATGATGCCAGCCGCCGGTATAAACTCCTTTGGTTTGGTAGTCAATCCACTTGCCTTTTGGCAGATACACATCTCGGCTGGTAGTATTAGCGTGCAGCAATGGTGCAACCAAGATATCCGAGCCGAAGAGGTACTCATCCTCAACAAGCCAGGAACCGGCATCGTCAGGATATTCGATGAACAGCGCCCGCAGCATAGGCAGGCCCTGCTCGCTGCACTGTTTGGCCTGGGCATAGACGTATGGCATCAGTTTATATTTCATTTCCGCAGCCAGCCTGAAATCGTTCATAAATTCTTCGCCGTATCCCCATGGCTCTTTCGGCGGAGCGCCGTGACATCGGCTGTGCGAGGTGAGCATACCGAACGGCATCCAGCGGCGGTAAAGCTCAGCCGGCGGCCGGATTACGAAACCGCCTATATCGTGGCTCCAGAATGAAAAGCCGCTCAGCCCGAATGATAATCCGCTGCGAAGCTGTCCTTCCATTCCCGTATCTGTGTTCTCGCTGTCACCGCCCCAATGCGCTGGATATCGCTGGGAGCCTGCCCAGGCACTTCGTGCCCAGATAATCGTATCGCCGGTGACTTTTTTGGTTATATCGGCAGCGGCCTTGTTATAGCGAAGCGGGTAAAGGTTGTGTTCGTAGAATCCAGTGCGTCCGGAGGCGTACAGGCCTTTAAATGGAGCTGCCTCGCCGAAGTCAACCTTAATAGCACCTACGCCCATACGAAGCAGGCCGGCAATTTTATCCTGATACCATTTGACAGCCTCGGGATTGGAAAAATCAAGAACAGCGTCTTCATACGGCAGATTTCCCTTGCCGTCTTTGACAACGAGTTCGTTCTCCACCAACTCCTTAAAGTATCGATTCTTTGGTACGAAATAAGGAAGCTGCCAGAGAGAAATGTGAAAGCCGTCTTCTTTCAAGTCCGCAATCATTTTTTCAGGGTCTTCGAATCGGGATTTTGAGAATTCATAGTCGCAGCGCCAGTCGGTCTCGAACCAGCCGGTATCAATATGAATCACATCGCAGGGTATTTTATTTTCACGCAATTTTTTGGCGACCGAGCGTACCTGCTCTTCAGATGTATATGTAATTCGGCTCATCCACAGGCCGAAAGACCATAATGGCGGCATCGCCGCTTTGCCGGTCAGATTCGTGTATTCATTGAGTATGTCTTTGGGGCTGCCCAGGAAAACAAATAAATCAAGCTCATCATCACCGAGCATTAAAGAATAAATACCGCTAAAATTTTTTCCGAAGTCGCAGGTAATCGGTGTAGAGGTGTGCATAAATACACCATATCCGCGGCTGCTCATAAAGAAAGGAACCGGCTTATACATTTTCTCGGTCTCGGCGCTTCTGGCGTCGGTGGTCCAGAGGACGACTTTCTGTCCTCGTTTGTCGAGACGGGTGAATGATTCGCCGCAGCCGAAAACCTTTTCGCCCGGTGACAGCAAGAAGACGGCGGCGAAACTTCGGGAATAATCCGAAGCCCGCCGAACAAAGCAAAACGGCATAATCGGGGTGATGGAAGTGTTATTATCGGTGCTGTGATTGGTGCGGGTCAGCAATCGGCCTTCAGCATCACGCAATTCAATATGCCACGGTTTTTCTAAAATTGTTACAGAGCCGTATGCACTGCTATAGCGATGACCACCCTCGACTTTGCTGTACTTCCACGAGGTCGTATCACACTGTGCTTTGCCGCCCACCAGCATAAGGGATTGGCTGTCGGCTTTCGCTTCATCTCCGCTTTGGGCGCGAATACGGATTGTCCGGGGAGAAATAAATTCGATGCAGAAGGGCAGGGCCGGTGACTCGGCGTATTCACCGCTGGGAAATTCATTACCGCGTGCGCGTCTGAGAGAAGCTAAAATATCGTTAAAGGCTAAGCCGGTTGCGTAGTTGTGTCGACGATAGCTGATTTTTCCGGTCGCTGATTCAGGTTCGAATTCAGCAAGGCTGTCAGCCAGGTAATACGTATTGGTAAAGCTGCGAAAATCACCACTGATATCAACCGGCTCATTGAGCAGTGTAAAGTTTTGACCGAGTGACAGACAGGGGAAAACAAATACAAGCGGTACTACCCATAAGATTGTGATACAGGACTTGCGAATCATAACGAAATCTCCTTTCACTTAAGTTTATTCATAATCTGACTCAGGACTGAAATTGCTGCCTCTATATCCTCGGATTCAATCCCATAATGTGTCACCATTCTAAAAGTTTTTGGTCCGAGGTTTAAAAGTAATATCCCTTTTTGTTTTGCTTTTTCAACGACCTGCTGGGCTGTGATATTTTCACTGTCAAGGTCGAAGTAAACAATGTTTGTCTGTACGGCGTCGAGGTTAATTGAAAATCCTTTTATCTGTGCGATTGCCCGGGCGAGTTTATCTGCATTTTTATGGTCTTCCGCCAATCGGTCGACCATCTGCTCCAGAGCGACGATGCCGGCTGCTGCGATGATACCTGCCTGCCTCATACCGCCGCCGACCATTTTGCGGATTTTGTGTGCCCTTTTGACAAATTCTTCTGAGCCGCAAATGACGGATCCTACGGGGGCGGCCAGGCCTTTCGACAAACAGAACATAACAGAATCGGCATCTTTAACCAGCTCTTTGGCATCGATGCCGAGGGCGACTGCAGCGTTGAAAATCCTTGCGCCGTCGAGGTGGATTTTAAGATTATGTTGCTTTGCGAGTTCTGCAACAGAATTCATATAGTCGGATTTTAGGATTACTCCGCCGCAGCGGTTCTGGGTGTTTTCGAGACAGATGAGCTTTGTCGGCGGAAAGTGCGAGCTGTCGGGTCGTATGGCTGCGGCGATGTCGGATAGTTTCAGTGTGCCGTCCGGCTGATTGGGTATCGTATGAGTTTGGATTCCGCCGAGTGCTGATATTCCACCGACTTCGTAGTAAAATGTATGTGACTGGTCGCCGAGGATAACCTCGTCGCCCCGGCTGCAATGGGTCAGAATGCTTACAAGATTGCCCATAGTTCCGCTTGCCACCAGCAGGCCTGCATCTTTACCTGTAATTTCGGCGGCCATTTGCTGAAGTTTGTTTATCGTGGGGTCTTCGCCGAAAACGTCATCACCAAGCTGGGCGGTGGCGATGGCCTGACGCATCGCAGGGCTCGGCAAAGTAACTGTATCGCTTCGCAGATCGATAGTCTTCATATTTACACTCCTGAAAAAGCGATGAGTAAAGAATCATATTATAAGAATATTCGCCTGCTGCTCAATGAAAAAGCTATAGTTCTAAAGCAGGATAGCAAATTGGGTCGGAATTTGTCGTTTTCTTTTGCCAAACAGGTTTGCAGTGATATAATTTTGATTTTGGATTCAGGAAATGAAGATGACTAAACTCAGTGTCAATGTAAATAAAATAGCTCTGCTTAGAAATGCACGCAGTCTTGAGTTGAATCTGCCGGACGTCTGCGAGGCTGCGCGGCTTATCGTTCAGGCCGGTGCTTATGGTATAACTGTTCATCCCCGGCCGGACGAGCGGCATATTCGTTATGACGATGCCTACAGGATTTCCGAGATGCTCAGAAGTGAGTTTGTCGGCACCGAATATAATATAGAAGGTAATCCTTTTACCGGCAGGTATATGGAAATCGTAAGCGAGCTCAGGTGCGACCAGGCGACGCTTGTACCCGACGAGGTTGGTGCGAATACCTCAGACCACGGCTGGGATTTAAATAAAAAAAATCGGGACAGGCTTAAACCTGTCATCGAGAAATTAAAAAAGTTGGGCATCAGGGTCAGTATTTTTATGGACGCCGCTGCCGAGAATATGAAGGCGGCTGCAGAGGTTGGCGCCAACAGGGTCGAGCTGTATACTGAGCCTTATGCGGCGGCTTTCAGAAAGAATGAAAATCTTGAAGGCGCAATTGAAAAGTATGCACGAGCAGCTCAGGCGGCTGTGGATGCAGGTCTTGGTGTAAATGCCGGTCACGATTTGAATTTAAAAAATCTTGGCAGGTTCATAGAGCAGGTTGCCGGTGTGCTCGAGGTTTCTATCGGTCATGCGCTTGTTGCCGAGGCTTTGTATGAAGGGCTTGAGGCGGTAGTTAAAAAATATTTGGAAATTTTATCAAAAGTAGCAGGAGGTTGAAATGTTTAACGGCGCAATGGTGGCGTTAATAACGCCTTTTCAGGACGGCGATGTGGATTTTGAAACGCTTGAAGAGCTGGTTGATTTCCAGATTGAAAGCGGTATAGATGCGATAGTTCCCGTGGGCACGACAGGTGAGTGCCCGACATTGAGTCACGATGAGCATAAAAAGGTAATTGAATGTGTTGTCAACTCTGCAGGCGGCCAGGTCCCTGTAATTGCAGGTGCCGGCTCGAACTCGACTGAAGAGGCAATTGAGCTGACGGCTTTTTCAAAAAAGGTAGGGGCTGATGCGACTTTGCAGGTCTGTCCCTATTACAACAAGCCGATGCAGGAAGGTTTCTATCAGCATTTCAAGACGATAGCTCAAGAGGTGAATTTGCCGATGGTGCTTTATAATATACCCGGCCGATGCGGCGGAACAGGACTTGCAGTTGAAACTGTTGCACGGTTGGCAGAGGTGGAAAATATTGTTGCAATCAAAGAGGCCACCGGCAAACTCGATATGGCAAGCTCGATTGCCAATGCGTGCGATATTACGATAATCTCCGGTGATGATTCGCTGACACTGCCGATATGTGCGGTCGGCGGCAAGGGAGTTATCAGCGTCGTCGCAAACATCGTTCCGCAGGATGTCAAGGCGATGACCGATTTGATTCTGGAAGGCGACTTTGTGCAGGCCCGCAAGTGGCATAATAAGCTATTTGCGCTCAGCAAAAATATGCTCAGCCTTGCGACTAACCCGATACCTATTAAAGCTGCGGTGGCTATGCTTGATATGGCGGATGAAGAGATGCGTCTGCCTTTAACGCCACTGGAAGAAGGTAAAAAGAAAATTCTGCAGCAGACCTTAAAAGATTACGGCCTGCTTAAATAAATTTATATTGATAAGATTATTTTTTTTCGTCGGTGTGCTTGGTATTTTTCTTCTTTGTTTTAAGACAATCCATAATTACTTTGCCGTCTTTGTCAACGACTTTGCCATCCTGCCAGGTGTATTGCATCGGTTGGAAGTTTATTCTAATATGAGTTCCATTTATAAGCTCCGGGTCGTTATTCGGATCCTCGAAAATCGGGTCGGCAAACGACCCAAGCTTATCGTGATCAGGATTCAATATAATCTGGGTGCGCTTGTAATTTTTATCTTCATCCATATAGTATGCTGGACTTCCTATCGTCCGGTGAAAGCCTGCGTTGACTTCCACAGGAACCCAGATATCATCGACTTGTTCAAATTTAAAAGTGTCTGCATAACCCAATGCAATGGAACCCTTGGGTGTTATGTGATGATGTAAGTATTCACCCTCCTTGGCTTTGTGTCTCACCCTAACAGGATGATAACCATGTTCCGGATCCAACCATACTGAGAATTGTCCATACTTTGTATGAGCATCAATCATATAACAAGCAGAACCACGGATTATCTCGGTTGTCTCGCGAACAGAAATACGATACGCTTTACGAAGTACTTCATCCAAACGCTCTTCAGTGTCGATGTAGCCTAATATATGTGAAATTCCAACAATACAATCAGGGGTCTCTATTGTTTCTCTCGTGTTTGTTTCTCGTCGAGCTGAACCTAATGCCGATCCTAATGGATAAAGGTTGTTGTTTATTTGGTGAAAATAGCTGAACTCCTTAGTTATTATCCAAAGTCTATAAACCGGTTTATTCTCAGGTACGTTCTTGAATTTCTCGTTGAAGTAACCCCAAGCATATTCTTGAAGATAATAACCTTTATTTTCATTAAACCTGAACCGGCCACGTTGGAATATTTTGTAACGAAAGTTCTTGCCGCCATACATTGAATAAAAGGGATGATTGGCTGGAAATCGTCCGCTGTATTCACCCGTTGATTCATAATGGCTATTGAAATTCTCAGTTGAGTCGAGCGCCTGGGTGTACCTATCCAATAAATCGGACGCCGATGGTATGCTCTCAGCCCCAGCACAAGCCGCTGTTAGGCCAACAATAATCATAATCGCGAAATGATTTTTTAAACCTATGTCATTCATGTCTATCCCCTCTAATTTCTTTAATGATTCCCAACGATATTATTTTTTTTCCTCCTTTCTTGCTATC
>CAYLMG010000094.1:0-6957 GCA_964384565.1 uncultured Pirellulales bacterium | reverse complement strand
TGTGCAGCTGTAAGTTACCGGCTTCTTCAAAGCAATTTGTGATTTCGAAACTGTTAAATCAAACACCTCTTCTGCGCATAATGACATCGAGCTCACAAGCAGCACAGACATCAAAATAATCCATTGATGTCGCATATTAGTCGTGCTATGCATAATGATAACCTTCTCGCATCAAAAAAAATACGTAAAACAAGCACAAGAGCATATTGTACTGCTAATAAAAAGGGACTACAGGAGCAAGACACGAACCGTCCTTGGGAACTTAAGGCTTTCCATCACCCGTCTATCACCCTTATTTATTATAAACACACCCCTTGACTTTCTTTATTTGAATTATACCAAAGTGAGCTTGAATACTCAAGAAAAATCGGCCGTTACCGCTAATAAAGGCCAAAATTTGACTCCACAAACTTAAAAGAAATAAATATTTTCCTAAGGTCTTTTATTATTGGACTGTAACTTCAAAGGCCGAAAAAAATTACCACTCACTTAATCAAATGATTATCTTCTCCGTGATGATTTGGACGGCCTGATTTTCAATTCTGATTTATCCTTTTTTTGTTCGCCATGCTGAAGTATCTTCATTGCTTTCTTGACATCCGCAAGCTTAAAAACACCTGTCGTCTTTCCCCCTTTCGCCCCGGCAGTGCAATACGCATAGGATATATTGATATGATTCTTGGCAAGCTTCTCAGCTACGGAGGCCAAAGCTCCCGGCCTGTTTGTCAATGTCACGCACAGAACATCCGTCTCATTATACGGCATATTCAGTCTCGACAAAATTTCCCTGGCCTTCGATGGTGACTCAAAGACGGCTCTCATAACTCCATTTTCCGCAGCATCAACCATCGTCATTGCTACCAAATTGAGTTTCGCTTTTGCAAACTCCCCCAGTGCATGAGCAAGAACGCCGGGCTTATTAACCATAAAAACTGAAAACTGTGATGTTACATACATATTTTTGTCCTCTAAAAAATCAAAACTTATTCACTATTCGTTTGCCTTGCGGCACTTTCCTTATCAGGAAAAAAATTAAAAATCTTATCAAGATTGGTTATCTTAAAAACTCTATGCAACTGAGGCTCTATAGAACTGATAACAACTTCTCCGCCATAGGCTGCAACCCTTGACCTTACATCAAGAAGTATCCCGAGAACCTGTGAGGAAAAAAACTTCACCTCCGAAAAATCCACCACAACCCGCTTAGGCTGATTCTTCCGTAAAAATTCCTTTATCTGCTCCCAGGCAGACGTTATACAATCGGCATCAATTAATGAAGCTCCCTTAAAACTTACTACCGCCGACTTATTATTGCCACTTATTTCTACGCTAATTTTCTCATTCATAATAATATCACCCACACTTCACAATTCCTTAAGGCTTATATATTATATCAAGTATAACCGTATCAATCGAGCTTTTTTATATATTTGCCTCCAAAGATAACCAATATAACATATTTCATCATTTATAGACCTCTTGATAAGCCCTCCGTTTTGCCGTATCTACCCCCCTGTACTTACTGAGGCCGTACCCGAACGAGTTGGGCTTATAATTTTTTAGCCAGCTGTGATGCAGTACACACGCTACACCATGACGCAAAAAAACCGCACAACAATCCTTTATTACTATCTCCTCGGCCTGGCGGTAAAGCTCACTGCGCTGCTCGCTTTCTTCCATCAACGACGCCTTCTCGTATATCCTGTCAAATTCCGCATTGTTATAATTAAAACTGTTTACGCCGCCGGAAGCATTCTTACTGTAGAAAACCTGCAGAAAATTCTCCGCATCCGGATACTGGGCTATCCAGCCCATTAAAAAAATCTGCATATCCTCGTTTCCGATTCTTTCCTGAAACGTAGGCCAGTCCATATATTCAATCGAAACATCGAGACCAACACGATTCAAAAAATGTCTGAAAAAATCACCCTGCTGTCTGTAAAATGACCCTGTCCCCGGCATCGAAATGCGCAGCTCAGGTATCTTGCCGCCATAAATTCTCTCGGCTTGCCTTAACAGCTCAGCTGCCTTTTCAATGTCAAAATTCGAACCAACCAGTTTCTCAATATCACTATTATAAGATTTCATCATATGCGGTATAAAGCCGTAAGCTGTCTCTGCCCTGCCGTTATAAAAAACATCTATATACTTTTGACTGTCTATCGCATAACTTATCGCCTGCCGAAGTGGCTTATTGAATCCTATAATCTCATCCTCCATATTAAATCCAAGCCAGAATGTGCTGGGGTCGCGAAATACCTTAAGACAAACCTGTCTGTCTTTGAGCTTATCTGTCAATTTTAATCCCGGCCCTAACGCTTCTCCAAAGCTTTCTCTGCCTATCACCGTAACATCAATTCGGCCCTGCATAAATAAAAACCATCGAGGCTGCTGCTGTTCAGTTACTACCAACATTACCCTATCGCAGAGTGGAAGTCTCTTACCTGCATCTTCAAGATAACCATCTCTCTCATCCGATAGCTGGCCTTCATCAGGATAGTACTCCTGCCGGAAATTTTCATTGCGTACAAGCTCAATAAAGCTGCCGCGATGCCAGTTTTTTAATCTGTAAGGCCCCGTCCCCACCGGATGATTTATTATATCATCGCCGTAATAATCCACCGCTTCCTTAGCAACCGGCGCAGTCGCTGTTCTTGTAAGAAAATATTTCATCTGCGGCCACGGCCTTCTCAGCCTGACCTCAAGCGTATAGTCATCAACCGCCTTCAGCCCTTTCTCTTCTCTGCTGTAATCAACCTCATCTTTGCTTTTACATCTCTTTGTATACTCACGAAACTCGGCAAGGCCTTCTATCCTGTTATTGAAAATCCACCAGTTCCTGCTCAGATTTTTAATATCTGCTATCCTCTTCCAGGCATACACAAAATCATCTGCCTTAAGCTCCCTGCCGAGACCGTTTTCAAAACAGTCATCGTCTGCAAAATAGACTCTTCTTTTTATCCTTATCGTATAAACAAGACCGTCAGCACTTACCTGCGGCTCAGATTCGGCAAGCTGACAGATTATCTCATAGGGACGCTTGAGATAATGGAATTGATAAAGGCTCTCAAATATCTGGCTGCCGGCCAATGTCGAGCTCATATCCCAGATGTCAGCCGGGTCAAGACCTCGAACTTTAGACGTCAATACACCATATAAACAGCTTTCATTGCTGTCCTCATTTCCACCCACACTGCCACAGCCTGATGCAGACAGCATTAAACCGGCAATAATCAAAGTCCCCAATGCAAAGTCCCTTTGCGGACATCCTTTTCTCTGATGCGCATCCTTTTTTGCGCAACTTTGCTTCATAGAGTGCTCGAAGAGTGGTAAAAGTTATCCTGAAGGTGCCGGTAAAACTACCGGCTCCATACTTTCACTGCCGTCCGGATGCCTGTACCTGAAATTAAACTTTGCACCCAGCTTGCCTTCCTCGTCGGAATTGCCGAGCAGCAGGTTATGCTCCTTTATCAGGCCTTCAAAATCCCTCATCTCAATCGCCCTTTTAATTGTAGTCTGAAGGCCGAAAAGCCTGCTGATACATTTTGCTTCAATCTCGACAATCACCGATATCAGCTTCTGCTTCTGTTCATCGTCCAGTTGTCCGGCACCTTTTATATATCTTTGTATTACGAAAGAGTACAACTGACCGAAACGCTGTGCAACCATCCCGTTATTCGGATTTGTCACGGCAAGTTTTCGGTACAGGCTTTGTAGAATAACCGTATCCAGCAGCTCATTATCGACCGACCAGTTGGCGTACTGCTTTATCCTCATATCTGCCACATCCAGCAGGAGTTCTGTGCCTTGCTCCGCTTTAATCCCTGCAGCGAATCTTGATATCATTGCCACTATCGAATCATCAGAGGTTTCAACAATGCTCGCAAGTCGCCGGATTATCAGCCCGGTCAACTCAGTACTCTCGTCATCCATAGCATTAATCTGCTCGATAACTTCTGCATTACAAACACTATTAACTGCCCAGTATCGAATTGCCATATTAGAGTCGCCTAACTTATCCAAGACTAAATCCGCCAACTGGACATCTCTCAACCCGTCAACCAATATTAAAAGATTGATTTTTTCGACGAACCTCTTGTCCGCGTCCTCCAGTTGCTCTGCCCATTCTAAAGCTTCTGATATGTATTTATGCGCCGATTTATAGAATTGCTTGCGATACTGTACCCTTGAGCTGCTTGAATTGGAGCTGCTACGACTCAGCAGCTTGGCCCGTATTCTCGCCATATCTGTAAAATCTTTGGCATTAACCAGCTCTCTGATTGACTCGTCCACAAACTCGTCTATAATACGAAAATCCTCGTTATCCAGAACACCCTTGTTGCGAACCTCCTCAATCTCCCACGGATCAACGCCCAAACAATTACTGCTAATCGCTAAAATCAAAAAAATTGTAAAAATGTAACTTATCGAAGCCTCTTTTCCCATCTCACATACCTGAAACCTTATCACAATTACTCAAATGTCCTATATTATCAGGTTAACTTTTCCACCGCTTTTTGTCAAGCCAATTCGCCAACTATCATCATAAACGGACATCTTTCAGCGCCGTAGTTCTAAATTCGTCTAATAAATTCATCGTCTTTATATCTTTCTTTACATATGAAAATAAAATTAACATCTTAATGCACCTCTATCTATCACCAATGTAGTTGTCGTAAACAAAAATGGTTCTGAAGCTGTACGAGCCGTTCCATCCTTCAGGAGAAAAGCATAATTGCTTTATACCCCTTTTGATGTTACAATCTTCAATTATCTAATAAGCTGTAAGTTTTTAAGTGGAGAGCTGTCAATGAATAAGGAAACGATAGATAAAAGGGTAAGAGTTGTAAGAAGAGTTTTGAAGAAAAAGAAAATCAATTGTTTTCTAACGACCAATCAGGCTAATGTAACTTATGTTACGGGGTTTCTCGGCCATGACAGCTGGGCTGTGATTGCACCCAATAATGTTTATCTGCTAACAGACAGCCGGTATTTCGAGCAGGCGCAAAAGGAATGCCTGTGCTGTAAAATCATTCAACGAAAAACAACGCTGCACGATACCTTTGCTGAACTGACAAAAAAGCAAAAACATTTACACAGCGTCGCCGTGGAAGACTCGATATTAATTAAAGATTACAAAAAGCTTCAGAAAAAAACAAAAGTCCGCTTTCGTACGGTATCCAAAATTGTCGAGCCCGGCAGAAGCATCAAGGATAAATTTGAGCTCGCCGCGATCAAAAAGGCAATTCAAATAACCAAACTGGCTTTGAAGGAGACCATTAAAAACCTGCGTGTGGGGATTAGTGAAAATGAGGCGGCAGGTATGATGGATTATAATTTCCGAAAGTTTGGAGGGCGTAACGGCTTTGACACTATTCTGGCATTCGGCGCCAACGCCTCGCGGTGTCACCATCAACCTGGCTCAACAAAGCTAAAGAAAAATGATACTGTACTTATCGACTTCGGAGCAGAGTATAACCATTATCGATGTGACTTGACGCGGTGTTTTCTCGTGGGAGAGCCGAATCCATATTTTCAAAAAGTCTATAACGTTGTCAAAGAAGCACAGGCAGCAGCTATAAAATTGATTCGGCCGGGATTGTCAAATAAAGAGCCGGAAAGAGTTGCAAGAGAGATTATCAGAAAACACAATTTGCCTCCATATCAGCACGGCTCAGGTCACGGTTTTGGTCTGGTGATTCACGAGGACCCATTTTTGTCCGTACTAAGCAGAGATAAACTCAAAAAAGGAATGGTTCTTACAATTGAGCCGGGAATATATATACCCGGCAGGATTGGTGTAAGGATAGAAGATAACCTGCTCGTGACAGAAAATGGCTGTAAGATACTGACGAGTTCGGTAACTAAAAATTATAAGGATATTTGCCTGGGAAAACTGAGAAAATGAGAAGACAAAATGATAATCTAATTTAGTGAGTGAGGGCTTTGTTATGCAAAATTATCAAAAAATATTTTTGTTATTAGTCACAGTGATATCTTTATTAAGTCTTAAAACTGTACTCTCTCAAGAAGAGAAAAAAATTACTATTGAGTGGGTCAACAGTGACGAATGTGCGGATTTAACAAGGCTGCCCAGATTCGGATGGTTGGAAGATGCAACCGCCCTGCTTTACGATACAAGCATAGATGCAAACGAACGTACGATTGAAAAACTCAATCCTGCGACGGGAAAACGAGAGCCGGCAGTGGACAGGGACAAGGCGCTTGAAAGTCTCGAAAAAATCCTCTCTTCAGATGATATGCCGAAAAAGCTTGACTGGCCGCGAGAGATAAATAATTCAGGTGATTTTGCAGTCTATACCTACAACAAAGATATTTACCTGCTCGATATAAAGGCGTCGGAATTTATGCGCATCACCGAAAGCGACAGCGAAGAAAAGGCAGTCAGATTTTCACCGGATGGAACAAAAATCGCTTATGTCAGAGACAGTGACCTTTACGTCTATGACATATTAAATCAGGCTGAAACCAGGATTACCGATGACGGCTCAGAAACGATTCTCAATGGAACATTATCTTACGTTTACTGGGAAGAGACTTTTGGCAGACAGGATACCGCCTACTGGTGGTCGAATGATTCCGATTATATTGCCTACCTGAAATCCGACGAATCGCCGGTAAGCGTAATGTACTTTGTGGACTTTGCGCCCTATCAACCAAAAATTCACAAGCAGCGTTACCCCAAAGCCGGCCAGACAAATCCTATAGTAACAGTCCACGTAGCAGATATTAAGGGCGAACAGATTTCGCATTTCGACGCCAGCGAGACTCCATACGAATATATAGCAAGGATTAAATGGTTGCCGGATGACCAGAGATTATGCGTCCAAACACTTAATCGCAACCAAACAAAACTTGATATGTACTTTATGGAGCGAGACAGCGGAAAAGTAGAACACATAATGACCGAGCGAGACGACGGCTGGGTCGAGATGA
>CAYLMG010000093.1:0-7004 GCA_964384565.1 uncultured Pirellulales bacterium | reverse complement strand
TTTAACCGTGACGGATGGAGTCAGCCGTTTGGAAACCAGCAATTTTGCGGACGACTACACCTTTTCCGGCAGTGCTGGTGACGTGGTGCGGATAGATCTTACAAGCAGCGATTTTGACACATACATATTTCTTTACGACGCAGAGGACAATCTGCTGAGCTTTGATGATGATTTCTACAGTGTTTCACATTCCTCTATTATACACACGCTTCCTATGGATGGCATCTATACCGTGGAGGTTACCTCTTACGATATCCACGAGACCGGTGAATACCAGCTTACTCTGCTGGCAAATGAATCTATAACCGCCAGCCGGTCGGTTACGGAGATCGCCTATGATAGTTCTATGGCCGGTAATCTTGATCAAAACGATGGAGTGAGCCGTCTTAGCCTCGAACACTTCGCGGATGATTTCACATTCACAGGCAATGCCGGAGAAATGGTGGTGATCGACCTTGTGAGCGAAGTGCTCGATGGTTTTCTGTCCCTTTATGACCCTGAAGGAAATCTGGTAGCTTATAACGACGATTTTGGCAGCACATACCATTCCTATATCAACCACACACTTGCCTCGAGCGGCACTTACACAATTGAAGTTACCTCAGCGATGCCAGGGGAAACCGGCCAATACAATATCACACTACTCGGCAGCACGGGGGGCGTTCCTGACCGGTCAGTTACAGCAATTACTTATGGAGATACTTTAGAAGATTTTTTAACCGTGACGGATGGAGTCAGCCGTTTGGAAACCAGCAATTTTGCGGACGACTACAAATTCGATGCCAATGCGGGGGACTCGGTATCGATAGATCTCACCAGCAACGAGTTCGACACCTATCTATACCTCTATGACCCTCAGGGTAACTTGGTAGCTCAGAATGATGATTTCGGCAGCACATCCCGTTCTTATATCTGGCACAGGCTTAGCTCAGGCGGTCCCTATACAATCGAGGTTACCTCTTATGGTGGCTCGATAGGACAATATCAAATTATACTTCTTGCCAATGAAGACTTACCGCCGGGCAGGTCGGTAACAGAGATTTTATACGGCACTCCTCTGGAGGGCTCTTTGAGTGAAATCGACGGTGTGAGCCGCTTTTACAGCGGAAGTTTTGCAGATGACTACACCTTCGATGGGAGTGCCGGGGACACGGTCACGATTGATTTGACAAGCATGGATTTTGACGCTGTCATGTTCCTGTTCGATCCTGACGGTAACCTGGTGAACTTCGCTGGAGACTTCACCGGCTCTTCATCCTCCTTTTTAGTCCATTGGTTGATTGCGAGCGGCATCTATACCCTGGAAGTCAGCTCAGTGGATGAAAACGCCACAGGCAATTACCAGATAAGGTTTGCAGCAGGAGTTGAAGCCGCGGATTCCGAACGGTCTGTCGAAGAACTATCCTATGGCGCTTCGATTGAGAGAGCCTTAACAACCCTGGACGGCACCAGCCGTCTGGGCGGCAGAAGATTTGCGGACGATTACACGTTCGAGGGAAATGCCCAGGACGCTGTCGCCATAGAAATTGTGAGCGAGGAACTGGACACTTATCTACTGCTATACGGCCCGGACGGTAGTCTTCTGACATTTAATGACGACTATGGTGAAAGCACGGGATCATATATCTGGTACAGTCTCAGCGTAGAGGGAACATATACGGTGGAAGTCACCTCCTACGACATTAACGAAACCGGGAGCTACAGGGTTTCTCTACTGAGTAACGAGGATGCCGGGCCTGGAAGATCCGTTACTGTACTCCAGATTGGTGACACGATAGAGGGATCCTTGAGCGAAACTGACGGAGGAAGCCGCCTTGACGGGTCTCATTACGCAGATGACTTCAGCTTTACCGGCAATTCAGGGGACGTAATAGTGGTAAGCCTGGAAAGCAGCATATTCGATACATATCTGTTTCTTTATGATGAAAGGGGTATTCCGCTAGCACAAAATGATGACTTTAGCGGTACATCACAATCACTAATCACATATGAGTTGCAGGCTACAGGCGCCTATACCGTGGAGGTCACCTCTTACGAAAGTAACGAAACCGGAGATTACCGAATTATATTATCCGATGATGAAAGTTTTTTCCCCAGGCGGTCTGTCACCGGGCTCTCCTCCGGCAGTTCTATCAGCGGTACGCTTGACTCTGACGATGGAGTTAGCCGTAGAAGGAGTGGGCATTATGCCGATGACTACACCTTCGAGGGAACTGAAGGAGAAGCCGTGACCATCGGTGCGGAAAGCGATGAGTTCGATACATATCTTTACCTTTACGATTCCAATGACATCTTAGTTGCCGGCAACGATGACTATGGAAATTCCAGTAATTCTCGTATCGATTATACATTGTCCACCAGCGGGACCCATACCGTGGAAGTCACCTCATACGACGGTCTGGGAGGGGAGTACCGGATCAGGCTGCTTGCCGGGGGAGATATAATAACCCAGCGGTCCAGCGCAACTATCGCTTCCGGCAACACAGTTAGTGGCTCTTTGGATAGTTTCGACGGAACTAGCCGTGAACGCACAGGTAGTTTCGCCGATGATTTTACCTTTAGTGCAAATTCCGGTGAACCACTACTGATAGTGGTAACAAGCGTTGATGTGGATACATATTTATACCTCTATGACGAGGCAGGTAATCCTCTCGCGGAAAATGACGATTATGGCGGAACTGTGCGCTCACTGATTCTTCTCACACCTTCAACGAGTGGAACCTACACCGTGGAAATTACCTCCTATGATGTGGGTGAGACAGGGCAATACCAAATTATATTGTTATCTGGAGAAGATATCAGTGTAGAACGCACTGTTATGGGATTATCCTGCGGCATGGAAATGATCGGTTCTCTGGGTGTGACAGATGGTGCGAGCCGCATGTTTTCCAGCGGGCACTATGCAGATGACTATACCTTCCAGGGAAATTCCGGTGATACCCTGGCGATCGATCTTACCAGCGGAGAGTTTGACACATATATCTACCTTTATGATTCCAAGGGTATACTGGCAGCCGAGAACGATGACTACGGAGGCATCACCCGTTCATTCTTAAAATATGTGGTGCCCTCAAGCGGAACTTACACAATCGAGGTTACCTCTTTCTTCGATAACGAGACAGGGGCATATCTGATTCGGCTACTGGGCAATGAGGATATCAGCCCGGACCGGAGTGTCAAGGAGATCTCCTTCGGAACGGAGAAAACTGGTTCGCTTGAGGAGACTGACGGTATGAGCCGTCGCCGCATCGGGATACCAGCCGATGACTATACATTCGCAGGAAACGAGGGGGTTTCTGTATTAATAGACCTCTCCACCAGCTATTTCGACACGTATCTCTACCTCTACGATCCCGCAGGAAACCTGGTGGCTGAAAACGACGATTTTGGCGGGATTTCTCGTTCGGTTATCATGTATATTCTTCCCTCAAGCGGTACATATACAGTGGAAGTAACTTCTTATGATGAGGAAGGAACAGGGGAATACCGGATTTCTTTACTCTCCGACTGGGATGTGAGCAGAGAACGCTCCGTTACGGAAATTTTTTACGGCCGAACATTGAACGAATCCCTAAGCGCTTTTGATGGAACAAGCCGCCTTCGGCCCGGAAGCCTTGCGGATGACTATAAGTTCACCGGCAGTTCAGAGGACTCGGTGGTGATCGATCTGGAGAGCGACGATTTCGACTCATTTCTGTTTCTTTACGCCCCGGACGGAACTCTGGTAGCCGAAAACGACGACTTTGGCAGTACATCCAGATCATATATCTGGTACAAGCTCGCCTCTAGCGGCACCTATACTGTGGAGGTTACATCCTACGAGAGCAATTCGGTGGGGGATTACCGGATTACCCTGCTGGGCAATGAGGATGTTAAACCCGGGCGAACAAGCACTGTAATCTCATATGGAGATTCTTTAATGGAATCTCTTAGCGTTACCGACGGGACAAGTCGATACCAGGGGAGAAATTTCGCAGATGATTACACGTTCGAGGGCACTTACGGAGACTCTGTGGGGATAGAACTGAGAAGCAGCGCTTTTGATACATACCTTTTCCTTGTCGATCCGGACGGTGATGTGGTGGCCTATAATGATGCTTTCGGCGGCACTTCTCATTCATACATCCGCTACATCCTTTCTTCAGACGGGACATACACTATTGAGGCAACATCGTTTGACTTCAACGAAACAGGGCAGTACCAGCTTACTCTGCTCTCAGGCATTCCGACTTTATTCGCCGACCGTTCTTTCATGAAGATTTCCTACGGCGAAGAAGTAAGCGACTCTCTATACCAGGGTGACCAGATGAGCCGCCGTCGTGAGGGCGTTTTTTCAGATGATTACACATTTTCAGGAAGTATCGGCGATACGGTAACGATAGATTTGGTGAGCAGCGCTTTTGATACCTATCTCTATCTGTATGATCCTGCATGTAACCTGGTTGACTACAATGATGACTACAATGAAAGCATCTCGCAGTCTGTAATAATTTACGAGCTGCGTTCAAGTGGGAATTACACCATCGAAATTACCTCTTACGATTTGTCTGAGACAGGGCCATACAAACTGACACTAAGTTCAAGCTCTGATGACCAAGATGAAGATGTAATTTCTTATGGCGCCGCTATTAGCGCTACCCTGACTTCCAGCGATATGCCAAGCCATTATCAAAAAGGCAGTTACGCCGATATTTATACCCTCAGCGCAGAAAGTGGCGACTCGGTGCATATAGATATGGTGAGTGATGATTTCGAAACCCGTCTATATCTTTACGACAAAAGCGGTAAGATTTTGGCTGAGAGTGAACATGCGGAGAATTCTTCGTACTCGAATATTTCCATCAGAGTATCTTCCTCCGGAATCCTTACCATAGAAGCCACTTCCATGGGAGCTATGGCAACCGGGGTCTACCTGCTTTTATTGAATTCGGTGGAGGTTTCTCCAGGCCCAATGGATGCTGGCGAAGGATTCACGCTCATAAGACGTGGATGGGGACTGGATCTCAGTTCTGCACAAACAGTAGACAAAAACCTTTTCCGCGACGGTCTCCCATGGAACATAACAACAAGTTACAATGAGGGAGACCTGTTGCCGGGTAGTGAAGAAAAAGACCTGGCCGTTATGGGCTATGACGCATTGACCGGAATATGGGATAGACAGAAAGTGATCAGCCGCGATCTTGAAGCAAATATACTTACTTTCGAGTATATTTCATACGCAGTAACAATGTTTGCAGTTGTGGCCGGAGAAAGCGAAGTCAATATCCCGATGATTTCACCGGTTATATCCTCTAATCAGATATCCCCGGATAGAACCTATCCGCTGCAAATCAAGGTTGGCTATAATTACCCGGTTTCCAATTTACATGGATTGTCTTTCACCCTTGCATATGATTCACTACAGGTTGAAGCTCTCTCGGCCCGCCCGGCTGAGGGTGTCGATACTACGGATTTTTCTCTCGCAAAATCTATCAAACCTGGAAAAGCCGATTTAAAATTTATAAGCAACCTTGGCGAGGGCTTCTTCGGTAACGGGACAGTAGCGGAGATTTCTTTAAGGGTACGCTCAAGCGCCCCGGCAGGCACAAGGGCGGACTTTGAAATTGTCGATCTGGTAGCCAGAGATCCCAAAGGGCAGAATATTGATATGAAAGTTCAGAATACGAGTGTGGCCATAGAGACTCCCGGATCGGATGGCGCTGGGGATGTCGATAGTAATGGAACAGTAGATATTTTTGATCTGTTGGAATTGTTGAAAGTACTTGGCAGCGGCCAGGGCGGCCCGGAAACAGATGTGAATGGGGATAGTAAAACCGATATTTTCGATCTCCTGGAACTGCTGAAAATCCTCAGCGGATCATAATAAGCAGGCACAGTTAAAATCAGCATCATGCAAATCAGATACGAGTTTAGAAATAGTTAACCCCGCATTCACCAAATCAAGATTGAAAGTAATTTGCGAATTCGGCCTAAGGTGTTAAATTACAAGGAAAACCACGCATTCAAGAGGTGAAATATGGGTCAACTCAAGGGTGAAGGTTTAAAGGTCGGTTTCGATAGCAGTCTCAGGCTGGAATTTCATGGTTCAAAAGTGACATCAGATGCAGGTCTTCTTGCCTATCGTGATCTGGATATGGCATTGGGATTATTTGATTCGACGTCCACAGTTTTCACCTAAAAACGGAAAGGACGTAACGTTCAGCACGCATTAGAACCTCTTTTGCGACAGTCCATTTACAGCCGCTTGGCAGGATACGAAGATGTTAACGATGCAACTCGTATGAGCAAAGACCCCGTAATGCGAGTCATCACCGGGAAGAAGAAAGTCAAGAAGAACGCTGCCAGTACCAATACCATTGGACGTTTTGAAACTGAGATGTTAACGATGAAGGAAAATCTTGGCGCCTTGTCGGAGATCAACAGCAGGTGGGTTCAAAGAGCTATGGCTAAGACAAAGCACCGGCGAGTAATTCTTGATGCAGATAGCTCGAAGAGCCAAGTCTTTGGCGAGCAGGAGGGATCAGCATACAACGGACACTTCGGCTGCGTATGCTATCACCCTGCATTTTGCTTTAAGTGAGTTTGGAGATTGCGAAGGAGCAATGCTTCTGCCAGGCAATGTACATAGTGCTGACAGGTGGCGAGAACTTCTGAAACCAATTTTCAGGCGGTACGAAGATAGAAAAATCAGAATGTATTTTCGAGCTGATGCCGCCTTTGCCAAGCCAGAGGGTTATGAGGACTTGGAGGAAAGGGGCATTTTGTATGCCATCCGTCTTCCGGCAAACGATGTATTGTAGAGGCTAATTCAACACCTGCTCAGCTGGCCTGCTGGACAGCCTCCGAAGAAACCGATAGTGTTGTACAGTGATCTCATGTATAAGGCAGCCAGTTGGGACAAACCCCGCCGAGTAGTGGCCAAGGTGGAGTGGCATCAGGGTGAGCTTTCCCCCCGGGTGGGTTTCATAGTGACCAATATGAGCGCCAGGGCTAAAGGAGTGGTT
>CAYLMG010000092.1:2363-7098 GCA_964384565.1 uncultured Pirellulales bacterium | reverse complement strand
AGGCCTTCGAAGCTGGCTCCGTAACCGACGCTTGTGGGTACGGCAATCACCGGGCAGCTTACGAGTCCTCCTACGACGCTGGCCAATGCGCCTTCCATACCGGCTACGACGATAATGACGTTTGCATTTTGCAGTTTCGGCAAACTGCTTATAATTCTGTGCAGGCCCGCCACGCCTACATCGCAGATAAGCTCGGTCTTCTGGCCCATAATCTCGCACGTAACCTTCGCCTCGGCCGCCACGGGCAAATCGGCTGTACCTGCAGTGACAATAGGTATCGCATTCTTGCTCAGCGTTGGTTTCTTTTGCTCGAGGACAATTGCCCTTGCATCTTTTTCGTATCGTGCATTTGGAATCTTTTTCGCAACGGCTTCATAGTCCTGTTCTGTTGCACGAGTGGCGAGGATGTTGCTGCCCTTTTCAGCCATCCTCGAAAAGATTTCTACGATTTGTTCGTTTGTTTTGCCGGGACAATAGATTGTTTCGGCAAATCCTCTGCGAAGCTGCCTGTGATGGTCGATTCTGGCAAAGCCCAAATCCTCGAACGGCAAATGGCGTAGTTTTTCCACCGCCTCGTTGATATCGGTTTGGCCGGCTTTGACCTGTTCTAATAATTTCTTCAGCTGTTCGGCATCCATTTCTGCACTTTTTTATTCACTATGAGCTTTCGGTTCAATTGTCAGGTCGGCAAAAATCCCTGCCTTATATTTATGATAGGCTAAAGAGGCTACCATAACCGCGTTGTCTGTGCAATATTGTTTCTCAGCAACGAAAAGTCTGGCTGCCGGCCCCAGCCCATTACACATTTTTTGCAGCTCTACTCTTAAAGTTGAGTTTGCGGCAACGCCGCCGCCAAGCAGGATTGTTTCAGGCTTTATTTTTTCTGCTGCCAGTTTTGTTTTTTCGACGAGAACATTAATGACCGCCGCCTGAAAAGAAGCTGCGATATCGTCAATTTCCTCTTCGCTCATCGAGTCGACCTTGTTTTCACCTTTCATATCCTGGCCTCTGCAGTAATAAAGAACCGCAGTTTTAATGCCGCTGAAAGAAAAATCGAGCGAGTCCTTGCCGAGCATTGAGCGGGGAAATTTTATTGCTTCGGGATTTCCTTTTTTTGCAATTTTTTCTATTGCCGGCCCACCTGGATAAGGCAGTTTTAATATTGCAGCAACTTTGTCAAATGCCTCACCTGCTGCGTCGTCTATTGTACAGCCTAAAAGTTTCGGCTCAAGCGGCGATTTATAGTCGTAAAGACTTGTATGGCCGCCGGAAACAATTAGTGCAACAGCGGGCAACTTGATATTTTCTTCGGAAAGAATTGCTGACTGCATATGTGCATGCAGGTGGTCAATGGCAATCAGAGGTTTATCCCAGGCAAAGCTTAAGGTCTTGGCAGCAGTTACACCGATTATAAGTGCGACGGTCAGTCCAGGCTGATTTGCGACAGCGATTGCATCGATTTGTTCAGGCGAGATTTTCGCCTGTTCCATTGCCTCGTTTATTACCGGGTATATTTGTTCGATATGGGCGCGTGATGCGATTTCGGGAACAACTCCGCCGTATTTTTCATGCAGCTTGTTTTGCGAGGCGATTACCGATGACTTAACGATTCTGCCGTCGGTAACAACCGCCGCCGCCGTCTCATCACAGCTTGTCTCTATACCCAGAATGTTAATCGTCTCTTGTGGCTTGCCGCTTGCAGTTTGTATCTGGTTTAAGGATTTACTTTTCGTTCGCATAAAAATAATATTATCTAAATAATGTCCTTACGTCAACGCTCAGAGATTAGAGTTTGGCAGCGAGAAGCTCCGCAGGATTGTCTTGTAGCGTGTGTTGTAATTTGGTATGCTACCGGCGTTTGCTTTCGAAGCTTGTAATAAATGAGGCTTGCGTATGAGTGAAGAGCTTGAGGTGTTGAAAATGGTTACCCGCCGCTTAAACAAAGCGGACATACCCTATATGGTTTCCGGTTCGATTGCTGCTAATTATTATTCCATACCGCGAATGACAAGGGATATAGATATTGTAGTAGAATTACATCGGAAAGACGTTAGTCGATTTGTCGCACTTTTTCAGGACAACTTCTACATAAACAAAGAAATGATTGAAAAGGAAGTTTTGCAACAGGGGATGTTTAATCTGATACATAATCAGTATATGGTCAAGGTTGATTTTATTATTAAAAAGTCTTCTGCATATCAGCAAGCCGAATTTTCTCGCAGAAAGCAGGTTCTAATAGACAAATGGCCTATGTGGTTTGCCTCGCCGGAAGATTTGGTTATATCCAAGCTGATTTGGGCAAAAGACAGTCGCTCTGAAATGCAATTGAAAGATGTAAAGAATTTGATTGAAGCGGCGGATGGCTTGGACTTGAAATATATCGATAAATGGGTTCGAGAGTTGGGTTTGGAACAGCTTTATAAAGAGGTGAATAATGAACGACACTCATCCTGAGATTGCCGCCCTGTTTCGAAAATTAATGATGCAGAAAACCGGCGAGCAGCGATTGATTATGGGCTGCTCTATGTTTGATGCCGCAAAGCAAATCGTGCGCAGCTCCATTTACAACACCCATCCCGGCATAACCGAAGAGCAAATGAGAAAAGAGATTTTTATCAGATTTTACGGACAGGAATTCAGCCAGCCCGATAGGGACAGGATACTTTCAGTATTGACATCTGTATGATTTTGATTGATTGTGTTTTTTTTACATGTGAAAATTAAACAGAGGTCATATCGTTGATATTTTCTATAATGGATTGGAATATGGATTGTCTAATTACTGATTGTCAGGGTATGTGCAGACTGATTAATTTTTTCTATGTCCAGTTGCTCGATGTATTTTATTAAATTTATGTAGAATTTATTGAATCCGAAGCCCCCTTTTGTCATTTCTTCTATTGCCTGTTGTTTACCCCAGCCCTGCACTATGATTCGGTAAATTGCGCACATCACACCTGTCCGGTCTGCTCCTCGCTTACAATGGACAAAGACAGGATGGTTGGATTCATCGGTTACTATTTGTAAAAATCGGATAGCTTCCTTGTCTTCCAGATGCCATGGTTTCATATAAATTTGTTCGTACACAAAATTGCTGTCGGCTATTTCGTCTCTGTCGGAATGAAATGAGCGCAGGTTTATAATTGTTTTGATACCGAGTTTTTTCAGTTGTTCTATCCCCTGTTTTGTCGGTTGAGCTCCCCGGTACAGTTCGTCCGAGACCTTATGGAAATTTGGCAGTCCCGGCAGCCCAATTCGACTGGCCCATTCTTTTCCTGACAGTCTTTGTGCATCTGTGTTACGTTCGGTATTTGTAAAGAGGTTTTGGATTTGCAGCCGGTAGGTATAGATAAAAAGCGAAGCTATTGTTACGACCGGAAGGATGGTTAAATAGAAACGGGTTTTAGTTTTTTGGGAAGGTTTGTTTTTTTCTTTCTTCATTTCGAAAAGTATTTTATCGATTGTCTGTATTTTTTCCAATGCCTGATTTGGCGAGCAGGACGATTTGTTTTGCGATACTCCTGCAGACGTGTGCGAAGGAAAATCTTATCGGGATAAGTTTTGGCAGTTCAAAATCGGTGCACGGTTTTTCAGGTAAGCCGTCGCCGAGAATTTCAATTTTCTCGAAATCAGAGCAGCCAAAACCGATTCTTTTTGCAGTTTTGATAATAGGCACAAAGTCAGGGTCGAGATTTATCAGCTTAGCACAGGTGATTTCAAGTGCGATAGGTTCTGTCCCGCTGATAAGATAGCCCAGAGGCCTGCTTCTGCCTCTGATTGGGCCGCCGCCGTCCATCACATATACGGCGTCTATAATCGTTAGAGCGGGATTGAGATATTTGAAAATATCTATAAGAAAGTGACAAAACTTTTCCGCCTCTTTGCCTTTCCTAAAATGCCATATCGCCTTTCTCTTTCCACAGACAGTCCCAAACATATTTTTCACAGCGAAGGTTGCAACAAGCTGCTGATGTGATTTGAGTTTTGGCAGGTTTATAATTACGTCTGCATCGAGTGCCAGAGAGCTTATCCCGACGGTGTTGTCGCCGATTTTGCATTTTTTGGCTCTTTTGAGCTGTTTATATGGGACGTTAAGCTTTTTCAGAGGTTCCTGGAGTTTGAGTTTTTTGATGCAGTTTTCGACGTTTGACCAGGCGGGTGAGTCTGCAACGAATGGTTTTGCCCCGAAATCTTTCAGCAGTTTCGCAGTCTCGATTATAACAGCAGGATGAGTTTGTGTCGCGTGATGTGCCGAGCGCGGAGCGATAAAATTCGGCTTTAGGAGGACACTGTCACCTCGTTTGACAAATCTCTTTAGGCCGCCGAGAAGCTCAAAATGTCTTTGAAGGTTGTGTGATATTTTCGTGTGGTTGTATTCTTCACATCTTGTGAGTATAACTGTTGCGCCGGACATATATGCTCAATCACTAATATGTGTGCAGATTATAAGGAAACTGACAACGTACGGTCTCGCGGCGGCTCTGCTGAAGAAAAGACTGCCTAATGAGTTTTGGTGGCTGATATATTGCAAAGGCTTTAGAAATATGAAGTCACCCGGGCTCATTTTCAGGCTGAAACTACACGACTCGAAGAATGTATCATTAGATGCTGAGCTGTCGGGTAATTTCGTTGTTAGCTGTTTTAAAGGCGAGGGAAATACCGGAGTGAAGCTGACGTTGCAGACACCTCTTAAGCCCGGTATTCTTTGCGCCTTTATTCGCAGTGCAAGCTGGCC
>CAYLMG010000092.1:0-2263 GCA_964384565.1 uncultured Pirellulales bacterium | reverse complement strand
AACCTGGAAATTTATGGAATCCAGTTGCTGTATTTGCGGCTTCTGGCCGGCAGGGGCGAGGTCGCCGAGTTTTACATCTTCCCAGACGGGTTTTTCACGGGGCCTATTCTCGTTGCAGCCGGTAAGCAGTACTATCAGACAGAATGTAACCGCAATATGAGAAATCCGAATCATATACAATAGATTATAGATTTAACCGTGGATTGTCAATGAGGGATGTGTTGATTTGGATTGATATACAAAGGCCGGGTTTGGCAAAAAAAATAATTTTTTTTCAGATTGTCCGATAAAATCTCATACAATAAGCAAACAAACCATTTTCTTTACGAACTAAATAATATCCCTTTAGGTCCGGTTTTGTCAGCTTTCTAATGTACTAATGTTGAGTGACTTTGAATGCCTGAATTCTCTTGACATCGTCTTCAAAATCTGATAAAATCATCTCTTAATGGGGGCAGGGTACTTCTCAGCTTTTAAGCAAAAAATGGCCTCTTCATAATTTCTTCACAAAGCATGGGATGCTCAAAGGATGCTTTCGTCTTGGAAGGAACCTTTATTTGAGGGTGGCTTGAAGGATGGTTATGAAAAGGTTGTCTTTGAGCTGTTGTTGTGTTTGCTTATCATTTTTGTTTGTTGGTTGCTCTGTACATTCTTCTTTACAGCATTTCAATATCAGCGGGCTCGAAAGCGAAGACGGCTCGTCTCTGATAGACCCGAATAATGGACCGTATGCGATAGAAGTTGTGAAGAGAAGCGATGGAACTGTTGATTACTTCTGGGATATAGACAGCCGGATAGAGCAGGCTGAAACCTGCCGTGTAAAGTATCACAACTTATGGAACACCGCCCGGTTTATGGTCATCGAAGGTTCAATCGGCCGCCGGAACTATCCTGTTATACTCGATACGGGTGCATCACAGGCGGTTTTTGTTAAAAATAGCCATATTAAGGATAACAAACTTCCCATGTATCCTATTAAAACCAAGCACTTCGAAGGTTTTAACTTTGGGCTTTGTCATCTTCCGGAGCTCAGGATTGCTGACATTAGTCTTGTTGACTGGCCCTGTTTTTATCTGAAGCGCCGTGGTCTCTTAAGCCTCTTTCGCAATGAAGACAACGCTGTCATTCTCGGCCTGCCGGCATTGCGGGAGTTCAAATATTTCCTCTTTGATAGTATCAATAAAGAGGTGGAATTTTCGACTGATAAGGATTTTCAAACCCAGGATGGGAAACTCTGGATGCAGTATCCTCTTTCTATTGAAGAGGATTTTCATGGCAATGCCTTTTTATTTGTTCAGATTCCCGTCGCTGGCACAAGTATTGAGGTTCAGCTCGATACCGGCAACGGAAATGGACTGGCTGTCACCGAACAGCTTTGGAACCAAATCCAAAACGGCATCCCGAAAGTCAGTTTGACAAAAGTTACCCAGTTGTACCCCTTTATTGGACGGCTGAAATGCAGAAGGGGCTCTATCCCGGAATTTGAATTTGCCGGCAGAATTATAAAAAATGCGAACGTATCTGTATTCCCGGATGAAAATGTTCTTTTGGAGGAATGCGGTGCTTTGTTGGGAATGCAGTATTTCCGAAATACTGTGATAGTTCTCGACTTCGAACGTGACCTTCTTTGGGTAAAGAAATAAAAACACAGCCGGCAATTTTCAGTGCCGGCTGATGCTCAGCAGCTCACCGGGTGATTTGGAATTTTATCTTTTTTTACACAATCACTTTTTTTCAACTCTTTTCTAATCTCGGTTTTAATTTGAAAGCCGGTGATGCTCTAATCCGCGAATCGAACAGTTAGACGGAACCGATTTTACATTTAATCGTTCCTTTCTAAATTTAAAATTTCTCTATAAGACCTTTAATATTTCATAATGTGATTTTTCTATAGGTTATAGTCGTATAACTTCTTGTTTTTATATATAGGATAAACGATTACAACCTATGCTTACATAGTCAAAACCAGAATCGTTTGTTGACGTCTTTGGATTTTTTGGCCTTGAAGAACCGAAAGTCGTTGCTATAATCAGCCTGAGGTACACGGTGATTGATATCGACTGAAACAAAAAATCGCCTCGATTTAATGAATTGATGATTGATGGGGAATAGTGTAATGGTAGCACAACTGACTCTGGATCAGTTAGTCGGGGTTCGAGTCCCTGTTCCCCAGGTATTTATTGGATAAACTCCGCAACAATTGGTGTATGGTCGCTCGGCCGCTCCGCACACCGTGGCTCTTTATCGATATAGCAGCTTCTGC
>CAYLMG010000091.1:0-7323 GCA_964384565.1 uncultured Pirellulales bacterium | reverse complement strand
ACAGAGCCAACGCCCTCTATGGAAGCGAGCTGGCTGTCTTTTATTTCCCCCTGGATTTTTCTGCCATTATGCAACGGGCTTTCAAAAACATAAAACCTGCAATCTGTCTGCTGATGGAGCTTGAGGTCTGGCCGAACCTCGTTGATACCGCAAAGTACCTTAACATTCCCGTAGTCGTCGTTAACGGCCGGATTAGTGACAAAAGCTTTCCAAAATACAAAATTATAAAATCAATAATCCGAAAAATATTTCAGCAGACAACTCTTATCCTCGCACAAACAGAAGAATACGCAAAACGCTTCCGGGCCCTCGGCGCACCAAAAGACAAAATAATCGTCACCGGCTCATTGAAATACGATACAGCACAAATCACAGATAAAGTCAACGGCTCCGACCGGCTTGCTGAAAAACTCAATGTAAAACAAAACCAGAGGTTATGGGTCGCCGGCGGAACAGGAACCGACGAAGAAGCACTGCTGCTAACAACATATATGAAATTAATAGCTTATGATAAATTCAAAGACCTGCGATTAGTCATAGTACCCCGCAAACCCGAAAGATTTGACGAAGTGGCACAACTGATAAGCCAATTCGGCCTGCCCTTTATCCGATACAGTCAAATCAAAGACAATCCCAATCCGCCAAAAACCGACAGCCGAACCGTTATACTCGGGGACACTATGGGAGATTTGAGAAAATTTTATTCGCTCGCGACGGTAATCTTTGTAGGACGCTCACTCGTGCCTATGGGCGGCTCGGATATGACCGAGGCTGCAGCCCTGGGAAAATGCACAATCTTCGGCCCTTACACCTTCAACTTTAACCAGACTGTCGATGCTTTATTGGCAGACGAAGGCGCCATTCAGGTAAAGGATGCTGACGAATTGTTTAAAGCTGTGAAAAAATGTCTTGCAGACAAAGATATTGCTCAAAAAATCGCCCGTAACGGCCGGGAAGTTATAAGAAAAAACCAGGGCGCTACTCAGAGAACAATCGAAAAAATCAAAAAACTGTTGCCGAATAAATAATGACAACGACTGCACTCAAAAACATCAGAAGTGAATTTGAATCCTGCCAAAGAACATCCTGCCGGGCGTCTCATGACCAGTAAAATTATTATAGTCAGATGCTGCCGAACTTGTCTTATTAAAAACATCTGCCACACCTACCATAAGCTCGCCATCGCCCTGTAAAATTTTCCGGCTGACTGATAAATCAAGACGATTAATCGTCTCCGTCTCGTTAAATGGGCTGTATTGTGCATCACCTGTGCTGGAAGCATCATAGGCTGTACTAAAAATCGAATTGCTGTAATTCAAGTTAAACACCCAATTTTTATCCACAAACCAGCGATACAAAAGACCTGTCTTATGCCTCGCAGGGTCAAAAGACCTGATAACCTGAGCGTGGTCGTCCAAATCCAGCTGATGGTATGTGTACCACGCCGATAAAGTACTATTGTCATTAATCTTTGTTCTCAGCTCAGCCTCAACGCCGTAAAGATTTGCTCCCCCATTACTTATAAAAGTACTCGTGGTAACAGGACCGGCCATACGATTTATTACGCCCATCAGATGTTCCATTCTCTGATAAAAGGCATCCAGCCGGACCGTAACATTTTCTGAAAACCTTCCTACGTAACCGGCTTCAAGCGAATATGTGTTCTCATTGTTAAGGTCACGTCCAATACCCTGAACGTTAAATAATCCCATAAAAGCTGTAACGTCGTACTCACGCAGTGAAGTGCTGCCCGCACGGAACGCTCTTCCAAAACCAAACCTTAATGTGTGCCTCTTTTGTGCGTCCAGTGCATATAACGCTGCCACTCTTGCTGACCAGTCCGTCTGCGTCTGATTGAAACGGTCAACGCGTCCCTGAGCCTCGATAGTCAGCCTATCGGAGAGCTTGACTCTATCGACAGCATACATTCCTGCCCAATACTCATCGTAGGTATCATCAAAAAAGGCAGATTCATCCATAGTTGAAGCATTATCAGTTGTAACGTGTATCCAGCGAAGATTCCCGCCTATCGAGATATTGTGCTTATCGTTCGGCTTGAAGCTAATCTGACCTTCAAGGTCATTCTCATTATATGCATAGCGCCTTATCAGATACGAATTATTAAATACTGCAAAATTGCCGAACCACTGTAAATATCCCTTCGTTTTTTCATCAAAGCTGTGGTCCATCTTCGCATATACTCTTGTAATACTTGTAAGAGCATTCTCCTGCGGAAAATACGCCAAAAAATCCCTGTCCCCTATTTCGGAACTCGAATGAGCAGCGCCGAAAGATAGCTTGCTGGCGTCGGAAATCTCATACCCAAAATCCGTGTCGAACTTATAGCTCCTGAAAAAATCACGTGCCTCAGTAATTGTGGCATCTAATCCCAAAAAAGGATATTTATACATCATTCTGCCCGCACCGGCCTCATCGGAACTCTCTATGTCCTCATATCCTGCAGAGATTCGCCAGGAAAAATTCTTATCAACTCCGCCGTACCGAAGATGTGTATAACTGTCACCAAATTCAGTTATTGTGGTACTCGAAAAAACTCCCTGCACATCTTCAGGCTTTTTCGTAATTATGTTGATAACACCTGTATATGCGTTCGAGCCCCAAACAGCCCCGCCGGGCCCCCGAACAACCTCTATCCGGTCAATATCCTCAACCAAAACAGGCATCTCCATCCAGCTCGTGCCAAAAACAGGGTCCAATGTGGTTCTGCCGTTAATTAAAACGAGTGTTCTGTCTGAAACCGTGCTGAAAAGACCTCTTACACCCACCATATATCTCGCCCGGTCAAGACGAACCACATCTACACCAACTGCATATCGAAGAATCTCCGGTATGTTCGTAAGACCGCTGTAATGAATATCTTCGGCGGTAATCACGGTAACCGGAACCGAAAGCTCATAGATGGACTGCTCCTGCCGCGACGCGGTTACTATCGGTATCTCCATCAGCTTCTCGATACTCAGCTCGAACAAATCGTCGGTATCTTCAAAGCTACCTTCTCCAGCTACAGCTAAAAAGGGTATAGTTAACAGAGCGCCCATTATTACCACGATTATTTTTACACAAATTTTCTTACGCATAATCCTATTTCCTTACTATAGGTACAATCATCCCCCACGTTTATCTAAAAGCACCCAAACATTAATAAAAATCGTCATAAAATAAGTGCTAATTAACCAATCAAAAAAAAAAGAATCTTTTTTTATCCCCTGCTCCAGAAAATAACCGTTTGTGCAAATAATATGGGACTTTTACTAATAATGAAGTGATCTTAAAGACATAGATTAGCCCAGTTTAATCACCTGAGCCGCCGTAGATAAACCGCACCCAATCTATATCGCTATAAGCCTGCTGAACGCGTCAGTCTCCAATTTGATTCCTGCCTGCAAAAAATACCAGAAGTCATCCCAAAACCACCTTGCACTATTTGTCCAAATAAAGAACAACGGTCGACAGAGCAGCAACGTTGAGTGTTTCGTCCCTTGCAATTATTTTGCCGGTAACCAATTCTTTGGCCCCTGGATATCCTTCCGGAATCTCTAACTGGTATGTCTTATCTTTGGTACAGTTCATTGCTATCAGATAAGGACCATAACGGAGCTTGTAGAAAGAGCCTTTGCCGGCATTTACATTTTCATCACCGGGCCTGAAAAGAATCCCTTCCGGAATTCTGGCAATTGGCAGTTCTTCGCCGACATGCGCCGAATGAAAATCACCGGGGTATTTATGGCCGCCGTTACCGAAACCAAAATCAGTCCAGTCCGGACGCTTGTAGGTCATACCGCTTGCTTCATATTCCGTCCCCTGCCGCACCACTGCAATCCTATCGAAACGCGGCGTGATATAGTGGACGCGCGCCAGAAAGTTTACCGCATAGCGGGCACGCCAGTATAATGAAGCATAGAGTATCTCATCACCGTTCTTGATGGCAACAACGCCGTCCTCCTCGTCGGTAAAAACAAAATCGGGCTGTCCCGGTGACATAGGCAGACGTTTTGGACTTTCCGGCTGACTCTTGAGCAACTCGTATGCCTCGCCCTGATGGAGCAGGCCCGCTGTGGCGCGCAGGCCCCCGAATGTCAATTGATTCTCCACAGATTTGAAATACTGGTTGTCATCGAACATCTGCTGCGCATAACCAACCGAGTTCGAATCCAGTGTTACAGCCGCACAATAAATCGCTGATGCATCCCACGTAGGACGCTCCCCATAAACCACATCGCCTGGATAATGAGAGTCGCGCCAGCCTATAATAGTTTCCAGACGCATGGCACGATACCCGTCGGCATCCGGCGCCGGGTAACGGAACACGCCGCGGGCATGGGTTATCTTCTCAAGCCGAGTCTTGATTTTGACATCACCCGGCCGATCCGGCGCAGGCCGTGTAGCGTTATAGAGAGTCGTCACCCAGTCGAGCACCTCGCCGTAATTTCCAACGTAACCAAGCTCTTTAGTCAATCCTTTGGAAGTTAACTGCCAATAATTCTCTCCCAGCGGTTTTTGAGGATTTCCGTTAGCGTCATCACTGCCGAGCCACGGCTCCAGGCCGACCGACTCATACAAGTAGCGGCGTATCTGAGACTCGGCAATGGCTTTGCCCGGTTCGATGACTGCAACACCTCGGTTTGAAAGGTAAATGCCATACAAATCGTTAATCATCGACTGATTGGTATAGAGCCGCCGATGCCGACGATGCCAGTCACGGCTGTAGCACAACATCTCTGACCAGGCTTCACGCCGCTTCACACCGCCAAAAAGTTCTTCATCAAGCCGTGCCCTCAACTCTTCAGCCAGCAGGCGAATGCAATCACCCACAGGACCAAGCCCAAACCAGTCGGGATTGTAGCTCGCCGGGCCGGCCTCAGCGACACGCCGGTTCTGCTTAAAATCCATATACAACTTATCTGCGCCCTCAATCACCCGCTCGACGACCTTCGGGTTACGATAGGCAACGGTCCACTTGACATGATAAGCCCTTGAGATGAACTGCATCTGCATTTGGTTCAAGGGCTTGTCCAAAGCCAGGAATTCGCTGAGTTCGCGATTAACCCGCTCCTTAAGACGGTCGAGAACTTCCGCTCCCGGTTTTTCACGCACCGGCACATTGAAAGGAACCTTACCCTGTTTCTCATCGGCTGGCGGAACAAAATAGCCGTCGATGTGCGTGTATATTCTGTATATACTGCGAGTCGGCTCAGTCATCGTCTTTTGGTACTGCTCGAATGTCCTGCCATAACCCCATATTCGGCCGGTACTGCGAATTTCAAAACGAAGCGCTTGCTTACCACGGGTCATTGCCAACGGCAGCGGCGTCGTGTTGTAATAAAAGCGGCCGTTGTAAGCTGGTTCTAAGCTGCCGAAATCTAGAATGTCAATGTCACCCAGATGGCGATAACCGACCTGTTTACCCTCGCAATAGAGGATGAGCCGGTTGCTCGTGACATCGGAGCCCCAAAGCCGAATTGTTATATAGTTCTGTTTTTCCGGGTCGACCTTGAGTGTAAAAGCTATACGCCCACCCTCCCAGTTTCCTGTCTCCGGAGCCAGCAGTCGTCTGGCAGACTCACCCAGTCCCCCCGTTATCTTTTCGCTCCGTCCCGAATCGAGATTGTGCTGTTCTTCCGATTCAGCATCACCGAAAATAAGCACATCTTTAACATCTGATACATCCTGACTGTAACAGAATGTAACGTAAAAACTACCCATTAAAATAGCCATTACCAACACACAACCACTTGTCCGACTCATAAAATCCCCTTACCGGTTTGTCACACTTTACTTTTATTGATTTGGAAGAATAAAAAACTGAAACAATCGATGATAAAATAAGTTATTTTTGTTTAATAGTCCTGCTTAAAATCTCTTTAATCATTTACCGGTATTTTCGTCACTTCCGCCGTAGATAAACCGCATCCTGCCCACATTGGGAATAAAAGCAAAACGAGATGTAAGTTTACCAAAGTCAAATCTAAAACCGCTCGGCCAATATACAAAAACCGCCTTACCTATCAGATAATCACGCGGGACAACGCCTTTCCTATACCTTACGCCGTTATTGCCAATACCTTCCTCGTCCCACCATCTGCCGTCTTCACTGCTTGGGCTGTTATCTCCGAGAACAAAAAACTGGTCTTCTTCCAAATGAAACGGGGCACCCTCGGCGGCTCTGCCGCCTTTACGACCGTTAGCAGGCCGCGCCTCGGTGTAATGAATGTCCCTGAAAATTGATAAATGCCAAAGACTTAACTTTCCCGAACCAAAAATCTCAACTCGTGGCTCAATATCAGCTTTTCTTTCTCCTGCATCACCCGCCAATCGACCAAGGTCATAACTCAATTGCTCAGAACCAACCTGCAAAACCAGTTTATGGTCAACATTCTCAAATCTTACAAATGTCGGTTTACCAACAGAAGGAGGCTCGATCTTCTCACTCTTCAGCTCTGTCTCTTCTCCATCAAAAGCTCTCGAAATTGAAACTTGGCCGTCAAATCTGACGTAAGCTTTGTAAGTCGTTTCATACTTACGCAAAGTAATCCCAACGGAGCCGTTTACACTTTTTGCTTCCGCATAGAAACGCACCATCAAATCGCTGCACAACGGTAAATCAGGATACTGTCTAATGTCGTTATACGCGTACATAGTACGGAAACCGTTACCAACCGACGTATCATAAAACATCGTGTTAATCCGTTCCCCCGAACTGTCTAAGTAAAATAACGCAGGATTAGTCTTATCATTAACCCACGCTGAGCCTGTTGTATTAAACGGCTGTTCCCATCTGTGATTGTTAAATGAACCTTCCATCGGACGTGCCGGCTGATAATCATTATCATAAACCGGCATCCACAATTCCTCCTGAACCTTGGCTGGCTTTCGCGCGATTTTGCTGTCGATATAAACGTCACCGTCTATGATTTCAACAGTCTCGCCCGGTTTGCCTATCAAACGTTTTATATAATTGATACGGGGATTCAGTGGATTTTTGAATACAACAACGTCCCAGCGCTTAGGCTCGAAAAACTGGTATATACATTTCAGTACGAGAATCCGGTCTCCATTAGACACCGCAACTGCCCTGCCGTCTCTGCTCTGATAACCGCAGCTCGGACAACGATTCACAGGAATCCGCACATTACCCGAAGGAACGACATCCGTTTCAGAACCGCGCCTATCCAAAGTATAACCCCTGTCGTATTTATATCCGCATTGAGTACAGCGGAGCCTGAAATGGGCGCCCATTAATGTATCCGCCATACTGCCGGTGGGAATCCGAAATGCCTCCATAATAAAAGAGCGAAAAACAAA
>CAYLMG010000090.1:4750-7455 GCA_964384565.1 uncultured Pirellulales bacterium | reverse complement strand
GACGACCCGCCTGAATGGAAGAAGTTCGTTACAATAAAGCTCGCCAAGGACGGCGTTGAGACGGGAGCGCTCAGGCTGGACTATTACGGAGGGCTGAAAGAAAACTACGAGAAGCACAATAAGGATTATATAGAAGGTAAATGATTATGAAAAAGCGAACTGCTGATGTTGTGCCCGGTGACAGGAAATTTTTCCCTGTAGAGATAAATCCTGAGATTTGTAACGGCTGTAATAAATGCGTTGAGGTCTGTCAGTGCGACGTATTCGCTGCTAATCCGGAGGCGGGCAAACCTCCGTTAATTTTGTTTCCGCAGGAGTGCTGGCAGGAGGGAAGCTGCGTCGAGGTCTGCCCTCGAAAGGGTGCTATCCGTTGGAAGCGGCTGCCAAACAGTAGAGTCCGCTGCCGCAGGAAAGCTACGGGGGAAGACTTCTTTATATAAATTTTGGATTATTCAATTTTAGATTTTGGATTATTCAATTTTAGATTTTGGATTATTCAATTTTAGATTTTAGATTTTGGATTGGAGAAGAGACTAAAAATGAATGAAGAAATGTTTAAGCATCGGACAAAAACTCTTGCTCTCAATGTTATTAAACTGGCTGAAAAGCTGCCCAAAAATAAAACGGCAGAGGTAATTGGTAAACAGCTTTTACGGTCGGCAATTTCAGTTGGCGCCAATTATCGCGCTGCATGCAGAGGAAGATCCGTAGCCGACACAATATCTAAGCTCGGTATAGTCGAAGAAGAAGCAGATGAATCGATGTACTGGATGGAACTGCTTATAGAAAGCGGAATAGTTGCCAAAGAAAGTTTACAGTATATGATAGAAGAAACAAACGAAATAACGGCTATGACAGTAGCTTCGATAAAAACGTTAAAAAGACGGAGGTCAAAGTAGACTTTCAGTGTAGATTTTTATTCGTCCACGAAAGCACGAAGAAAGATGAAGAAAACGAATATTGAAATCACACTGTGAATATGTCGCTTTTGGTCAATGTCCAGGTCGTTATTCTTGGATTGAGCAAGATGGCGTTGTACGCAGCGCAGCACATGAACTTGGGCATAATTTTGGCTTAGATGATTGGGAAGTAGTAGGATACGACGATGAAAATTTGATGTATAATTTGGGTAGTGGTTACCTGCTAAGAGAATATCAGTGGTGGGCTTGCAATAAAGAATAGGAAATTATATACTCGTGGTAGAAGGAATATAATATGAAAACTCTAATATTAAAAAAATACATGAATATCATAGTACTTGTGTTTTTTTTAACCTGGACACTTACTGCTTTAGGAATTGAACCTGTAGATGGAAATGAAATAACAAATGTTCTTTCACACTGTATGAATAAAGTTCGTCAAGGTCAAACGGATTGGAGTGCATTCGAATTTATAGAAGAAAAATATGGCACTACATTATTTCCCTATCTTGAGGATTATTTTGAGGATTCGAATGAAAATGTAAGATGGCATTCTTATCATTCTTATGCCTCAATAGCCTATGTAGGTATTGATGCTAATGATGTATTCAGCCGAAGAAGAATTGTTTATAAATTATTAACAAGGCTTCGTGATGATGAATCAGTTAAAAATAAACAATATTTGGGCAGTAGACTACTGCAATTTACCACTGCCAATGATTTTAACAATGACGCGAATGGAGTACTTAGCCAGCTACTTTCAAAAATATTAAGTGGTGAAAGATTGTACTCCCAAAGAGATATTGTTTTATTAATTGGTGTAGCCGATATGAAGTCTGAATTACCAAGGCTTCAAGAACTAATGGAAAATATTGAAGAAAAATTAAAAAAAGACCATGAAAATGAAATCGAATCCCTTCGCAGCCGCATCGGAAAAAGAAAAGATCCATTAGGGATTTTTGATAGGCGACTTAAGAAACAATACTGGCAGAATACTTTATTTTGGCATGCATTACGAGCAAGAGCAAGAATGGGTGTTGAAGAAGATATCTCCCGATGCATCGAACTTGTTCAGTTACATCCTGATGAAGATTATAGAGTTTCATTTTTATTAAAAGAGTTGGCATATATTCGCCAGCCTGAAGTAGTAGATTATCTTTACACATATCTTAAGAGTGATAAATTAGGAAGATATGGAGGTCATGATGTTATAAGAAGGAGCTATGCACAACGTTCCGCGATGGCGCTGGCTACAATGCTCCGGGATTTTCCTGGTAGTAAAAGTTACGGTGGAAATCCGGAGAGAATCGAACGTTGCAGACTTTGGATGTCTGAACAGGCAAAATGGGACATTATAAGATAACGTGTTACAGAAAGGAATCAATCTCGCGCAGAGAACACAGATTTATGATTTTGGATTGGCGATTTTGGATTATTCAATTTTGGATTTTAGATTTTGGATTTTAGATTTTGGATTTTGGATTATTTATCATCCGGGAAATTCAAATACGCAAATTCGCCGAATAATTCTTTTGCTTTTTTGTCGTAGGCCTTGGCGGCGTTGATTTCGGAGTTGAAGCTACCAAGAAAAATGGATACGCCGTAATGTTTAATAACAGCAACCCATCTTTTTGTACTTTTATTCCAATGGACTCCCTTATATTTTGAGGCTGTTCCATAACCTTTACGGTTATAGGAATTTTGTCTCGCTGTGCAGATTCGGAGATTTTCTCTTTTATTATTGAGGCTGTTACGGTCGATGTGGTCAACAACCATACCAGCAGG
>CAYLMG010000090.1:3046-4650 GCA_964384565.1 uncultured Pirellulales bacterium | reverse complement strand
TCTTCTTTGAGGATGAAAAGGCGGCCTGGCTCGTTATGTTTATTTGTGCAGATAAAGGTGCCGGGGCAGTTTTGAGCCCTGTAGAGGTAAATACAATTTTTACAGGTTTTGTTCGCCAAAGATTTCCCTGCCTCCTGAACTTATTTACTCCCCGCGTTTTCTGTCGAAAACTATCGCGGGGGCTAAAAATCCCCCTCCATAATTGGAGCCCCTTGCGTGAATTTGCGC
This sequence comes from uncultured Pirellulales bacterium, assembly GCA_964384565.1. GTDB lineage: Bacteria > Planctomycetota > Phycisphaerae > Sedimentisphaerales > Anaerobacaceae > CAYLMG01. The sequence continues at coordinate 4,422 of CAYLMG010000090.1, read as the reverse complement.
GCATTTGCGTTTTTTTAAAGGCGCGAATTTTCGTAAGTCTTTATACGGAAATGATTAAAAAAATTTCAAAAAAATCAGATTTTCTAATTACCCCCCCGCGCGCATTTGCGCGCTATTGCTTATTTTTTATGCAGTACAAGGCGGGTGAATTCTCGGCCTCGATGCTCATAATTCTCGAACATATCGTAACTGGCACAGGCAGGGGAAAGAAGAACGATGTCATTAGGTTGGGCAATTGTGCCTACAGTTCTGACGGCATCGGCGAGAGAGTCCACAAATAAAATTTTCGTTACTCGATGCTCGATGCGCGATACTTTTATTGCGGAGGCGATTTTGTGTGCGGTCTGGCCGATAAGAATTGCGGCTTTTGCCCTTTTTGCGATTTCGAGGCCAAGAGCGTCAAAACCGATATTTTTGTCGTAACCTCCCGCGATTAAGATTATGGGTTTTTCGAAAGAGACAAGTGCGGCAATTGTACTTTCTGGTGTGGTAGCCTTCGAATCATTGTACCAACAGATGCCATTTTTTTCAGCAACGAGCTGCAAACGATGCGGCAAAGCCTTGAAAGAAGGTAAAGCTTTTTTAATCCGGTCTTTGTCGATACCGAAATGTTTTGCAATAGTAAGTGTGGCAGCGAGATTAGCAAGATTTGCCCGGCCGGGAAGCTTGAAACAATTTTTTATATCGTCAGTGACATCATCCGCTGAAAACTTCAGGCAAGTTTTGCCGGGAACATTATTGTATTTTTCGAACCATTGATTAGCGATTTTATCTTCGGCATTAAAAATCGAGACAGCAGGATTATCTTCATCGAGCTTCTGAAATTTGAAGATATTTTCCTTTGCGCTGCAGTAGTTTTCAAAGGTTTTGTGACGGTCGAGATGGTTCGGAGTCAGGTTTGTTAAAAGCGAGATGTACGGCGCTTTTTTAATCTGAGCAAGCTGTTCGAGCTGAAAGCTTGAGATTTCCATCACGACCAAGTCCTGTGATTTTATTTTATCAAGCAGACAAAGCATCGGCTGATTACCGATATTACCCGTAAGATAAACCTTATGCCCACTTATAGAATTGCTTAGCAAATGAAAGGTTAGGGCGGCGGTAGTGCTTTTGCCGTTTGAGCCTGTTATGCCGATGATTTTTGCAGGGCAAAGCTGAAAGAAGATTTCGATTTGCGAGGTTACAAGTTTTTTATTTTTACGGGCGATTTGTAAAAATTCGTTATCAGGCGGGACAGCGGGATTGGCTATTATTATATCAGCATTTTCAAAATCGCTTCTACGATGTCCTCCGAGGAGAAAATTGATACCCTGACAATCTTTTAACTGATTGATGGATTCGGTCAATTTATCTTTTGAGGATAAATCGGTGACAGTGAC
>CAYLMG010000090.1:0-2946 GCA_964384565.1 uncultured Pirellulales bacterium | reverse complement strand
AGTTTTGACTGCATAGCTGTTGCGAGGTCGACTTTTGCGTCGATGACGGCCTGCTCGATACAGCGTTTCCAGTCGTCGCCGTATTGCCCTCTGTATTTTGGTTTTTCATAAGCATAAATAATGGAGCGTGAGGCGTTTATCAGAGCACCGGTGCCATCGGCTTTGCAGAAACGGATGCAATCAACAGCAGAAGCTCCCTGCGAGCCGTAACCGGGGACCAAAAAAAAGATATTTTCATACTTTTCACGAAGCTCGGCTGATACTTTCGGACTGGTGCCGGCTATGACCATACCGACGTTGCTGTAACCGCTTTGGCCGATACGTTCAGGTTTGTTTGCGATTTCAGCTACAACCTGCGCAAGCTTTTCGTACATCTTTTGACCATCGGCATTTTCGAAATCCTGGATGGGAGCAGAAGAAGGATTGCTTGCTCTTACCCAAACGAAAATTCCTTTTCCCTGGGCATCGGCCATTTTTGCAAAAGGCTCGATAGCCTCGGTTCCTGCAAAGCCATTGACAGTGATTGCATCGGGTGTGATGGTATCTTCGAGTCCGACAAGCTCGGAATTTTGAAGATGTGCTTCGGCATACATTTCAGCGGTATGGCCTATATCGCCTCTCTTGACGTCACCGATAACCTCAAGGTCAAGCTCATTGGCTTCGGTGATGAGATTGTAATAGGTTTCGATGCCCTCCCAGAGATATTTTTCAAAGAAAGCGATATTTATTTTCACCGCAGGTACCATAGGGGCAACTATTCTCATAGTCTGGACGCAGAAGTCGAAGATGGCGTCCACGGCGGAAGCGGCGTCGAATTCGTCATTCATAGATTTGTGACTTTTTATCGACTGAGGCAAACGGTTATAAACGGGGTCAAGGCCTACAATTAAAGATGTTTTTTTGCTTTTGACGGCCTGGCAAAGTCTGTCTGCAAAATGGTTAGGCATACTTTTACAAACCTTTCTTTAATAAAGTGTGGATAAAATCTTAAAAAAACTTTTACTGCTCGCCTGAAACACTATAATCATAAAACTTAAAAGGAGCAAGAGCGAAATTCAGAAAAAGGTGTCATAATTGGAAGAGGTAGAAAAAACAAAAACGGGCAAGGAAAAGGAGCGGAAAAAGCGCAAAAGCAAAAAGCGTTTTTGGGTTCTGATTGATTTATCGATTTTGTTTTTTTTCTTTTCGCTGCTTCTGTATCGGCCGCTGCGCTACAGCAGGCCTGAGCCGATAGAAACCAACGAGGTCAGCACATACTGGACCCACGAATTGATGCCGGAGATTTACAACGGCGCACAGCGCCAGATGCCTTTCGAGATTACAATTAAGCAGGAAGAGATAAACGAAGCAGTTTCCAGCTCCGGCTGGCCTAAATTTTCCGACGGATTCAGTTTTTCGGCGCCGGAGGTTTTTTTCGAGCCTGGACGAATAACTTTGATAGGGGCTGCAAGACTAAAGGAGGTCGAATTTATCATAACAGTCGCAGGTGAGCCGGTAATTAACGAAAACGGACTTTTAAATCTTCACATAACAAAAGTTAAGGTCGGAGCCGTGCCGGTTACTATTGTTTCAAAGATAATAGCTCAAAAGATGTACACAAAGAAAATTGGCGAGATTGAGATTGATACGGACGACTGGAGAGTCAATATACTCGGCTCTCTACTGAACAATGAGCCCTTTGAGCCGATTTTCGATGCGGAAGACAAGAAGGTAAGAATTATAAAAGTTGACATCGGTAAAGGTGAACTCAGGATCGGTTTTGAACCGGTTTTGGAGCCGGGTGGGTAAAAAAACGGTTTAAAAATTAGCTCAGCGGAAGTGAAAAATTCTTGAGAGAAAAACAGGTTATGATAAAATTAAACGGCAAAACTGAAGCAATAAAAAGTCAGGAGAATAAGATGGAGCTTTTACCGGCAAAAGTTTTTTTAACAAAGGGGGTCGGGCGACACAAATACCAGCTAAAGAGCTTCGAGACAGCACTCAGACGAGCGGGTGTTGCACAACAAAACCTTGTGCAGGTATCATCCATTCTACCGCCTGGATGCAAGGTTATAAGCAGAGAAAGCGGAATAAAAGAGCTGATTCCTGGTCAGATAAGCTTTTGCGTAATGGCCAGAGCAGATACAAGTGAGCACGGAAGGCTTGTAGCTTCGTCGATTGGAATAGCGGTACCGAAGGACAAGGAACAGTGGGGTTATTTAAGCGAAGTTCACGGCCATGGGATGAACAGCCAGCAGGCCAGCGATATGGCAGAGGACCTTGCGGCAGGGATGTTAGGGACGACATTCGGTTTCGAACTTGACCCTGATACGGCGTGGTCGGAAAAGGAGCAGGCCTACAAGTCGAGCGGCCTGTTCATCAGGACAAGCAGCATCACCCAGACAGCTGAGGGTAAAGAAGGTCTTTGGACAACAACGGTTGCTATTGCAATGTTTTTATTTAATGAGAAATTAAGCGGACAGCATCAATGAAAAAAACATACGGTTTCGGCAACCTGCCACAAATATATTCTGAACAGGCAAGTTCTGCAATAGTTATAGTTCCGGTGCCGTATGATGAAACAAGTACGTGGGGCAGAGGTGCCGACAAAGGTGCTCAAGCCATAATAGAAGCGTCGGCCCATATGGAGCTTTATGATATCGAGACTGATTCTCAGGTTTTTCTTAAAGGGATATTTACGGACAAGCCTTTGAGATGTAAGAAGCGGCCTGAATATATGGCCGCAGAGGTGGGAGAAAGAATCTGCGAGCATATCGATAACGGCAAGTTTGTAGTGGTTATCGGCGGCGAACACTCGGTAAGCATCGGCTCAGTGAGCGCGTTTGCAAACAGATATCGGAACCTCAGCGTATTACAGCTCGACGCCCATTCCGATTTTCGGGATGAATACGCCGGCTCAAAATATAATCACGCCTGCGTTATGGCCAGGATTAGTCAGTTGTGCCC
>CAYLMG010000089.1:0-7553 GCA_964384565.1 uncultured Pirellulales bacterium | reverse complement strand
AAAACCGGTCACGAACTGTTTAAGCGACATCCCGCTAACCCAATCCTTTCGGTTGAAAACTGGCCTTACAGGGCTAATTCGGTTTTCAATGCTGCCGCTACCGAGATTGGTGGAAAAACGTTATTGCTTGTGCGTGTGGAGGATTTCAGAGGCATTTCGCATTTTACAGCGGCCAGGAGTGACGATGGCGTAAGCAATTGGCAGATTGATGGCGAGCCTACTTTGCGGCCTGACCCTGCAGGCCATCCGGAGGAGCTCTGGGGCATAGAAGACCCGAGGATTACCTGGCTTGAAGAATTGAACAAATGGGTAATCGCTTACACCGCATATTCAAAAGGCGGGCCTTTGGTTTCACTGGCTACTACGGAAGATTTTCATACTTTTCAAAGGTTGGGTTCTGTAATGCCTCCTGAGGACAAGGATGCCGCTTTGTTTCCGAAGAGGTTTGCAGGCAGATGGGCTATGCTCCATCGGCCTGTCGCGAGTTTACCGAATCTGCCTGCTAATATATGGCTGTCTTTTTCTCCGGACCTGAAGCACTGGGGTGACCATCAGGAAATTATTTATGCACGTGAGGGAAGCTGGTGGGACGCAAATAAGATTGGTCTTTCAGCGCCTCCGATTGAGACCGGTGAGGGCTGGCTTATTTTATATCACGGTGTTCGAACTACGGCGTCCGGCTCTATTTATAGATTAGGTCTGGTCCTGCTTGACCTTGAGCAGCCCAAACGGGTTGTGCGCCGGACCGATGAATGGATTTTTGGCCCGAAGGCGACCTATGAGCGGGAGGGAGACGTAGATGACGTGGTCTTTTCGTGCGGCTGGACCGTTAAAGATGGTACTGTCAGTATGTATTATGGTGCGGCGGATTCCTGTATAGCGCTTGCCACAGCGAAGCTGAGTGATTTGGTTGACTTCATTCTCGGCTGTCCCGAGTATAGCCTAAATGATTGGTGGAAAAGCTCGTAAAGTTTGAGAAAAACCGCATTGAATAAAAGGAGAAATCGGGATGGCTGCTGAGAAAAATTGCAATTCGAATATTTATCGCGGCAAAGTTGTATATATTTTTGCATTTGACATTGCATATGATATGAAACGTGACCGTATTGTTGAGCTTTTTGGTAATCGGCTCGAGGATTTCTCTATGGGGCCGAGCAAACGCAGTCCGAAACAGATGTTTTTCTATAGACCGCAAATGCTGAAATTGCCGGAACAGCAGCTCGAAATCGCTGGAAAATATATCAACATTCAGCAAACGATAAAAATCTTCAACATAGGCGCTATAAGCATCCAGTTAAACGTGCCGTTTGAAGTTAAGAAGATTAGTCAATTGATAAGCTGCCATGAACTTAATATTGGCCAGTTCAGTATAGGACAGCATGTAAGAAAGCTTGCGGAGGATGTCTTACATCAGTTGAAACCTTTTTGTGTTCGGCCTGTGACACAGCTTGGCCAGCCTGAAGAATATACAATCTTCTGTTTTGATGGATTGCCGGGCGAAGATAATTATTCCAATTTTAATGCTGAGAACTGGTTTATAAATAATCGAAGAGATGTTGCTGCTTTACTAACGGAGGAAGAAAAACCCGATAGTCTGTCTGAGCAGGAGGCTACAGAGTCAACCGAACAGTATTTTACATATTATCAGAGCGATTTGGTAGTTGTTGACTGGGATGCTGCTTTGATTATTAGTGAAGAAGAAAATCTTGGCGATGTGCTGCATGTTATGGAAGTGGCAAATGTTCAGCTTATAGAGCTTGAGGCTTATGACCAGTTTCTCGATTCGTCACTCGAGACGGCGTATAGGGACCTGGCTCGCAGACATACGAGTCCGGGCAGAGAAGTGCTTAAAAACCTGCGTGAAATCAGGGTTGATTTGGCGAGACTGAATGACGAGCTTGTTAATATTACAAAATTTTTTGGTGACTGGCATCTGGCGAGGATATACCAGAGTGTATCAAAGCGTTTTCATCTTGCTGACTGGCACAAAATCATTGGTGAAAAGATTAGGACTCTCGGCGAACTTTACCAGATGCTTCAGGAAAACAGGTTTAATTTCTGGATGGTTATCCTTGAAATCGCGATTGTTTTATTGTTTATCATTGATGTGTTGTTGCTTGTTTTCCATTGAGGCAGAATTTCGCAACTACTGTTCAGTCCCTTTTATGACAGTTTGTCTTTATCAAAGAAGCTTTTAGTTTTCATTTCAACTGTTTCACTGATTCAAAGCTCAACCGCTACACCGTATAGATAGGCCGATAATGTTAGAGCCCTCTGATGCGTAATTTTCTGGTAGGTATCTACCCTGTTCCAATGTATTTATGGCCTATACTAAGTAAAGAGAGCTCCATATATCGCCGAAAGAACATAATGATTGTAACGGCAGATGAGTTCTTTTCAGCCTGAGCTTAATTTATAAATGTGGGATGCGATTGCTATATGTGTTTATGTTGTTTAAAATTTCTGAGCTAAAAAGGTGGGGTTGTCTTATATGAGAAGCTTGAAACCGATTATGCTGGTTGAAGATGATGCTGCGGATGTGCTGATTATCAAGCGGGCATTAAAAGAACTTAAAATTGATAACAAATTAGTTCATTCGGCCGATGGTGAGGAGGCGCTCGAGTATTTGAAAAATGAGGAGAATGAAAGGCCCTGCATTATCCTTTTGGATTTGAATATGCCAAAAATGAACGGCATCGAGTTTCTTGAGGCAGCAAAGTCAGATGAAGAGTTAAAATCCATTCCAGTGGTAGCTTTGACGACGTCAGAGAGCAGCCAGGATATAACAAGATGCTTTAAACTTGGGATAGTTGGCTATATCGTTAAGCCCGTTGATTATAAGAAGTTCGTCAAGGCAGTGCGAATTGTGGATATTTATTGGATGTTGAGCAAAATACCGGGCGAACCTAAAGATGATACGGCTCTGAAGGAAAATGTGGTCGGTAATGTGTGATAGAGCCGCATTGTTGATATTAGCCTGATATTTTTCTGTTCGACAATTTAAATCAACAGCTCAAAGAGTGTAATGTAAAACGGAAGAGTAAAACAAAATGAGATTCAGAGATTTAAGGATTGGCAAAAAGCTGGGCTTAATTTCGGCTGTAACCGTTGCTTTGGTTGTGGTGATTACTATTTTATCTATCTATGGCTTCGACAAAATAGGTCGGGTTTACTTGGAGGTTAAAGACAATGCTGTTCCGGATATCGCCGCTGTACTTGAAATAAAGGCAGAATTCGAAAAATTATTTATTGAGGTTGAGGCCTTGGTGCCCCCAACTAATGAGAATGCAGGTAAGAATTTCCAGAAGATACTTGACAGACTTGAGGAATCGTTAGAAGAATATGAAAAAGGTAAACGCGGGTACCTTAAATGGGATATCTACAGTAATCTTTTAGCTCATAAGCAATACCTGGAAAGAGTAGGAAGTAACATTCTTGAAGAGCATAAAGAATGCATCAAATTATTAGAAATACTAAAAGAAGTTGAAATAAAAATTGAGAACCTTTATACCTCAAATATTAGAAATGCAACGGCCGAACAAAAACAATCTCTGGATAGCTCTGTCCTCTGTGCAAGACAGTTATGCGCAATAACTTCCGGGTATGCTTTTGGGCAGTATGCAATGGGTGAACCAAACTTTTCAGAGAAATTGTCACAGACGATAAAGCAGATTGAAATAGCCGGAGCTTTTTTAAAAGAGAATTACAGCTCCGAAACAGAAAAAGATTTTGCGTTGGCTTTTAACAGCAGCTTGCGAGAGTTGATTGAAGCTTCTGAACAAATAATTCAGATAAAAGCGGATATATCCGGTTACATTAGTAAAATCCTGCTGTACAAATATAAGGTCATAAATACTCTATCCCTGGCAAAATCGGTCGAAAGAGATGAGCTTGCACAGTTTACTGCAACTATTGCATCCATAATAAAAAGTAATAAATTTTTCTCGATTGTATTATCAGTAATATTCACAGCTTTCACTTTGTCTATCTTCTATTATCTCTCAGGTTTAATGGTTTCTTCTATTTCAAATCTTGTTGAGTCAACTAAGATAATATCAAAAGGTAATTTCAGTTATAGAACTGAAAAAACATGCAGCGATGAGATCGGCGTGCTCGCGGATTCTTTCAATAAAATGGCTGCGGACTTACAAAAGAAAACAACCTACGTATATAATCTAAACAAGGAGGTCGCCGAGCGCAAAAAGGCCGAAAATTTGCTCAAAGTCACCAACCAGAAGCTTGTTACTTCAAACAACAGCCTGACGGAGACAAGAAATAAAATGGAAAAGGCTAACCAGGAGCTTAAGGACTTTGTCTACATAGCTTCGCACGACTTGCGGGAGCCTTTAAGAAAAATTTCTTCTTTCGGAAGTTTGCTCAAAGATTCCCTCGAAGGCAAACTATCCAAAGAAAACCAGGAGAATATGAAGTTTATGATTGATGGCGCAGAGAGAATGAACAAAATGATAGAAGGCCTGCTGATGTATTCCCGCGTGGGTACTAAAGAGGCTCCTCTTGAAGAAGTTAACTTAAATGAAGTTATCGAGCAGTTAAGGCAGGTAGAACTTTCCGCTCTGCTTGAGGAAAATTCTGCGACCATTGAAGTACCTGGTCAGCTGCCGAAAGTCTGGGCGAATTCGGTTCAGATAAGTCAGTTGCTGCAGAATCTTATTGCAAATGGTATCAAGTATCAGTCACAGGGCGCTAATCCGCGTATAGTGATTACTACGGGAAGTACACCTGAAGGTCAGATTCGTATAAATGTCAAAGATAATGGAATAGGTATCGAGGAAAAATACTGCAGTGATGTTTTCAAAATGTTCAGACGCCTTCACTCTCGTCGGGAATACGATGGGACAGGAATCGGCCTGTCGATATGTAAAAGGATTGTTGAAAAGCACGATGGCCAAATTGGAGTTGAATCGGAGCCGGGGAAAGGCTCGACTTTCTGGTTTACATTACCAGATCGGAAAGTGTCTGAGAAAAATAGTGAACGAAAAAGTCTGACTTCAAGTCGTCGGGCTTGATTAGGAGAGCAGAAAATGCAAAATTCGAAGAATATCGTTGTGTTAATTGTTGAGGATGACCCAATAGACCAAAAATCTATCGAGCGGGCATTTAGTAATCAGGAAATGATAGACCGGCTTTCTGTTGTGGAAAGTGCGGAGGAGGCTTTGGAGTATCTGCAGCGCTCAAAAGAGCAGGATGGAGATTCTCCTCGGCCAAATTTGATATTGCTCGATTTGGCTCTGCCGGGTATGCAGGGAAAAGAATTCTTGAAATGCATCAAAGAGGATGAGCAGTTGTGTTCTATACCTGTGGTTGTTTTAACCTGCTCTGATGATGAAGATGATATAGAGCAAAGCTATAAACTCTATGCCGCAGGATATGCTCAAAAGCCTCTCGATGCCGCGGAGCTTGACAATATCGTAAAAAAGCTCGTGAAATACTGGTTTACAACTTCTTCATTGTTGTAGGAGAGGTTTAATTTAGGAAGGAAATAAGGTTAATTCGGAATTTTTTATTCCGACTAATATTTTAATAAGGAGTGATATATGCAAATGTTCAGAGACGTTGTGATATTGCTTGTTGAGGATGACCTGGGAGACCAGAGGCTGATAGAGAAATCACTCTGCAATGAAAAGATTCTGAATGAGCTGATAACTGTGAACGACGCTGAGAGTGCATTGCAATACCTGCAAAGGTCTCAGGATGGCGACAAAGAGTCGCCGAGGCCGGACTTGATTCTTTTGGATTTGAATTTGCCAGGTATGTTTGGTAAAGAGTTCTTAAAACGTATCAAAGCCAGCCCTGAACTCAATACTATTCCTGTCGTCGTCCTTACCACATCCGATTCAGAGCAGGATATCCTTGAAAGCTATAAGTTGCAGGCTGCCGGATATGTCAAAAAGCCCATTACTTTGCAGGGTTTCCAGGAAGTGATGAAGGATATGGAAGAATACTGGTTTGTTGTCTGCAAAAACTGTATGCAAAGGCAATTTTCGTGAACAAAAAGCTGGTAAAAATTTTATTGGTTGATGATGACCCTGCTGACCGCAAGTTGGCTCAACTGGCTCTCAAAAGCGGTCTTCAATCCGTCGATTTTGTTATCGATATCGCAGAGACGCTTACACAGGCAATGGTTAACCTTAAAAAGAACGGAGTTGATTTAGTCCTGCTCGATTTAGGGCTTCCGGACAGCAACGGAATTGAAACCGTCGATAGGTTGCGGGATGCACATTCTAACATACCTATCATAGTTCTGACAGGACTTTCAGATGAGGAGATTGGTGTCGAGGCTATAAGAAGAGGAGCTGTCGATTATGTCACCAAACCTTTTAAGCCGAGCGGCCTTAGAACACGAATCGGAATCGCTTTGCAGATTGTGGAATTACAGAAGAGACTGCTGCTGCTTGCAAACACTGATGAGTTGACCGGCCTGGCAAATCGAAGACATTTCTTTGACATTCTCGACCGTGAGATTCTGAGAGCGAAAATAGACGGCAGCAGTTTAGCTGTTATGATGCTCGACATTGACCATTTCAAAAGTGCAAATGATACTTATGGACATCGAGGCGGTGACGAAATCCTCGCACAGATGGGCAAGATCCTCCAGGAAAATATCTATCCTCTCGACGTCGCTGCCAGGTACGGCGGCGAGGAATTCATAATACTTATGCCCGGCACCTCATCTGAAAAGGCTTATCAGGCGGCAGAGAGACTTCGAAAAATCGTGGACCAGTATCAGTGGAAAGTTTTTGATAAGACAATATCCATCACTACAAGCATAGGACTTGCAAGCATTGATTCAAAGAATCTTATGAGCTCTTACGACCTTGCTGAAAAAGCAGATACCGCTCTTTATGATGCGAAACGAAAGGGAAGAAATTGTGTTGTATGCTGGGAGAATGTCAATTCTGAACAGGAGCCGGAACAGCCGGATGACAGGGTTTATCATGAGCTTCAGAATAAAGTCGCTTCCCTTTCAAGAAAATTACGCTCACATGCTGTTGGGACAATATCGGCTTTTACAAGAGCTATGGATATGATTTTCAAGGACCGGTATATAGTCCGGCATGGGGAAAATGTCCAAACTTATGCTATGGCTATAGCCGAAGAAATGGGACTGTCCGCCGAGCTTGTTGAGCGCATCGGTACTGCGGCTTTGTTACAGGACGTCGGCAGCATAACCATTCCGGAAAGTATCCTTAAAAAAACCACTCCTTTAACAAAAGAGGAAAAGCGTATCATCAAACAGCATCCGAATGCTTCTGTAGAAATTTTGGAGCCCGTCGGAATCTTTAATCTCGAGCTGCAAATCATAAAAAGTCATCACGAAAGATTTGATGGTGCCGGTTATCCGAACGGATTGAAGGGAAGAGAGATTCCCATCGGCTCGCGAATACTCGCTGTTGCCGACACCTTCGATGCCATTACTTCTCAGCGGGAACATCGCCAGGCACAGTCCGCGGAAGCTGCAATCGAGGAGATTGTAAGATGCTCCGGAACGCAGTTTGACCCTGACGTCGTTGAAGCCTTTAAAAAGGTTGTCA
>CAYLMG010000088.1:5644-7622 GCA_964384565.1 uncultured Pirellulales bacterium | reverse complement strand
GCAGACGGGGAAATCGGCGAATCTTTCTGTGAAGGTTCGGCCGTGCTGTACGCATAGAACTGTGGTCGGCACGAGTACGGCAACCTGCTTATTATTTTCCACGGTTTTGAATGCAGCCCGCATAGCAAGCTCTGTTTTTCCATAGCCGACGTCACCACAGAGGAGTCTGTCCATAGCAGCAGGTTGCTGCATATCGTTTTTGATATCTTCAGCGGCGGTTATCTGGTCGGGCGTTTCCTGATATGGGAAAGATTCTTCGAATTCTCTCTGCCAGTTCGAATCGGCACAGAAGGCAAAACCTCCTGCAAGCTGTCTTTTTGCCTGGACTTCGAGTAGCTCAACAGCAAGGTCCTGGATGGATTTTGCAACTTTACTTTTTTGCTTCTGCCATTTTTTCGAGCCGATTTTACTGAGGTTCGGCCTTTTGGGAGAAGTGCCTATGTATTTTTGAACGAGGTTGATATTGCTGACGGAGACGTGAACCTTGACGTCGTCTGCATATTTGATTGTGAGGTGCTCGCTGGTACCGGTTTTTTGTTTTATTGTCTCTACACCGGTGAACCTGCCGATGCCGTATGAGGCGTGTACGACGTAGTCGCCGGGCATAAGGTCTGCAAGGGTATCTATCGGCGCGCTTGGCCGCATCGGCCGCTGCAATCTTCGGAGAGCGAACTGGCCGAATAATTCGTGGTGGCTGATTACGATTGTGTTCAGTGAGCTTATGACAAAGCCCTGATGGATAAAGCCTTTTAAAAGATTGAAATTTGCCGGCAGTTTTTTGTTCGTCTGCTTTACAATCTCGCCGACCCTCTGGATTTCGGCTGAGCTTTCACAGTACAGATAAACCTTTTTTGCCTGTTTTGCTTCGTCGATTAGCTTCTCGAGCGCAGCCTTGTGAGATGCCCAGGCGCCGGCTGCTTTGTGCTGATAGGCCTGGGTGCTCTTGATGTTGAGTTTTATGAAATCTTTTTCTGAGGCTGCGAATCTGCAAATATGCAGTTGGGGAAAATTTTGTATGGCGGTGTAAATATCCTGCCATCTGTATAGCTGCGACGGATTTTCCACTCTTGCGAGAAACAGGTCTGCAACTTCTTCGATTTCAGTTGGTTCATCTAAAATGATAAGTGTCTGAGCGGGCAGAATGTTAATGAAAAGCTCTTTTTCTTTTTGGCCGGCTCCGGATGCGGCTGATATTATGTCGATCGCCTCGATTTGCTCGAGAGAACGCTGAGTATCGAGATTTATTATTCTGATACTCTCGATATTGTCACCGAAAAATTCGATTCTGAAAGCAGCCTCTGTTTTTGTGAAGTCCTGAGTTGTTGATTTTTCAGTGAAGGTCAAATTTGCAGCGACGGGAGCGAAGATGTCAATGATGCCTCCTCTGCGGGCGAACTGGCCGGGCAGGTCGATTTTATCGACGTTTTCAAAATTGTTATCCACGAGCCATTGGATAATATTCTCCAAAGATAGCTGTTTATTGACGGATAATTTGAGACTTGCAGACTGGATTGCGTTTTGTTCTGGTACGGGCTGGCAGATGGCCTGTATCGAGGCGGGTATTAAAAAGTCCTGATTGTTGTTCAGGAGTCTGAGGATTAGTTTTAGTCTTTGGGCCCTTATTTCATCGGTTGCGTCCGGGGTTTGCTCTTCGTCTTCCCAGGCGGGCAAGGGCTCGATGTTTTTTGCGCCGAAGGTTTGCAGGTCGTCGGCTGCATTGTCGGCGTCGTCGATATGCGGGCGGATATAAAGAATAGGGATTTTAAGCTGTTCTGATATATAAGCTGTCAATAAAGGCGCGAAGGACCCCCAGCTTCCCTCGACTTTTACCCGCCCCTTTGATTCCAGGGTATCTTTTAGTCGGGAAAGTATCTTTGCGACCGCCTTATCTTTTCCAATGTCCACCAGCTTGTATTTTAATCAAAATTGTGTAAGTAAACAATCTTTGAATTTTTGCGGATAATCAAAAAGGCGAGCT
>CAYLMG010000088.1:0-5544 GCA_964384565.1 uncultured Pirellulales bacterium | reverse complement strand
TCCCAGCAGGGCATACTTACAATTTGAGCTTTTATGTTTTCGGCGGCCAGTTTGTCTGCGGCTTCGATTGCGACACCGACTTCCGAGCCTGTTGCAAGAAGAAGGACATCAGGATTCTCTGCCTTTTTGAGGATATAAGCGCCTCTGCTGAGATTTGCTGCTGGGCTATATTGCTGCTGGTCGAGTACAGTCAGGCCCTGCCTTGTCAGGCAGATTGCGACGGGGCCGTCTTTGTACTCAAGAATAAACTTCCAGGCCTGTGCAGTCTCGTTGGCATCGGCTGGCCGGAATACGAGCAGATTCGGTATAGCCCGAAGAGCAGCTACGTGCTCGACAGGCTGATGTGTCGGGCCGTCTTCACCTACACCGATACTGTCGTGTGTAAAGACAAAGATGGATGGATAGCCTGACATAGCTGCTACCCTGATTGCCGCTCTCATGTAGTCGCTGAAGACAAGAAACGTTCCGCCGTAAGCTCTTAAAATGCCGCTGACGGAGATGCCGTTCAGGATAGCACCCATTGCGTGCTCTCTTATACCGAAGTGGATGTATCTTCCTGCGTTGTTGTCTTTTTGGAAATCACTTGCACCTTCAAAACGGGTATTATTTGAAGGTGTGAGGTCGGCTGAGCCGCCAAGTATCATCGGCAGATGAGGCATAAGGGCGTCCAGCGTTTTTCCGGAGGCCTTTCGCGTAGCGACCGAGCTGCCTGCTTCGAATTTCGGCAGAAGTTGGTCTATATCGACAGGCAATTTTCCTTCTGAGGAGTCTTCTAATTGTTTTGCGAGCTCAGGGTAGGCTCTGGAATATTTTTTTAGCAGCTTGTTCCATTTGGCCTCTGCGCGCTTGCCTTTATTGGCAGTCTGAAGCATAGATTCGGTTACCTGCTCTGGGACAAAAAAGGTTTTTTCACTGTCCCAGCCGAAATTTTTCTTTGTGAGCTTAATCTCGTCCTCGCCCAGCGGTGAGCCGTGAGACGAAGCGGTGTCCTGCTTGTTGGGGCTGCCGTAGGCGATGTGCGTTCGCAGCTTTATAATTGCCGGTTTGCCTTTAGAACGTTTAGCTTTTTTGATTGCTTTTTCTATTCGCTCGAGGTCATTGCCGTCACCATCGACAATGATAACGTTCCAGCCGTAAGCTTTATAACGCTTAGCGACATCCTCGGTGAATGCAAGTGAGGTGCTGCCGTCGATAGTGATGTGATTGTCATCGTATATTACGATTAGGTTATCGAGGCCGAGATGTCCTGCGAGTGAGCTTGCTTCTGCTCCGACGCCTTCCTGCAGGCATCCGTCGCTTGCTATTGCGAAGATTTTGTAATCGAAGATGGGAAAGCCGTCCCTGTTGAATTGACTGGCCAGGTACTTTTGAGCTATAGCCATACCGACGGCATTTGCCAATCCCTGTCCGAGGGGCCCAGTGGTAACTTCAATACCGAGGTTCGGTTTGTATTCCGGATGGCCGGGAGTTTTGCTGTCCCACTGTCTGAAATTTTTTAAATCATCAAGGCTCATTCTGTAGCCTGTAAGATGCAACAAAGAATACAGCAGCATACTGCCGTGGCCCGCGGAAAGAACGAAGCAGTCACGATTGAGCCATTTCGGATTTGCGGGGTTGTGCCGCATCAATCTTGTCCAGAGGACATACGCTGCAGGTGCCATGCCCATCGGCATTCCCGGATGGCCGGATTTGGCCTTCTGGACGGCATCTATTGCGAGAAAACGAATCGTTTGAATACACAGTTCATCGATTGCTGATTCATTCATCAGGTATTTTCCTTTATTAGATGAGTAATATTTTTAACTGTAGAGTCCAAAAACGAATCAAGAATGATATCGGGAAAAGATGTTTTCTGCAAGTGTTTTTATGTTGAGAAAAACAGCAGCTTTGAGTTCACGGCTTTTGTTGCGGCTTAAGTATTAATTCGGTTGAGAGTCTCTTGTTGTCAGGTGAAAAACAGGTTGCCTGTAATATATAGTCCTTGTTTTCTGCGGATTCGAATTCGAGGTTGAATTCGTACACCCGCAGGAAGTCCAGCCAGTGAATGTTGTTGACTGTTGCCTCTGTGAGGTCGATGTCCGGCCAGATAAAGAGTCTTTTGCCTTTCGGCTCTGCCGACCTGAGAACTCTCTGGTATAATTCGAAGCGGAAGATACCAGGCCACTTTTTCTGACAATTAGACGAATCAAGCAGGCTGACATAAACTTTTATTACTGCATTTTGTCTGCTGTCGGTATTCATTTCGGTCAGGGGCATAATTTCGATTTTATCGGGAGCGAAGCTGTTGGGGATGCAGATTTGCGGTTCGTCCTGTAGTTTTTGCTTTTGAGCTGTTTGTTCGGGCGGCGCAGGTTGGCAGCCGATGTTTGCAGCGAGAGAGCAGCAGAGAATTATTTTGAGTGCGAATGATGTTTTTTCTATTTTAATCAAGGTCATTTTTTCTTTTGTCTTTTTACCTTTTTTAGAGGTCTTCGTCAAGCATATGGCCGAGACGATACTTTTTTGATTTGAGGTAGTCGATATTGTGCTCGGTGGGTTTGGCTCTTAAGGGTATTTGCTCGACGATTTTTATTCCGTAAACTTCGAGCCGGCTTATTTTTTTAGGATTATTAGTTAGTATCCTTATATTTTTAAGGCCGAGGTCACGGCAGATTTGTGCGCCGATTCCGTAATCACGTTTGTCGGGCATAAAGCCGAGTTTTATATTTGCATCGACGGTATCAAGTCCCTGTTCCTGGAGCTTATAAGCTCGCAGCTTGTTTGTCAGGCCGATACCTCTGCCTTCCTGCCGAAGATATATTAAAGCGCCTTCGCCCTGTTTTTCTATCATCTTGAGAGATTCAATGAGCTGGTATCCACATTCGCATCTCTGCGAATGGAACAGGTCGCCGGTCATACATTCCGAGTGTACTCTGACGAGCACAGGTTCGTTGTGTTCTATAGGATTACCGTCGCTGTCGAGCTCGCCGATACTTCCTTTACACAATGCAAGGTGGGGCTCGCTGCTTGTTATGCTTTCGTAGGCTATCAGCTTGAACTGACCGTAATCCGTTGGCAGATTGACGGATTCGAGACGTTTTATCTGGCTTTCCCGCTGCAGACGGTATTCGATGAGTTTTGCGATTGAAGAGATTTTAAGGTGATGTTTTTCGCAGAATTTAAGCAGCTGCGGGACCCTTGCCATTGTGCCGTCTTCGTTCATAATCTCGCAGATGACGGCTGCGGGTTTGAGCCCTGCCAGCCTTGCGAGGTCGACTGCACCTTCGGTCTGGCCTGCCCGAACGAGGACACCGCCTTTGCGAGCCCTGAGCGGAAAGATATGCCCCGGTTTTACGAGGTCAGCCGGCTTTGCATTGTCTGCTATTGCTGTCTGAATGGTTGTTGCTCTGTCGTGGGCGCTTATGCCTGTTGAGATTCCTTTGGCGGCGTCGATGCTGATGGTAAAGGCGGTTTCGAAACGAGCTGTATTTTCTGTTGTTTGCGGATGCAGTGCGAGCTTGTCACATTTTTCAGCTATTAAAGGCAGGCAGATGAGACCTCTGCCGAATTTGGCCATAAAATTTATTACCTCGGGTGTAACCATTTGGGCGGCGCAGACGAGGTCTCCTTCGTTCTCGCGGTCTTCATCATCGACAAGAACGATTATTCTGCCCTTTCGCAGCTCTTCAAGAACTTCCTGTATTTCTGAAAATTTCATCAGTTTTGCCGGTGAATTATTTATTTTTGAGGTTGTTGTTTTCGTTTTTATTTTCGTGTTCAGCAATATAACGGCTTCCGCTTCGAATGTAAATAAGCGTAGCGAGAATCGCCGTACCCGCTGCCGACCACCAGAGGGTTCGCAAGACCCATATCCAGGACGGAATCACCGTAGAAACCTCCGGCGCGACCAGAACCGATAAGACCATAACGAGCTGCAAAGCGGTGGCAATCTTGCCTATCAGTATAGTAGCAATACGAATTTGAAAGGTGATAAAATATACAATGACAAAGCCGATAAGCAAAAAAAGGTCCTTTCCGATTATCAAAACAACGACAGTTATCGGCAGCCGAAAGTCCTCTATATGGCTTCGATTGGAAGCGAGCAGCAAACAGGCACAGGTCATCAGCAGTTTATCTGCCATAGGGTCTAAAAATGCGCCGAGCTTTGTTACCTGTTTGCTTTTGCGGGCGAGAAAGCCGTCGAGAGCGTCACTTAATGCCATAAACAGGAAAACGGCTGTGGCGAAGTAACGCATCAGGTTACGCAGTGATTCGTCAAGCTCCTGCTCATTTATTTTTAACATAAGGATGACAAAAGGCGCAATTAAGAGCACTCTGATAATCGTGATTCGATTAGCCCAATTCAGTTTCATAAATTATTCTCTGAAATTTTTTTCTTCTCTATATGCTAAACGCTATCAAATGCTTCTTCCGCCGTCAACGCAAAGGATTTGCCCTGTAATATAATCATTTTCGAGAAGAAAGTTAACAGCATTTGTTAACTCTTGCGGCCTGGCGGTTCTTTTTACAGGTATAAATGAAAGCTGCCTTTGTTTCTGCTGCTCGTCAAATTCTTCGGGCCAGTTTATTATTCCCGGCGCTATTGCATTTACGCAAATGGCTGGCGCGAGTTCTTTTGCGAGCGCTTTTGTTGCTCCTATAAGGCCTGCCTTCGAGGAGCAATAAAGGACATAACCGGCCCAGGGTCGTATTGCACCTGCATCGGCGATATTAATTATTTTTCCCGCGACGGAAGTTCTGTTCGGAAAACTTTCGTTTATGGATTTAGCAAAGACCCTGCTTGTAAGAATAGCGGCTGTCAAATTTATGTTTAGAACTTGCTGTGCCTCGTCAAAGCTGACCTGCTCAAGGGTTTTCCTGGAAAAAACTGCTGCCGAGTTTATCAGAACCTGCGGCGTGCCGAGCTGCCGGGCCTGTTCGAATAAATTTTCTATTTGTTTCTCGTCGGTAAGCTCCGCCTGGATTGCTTTTGCCTTGACTTTGTGTTGTTGAATGTTTTCGATAATTGATTTTGCCTTTTCGTAATTTTTGTTGTAATGGCAGATGCAGTGACAGCCTGCCTCGGCCAGTGCGAGGGCAATTGCCGAGCCTAATCGGCCGGTCGAGCCGGTGATAACAGCCAAACTTTGCCGCAGTTCCATAACGTGTTATGTTAAACCATAAATCCATTTATGGCAAGAGGATAAAGGTTGCACAACAGCAGTAAGGGCAGGCAGAATTTGCTCGCTTTTTCGATGCGCAAGTGTATCATAATTTACCTATGGCTGTTAATAATGAATTGTTTTATCACAATCTTGCAACGATGCTTGATGCGGGTCTTCCCATTTCGCGGGCTTTAACAGTAGCTGCACAAGGCTCGGCTCGCAGAATGCAGAAAACGCTTGGTGAGGTCCTAAAAATTGTAAAAGAAGGAAATACGCTCACAGAAGCGATGCAAAGATTTCCTAAAGTTTTTGACCGTCTGGATGTTCTGGCCATAGAAGCTGCGGAGAAATCCGGCAGCCTGCCGCAGGTTCTAAAAATCCTTTCGCAGTGGCATAACCT
>CAYLMG010000087.1:3205-7895 GCA_964384565.1 uncultured Pirellulales bacterium | reverse complement strand
AATTCAAATGACCAAAACGTTTTAAATTTTGAACATTTGGATTTTGAATTTGTTTAGAATTTAGAAATTAGGATTTAGGAATTCTCCTTTGCTGTGCAAAGTAGGTGCTGGGTTTGGGCTATTCCGTTTTCGCTCGCCGCTACTAACGGAGTCTCGGTTGATTTCTTTTCCTGCAGGTACTTAGATGTTTCAGTTCCCTGCGTTCGCCTCTGACGGCCTATGCATTCAGCCGCCGATGACGGAAACTGGTTGCCCAGTTCCGCCGGGTTTCCCCATTCGGAGATTCCGGGATTAACGGTTGCTCGGCACCTGCCCCGGACTTATCGCAGCCTGCCACGTCCTTCATCGCCTCTCGGCACCTAGACATCCCCCATACACCCTTAGTAACTTGACCATATCAATCATTGATTGATATGTTAGATCAATAATCGCCATTCGAGATAATTCGATTAGCGAAAATTTCCCAAGTTTACGCTCATTGTAAAAGTTCTTCTATCTTTCATAGAAGAACAAATGCCCGCATCCACATATTCACTTTTCAAAGAACGCTTAAAAATATCGAATATCCAACAAGGAATATTGAATATCGAAGTATTTCCTTTTAATTGCCCTTCGGCGCGTCCCTATGGGGCTTGCTCAGGACAATTGAAACCTCTGGTTTCAATTGGAGACGATGGGACTCGAACCCACGACTTCCGGCTTGCAAAGCCGGCGCTCTCCCAGTTGAGCTACGTCCCCGGAGCCCAAGACCGTTGCTTGTCGCTCGTCTCTCGTCGCTCGCAGTACGAGTCACCAGAGACAGGTCACGAGCGACGAAATGGGCCCGGGAAGAGTCGAACTTCCGACCTCACGCTTATCAGGCGTGCGCTCTAACCAGCTGAGCTACGAGCCCAAACCGCTTTGCGGAAATACGAATATCTAAATTCTAAATCCGAAACAAATCAGCAGAAGCTATATATTATAGACATCGACAAAGGGCTCGTAATTTTATATATAAACTTAGAAAAGAGCAATAAAAAAACCGCTGCATAAACTACCAGCGGTTTTTATTCTGTACCAGCAATGATTTACCGGCAGTTTAATGCAAGCAAAAACGTATTAGTAAAATCTCTTTCAATTCCCTACCTAACCTTTTAATATCAGGGCAGCCGACTTAGGACTGCCATCTAACCTTTCAATTTTATTACGATATCGGCTAATAGTCAAGTTTTTTTCAAAAAAATTTTAATTTACCTGGTAATATTACGATTTTTGGTCAACTTTGTTCAAAGTGCTTTAGCAGGAACTCTCTGCGGCATCCGGTATTTGACTTTTTCAGCTAAAATCGCCAGATTACCAGAGTGGGATGCCACAAAACGTACCTTTTCGAAAAAAAACTGCTTCAGGTAGATAAATACGTGCAAATTAAACAATATTTGTTATAAAACGACTCATTAAAGGCTTTTGCTCGACTCAATCCGAGTTTATTGACAGAAATGAAGTTGTCGGCTGACAAACAAAGGGACTGCAAATGATTAATATTATTGAAAAAAACAAACGGCTATGGATGTTTTATTGTACAGTTCTGCGGGCTCTTGGATGGATTCTTCTTTGTATAGGTGGTATTGGTTTTGTAATGCTGCTTTTAGAATCTATTCAAACAGGAGGCGAGGTTAACCTTAAGGGGGAATTTCGTGCGTTTAAGCGCTATTACTACCTCTTCTTAAACATTGGTCTGGTATCGTTGGGCTTCTCTCAACTCGTCAGGTATCTTTATGGAAATGACAACAAAATGGGGCCTCTTCTGCGTTATGGCGACAAGATTCTTTACCTTTATGCAATTATTACAGTTTATCAAGTTGGTTTCTGGATTTGGCTTGATGCTACCAGCCGGATGGGGAATCATACATCTGTCTTTCAGCAGCATCAGGTACAGTATATTAGAATGTATACGTCAAATGCAGCCAATGGTTTGCATTGGTTTATTCTCTTTCTGCCAACATTGTTATACAAAGGGGCAAAAGTGCTCATATTAGTCGGCCTGGGAAAATTTTTGAAACAACTTATTTCCATAATAAAAGACTCAAAGCAATCTTCGGATATCAAAGCTGCCGTATAAGATGCCGGATAATCGCGGCAAGAGCGGTACAGACCATAAAACAGCCCTTCAGATAAGTAAGATAACCATAAAAATCCGGGATTTGACTTTTTTAGCCAAAATCGCCAAATTACCAGAGGGAAGAGTCTGGAGACTGGAGCGGGTTAGTCTTTGGCTGGAAGGTCTTGTTCTCAATTAAAGGTTACGGATTCCAATACGTCCTGAAGAAACGAATCTTCCTCGTCGTTAGTGAAGGAGACGGTGAACATCAAGGCGTATCCTTTGATTATGGCAGAATAGATTCTTTGATGTACGGTCATTTGGCCTATTGCTACGTCGGCGCACATTACACTAAAATCCATACCACCAATGTTCTCAGAATAAATTTCTTTTGGGAATGAGTATTCCAATTGACCTAATTCAATCGTTTTACGAGTGTGAAAAAGATAGTCCTTTCCGGACTTTATGCCTGGAATATGACGAACTCTTTCCGCCACGCAAATGATATTCGGATTAAATGAAACAGGCGCACCCAAGGGATGTTTATATGCAGCGAGAAGGGTCACAACCTGCTTTTCGGAATATTTCATTAAAGTTTTTAGATTCTCGTCTTCACCTGCAATAATTTCAGAACCACTATCCATAATCTGTTTAATTGACTGTTGGTCCTGTATGCTCCAATCAGTAGGGAGTATCATCTTGAAACCGAAATACGTGTTGCTATAGACGGAATCTTCAAAAGTGCCAAGGTCGATTTCCTGCGATGCCTTTTTTCCACAGGCTGACAAAAGCACGGCGGCGACAATAAAGAAGACGCAGTGTATTTTTTTGGCCTTAACAATCTGTTTGTCCATTCTCATTTTTCTAACAGATTCCACTTGGTATAATTACAAAACCTTTTGTTTACCAAACATTCCGGTTTAACAAGCAATATCAACTTAGACGATATAATAACACTCCAGAGAAAGAAGATAAACAGAAAAATCCGTGCTTGCAAGGTCAGGTAATTAATAGTAGAATGTATTTGTTAGAGGCGGCCCATATTCTAAGAGATTAAGGAGTAATGAATATGAAAAGGCGCCAGAGAAAAGCAAAGAATCAGGTCGTTAGAGGCGGCTTTACGTTGCTGGAGCTGCTGGTCGTCATATCCATCATATCGCTTCTGATGTCTATTATGCTGCCGGGCCTGAACAAATCCAGAGAACAGGCTCAGCGTGTGGTCTGCGGCTCCAATATGAGACAGCTGACCCTGTGCTGGACGATATACGCCTATGAAAACGATGACAGACTCTGCTCGGCAGATACAGGCTTCAATTTTTTCGGTGAGGGCAACTGGGTGGCCGACGGGCCGGTGGACCTTCCGGGAAATTTAATCGGCGGGACGGTACAGGGTCTCAAGGACGGTGTACTATACAAATGCGCTCAAACAGCCGACCTGTACAAATGCCAGACAGACTCAAGCTACCGGCTGAGAAGCTATTCGATATCAAGAGCTATGAGCGGCAAGACGTGCAACTGCGAACATGATAATATCAATCCCTATATAACGTGGACGTCGATTACAAGCCCAACGACAAAAATGGTCTTCGTCGATACAACAGCACAAACCGAATGGATGGAAGGCTCATTTTGCCCGGTAGAAGATATTACCGCAGTAAACCCTGTGTGGTATCAGAGAATATCGCCTACAAGCGGGCTGATAAGCAGAAGCATAACAGCAAGACACAGTGAAGGCTTCAATATTTCCTTCGCTGATATGCACTATGGATATTTTAAGTTTAAAGACGGCAGAACAGTGGAGCTGGCAGAATCTCAGATAAGTGCCGCTGAAGCTTCAGGTAATAATCGCGACCTTGAGCGAATTGTAGAATTAATCGGAGGACTGCAGTGATGAACTCAAACATTGATGGATTACAAGAATCTTACAGACTTCGCACAGCGTGGTAAAGATGGTTGACTGGAAATCCATTAAGTACGACATACAGGAGCGCCTGAAGGATTTAGCCGTTCGCAAATGGATAAACAGGAATCGGCGAGCTGTCATAATAGTTACTAATCTATCCGTAATCATACTTATCATTGTCATTATCAGTATGCTGAGGTCTAATGAGACGGTACAAGAAAGTAATCCCAAATTACAATGGTACTACGACCTGAATACGGGTGAGCTTTTTGCTGCTAAATCAGGACAGATGCCTCCTATCGCAGCTCCTTCAGGGCCGTTAGCGAACGGACGGCCAGCCGGTGTAAGGGCTTACGTTTTCAGCTATGTGGCTGAGCCGAACGAATCAGAACGTTTCATCGGTTTCCTTGAAACCAAAGACCCAAACTACATCGACGACGGCAGAGGCCGTCCAAGATACGGAGAAGGGATGCTCATAAAAAGAGTGAAAGACAAACAATGGTTCCCCTCGGTCAGCCGGCAAGGCAGAGCCATTTTTCAACAGGCAATAACTCCGAACGAAAAGGACGAAGTACCCTACTACTGCCCTCCAAAATAAAGTGTGCTTCTCATCTTCTCAGAAAGAAGCTGCCGGGCTGTTGTTTTATTACGCCTTTGAGCTGAAGTGAAATAAGTGATGAATTGATGTTTGAAGCGTGAATTCCTGTCTG
>CAYLMG010000087.1:1518-3105 GCA_964384565.1 uncultured Pirellulales bacterium | reverse complement strand
GGTGAATCGATTTTCCCGGGGACAGCTAAAACTTCTCTATTATAGTCGAGTGCGTATTTCGCAGTAATCAGTGCCCCTGAATTAAAACCAGCCTCAACCACAATCGTACCGAGGGCAATGCCGGCTATTATGCGATTGCGGGCGGGAAAATTTTCGCTTCTTGGCTCGAACTGCAGAGGCAATTCGCTGATACAGGACCCTGATTCTGCTATGCGGCTAAAAAGCTTTTCATTTTCCGGCGGAAATATGTGCGCCAGGCCGCAGCCCTGGACGGCAATAGTCCGTCCGCCTACGGAGAGTGCTCCGTAATGCGCGTCACTGTCGATTCCCCTGGCCATTCCGGAACAAATCGTAAAACCGGCAGAAGCGAGCAGATGAGCAAACCTCGCAGCCTGCTCGCGGCCGTAAGCGCTGCAGAGTCTTGAACCTACTATCGAAATAGCTAAATTGTCAGCTTTTGTTAAGCTGCCTTTGATGTAGAGCACCGGCGGCGGGTCGTAAATCTTTTTTAGTACCGGCGGATAGCGATTGTCTCTAAGGTTGATTATCCAGACGCCGAGTCTGGCAGCGAGGTTCAGTTCTGCTTTCGTATCGAATTTGTTCCGGCCGGAGGCAATTGCGTTTGCGGTTTTGGGGCCGATGCCGTCGATTCTTTCAAGCTGGGCTGATGAGGCGCCGAGTGCTTTGTCGGCTGAGCCGAAATGTGTGAGAAGTTTTACGAATGTCACCGGGCCGACGCCGTCGGAACGGATTAGTCTGAGCCAGTTTTCGATGTCAGCAGAGTTTGGAGGAATTTCAGCCACGATAAATCTCGCAAAAAAACTGTGCCTGAAATTTAGCTTCCCAGTCGGATACGTCAAGAAAAAAATCTAAGCGAAGACAGCCGATTTATCAACTGTTCACCTCTTCCAATGCTCACCTGCTCTATTTTGAGCGATTGAATCGCTCAAAATCGGGGTGACTGGATTCGAACCAGCGGCCTCCTGCTCCCAAAGCAGGCGCTCTAAGCCAAGCTGAGCTACACCCCGTATAAAAAGCTGCTCAAAACTATGATTTTACCGAAAAATAAGCAGATATGCAATAAAATCCTGCCGATGTTCAATAGTAAAAGCAGTTATAAAGGCGGTTTTTAAGGGCTTGGCGTAGAGAGGCAATAAAAAATGACTTGCAAAACGGCTGCTATTAAAGTATAATTTTGATTGTAAAAACATGTTTGAAAAAATAATAAAAGCAGGCTAACGGCCTGCAGGAGGACTTAATATTATGGCGGGTATGTTCTACTCATTACAGGAAGTGGCTCAAAAGCTCAATAAGAAAGAAGAAGAAATAAATGAGATGGTCAAAACGGGTAAACTAAGAGAGTTTCGAGACGGCGACAGCGTACTTTTCAAGATAGAAGAAGTCGAGTCTTTAATGTCGGAGACGACCATTATGCCGACAGAGCAGATTGGGATTGAGCCGGCAGAGACAAAGGCGGCTGAGGTGGAAGCAAAACCTGAAGAAGCCGTCCAGGAGCCCAAGGCCGAGGAAGGGAAAATCGACGAAAAGTCGTTCGAGACAAAAGAAGCAAAACCTGAGGAAAAAAAA
>CAYLMG010000087.1:0-1418 GCA_964384565.1 uncultured Pirellulales bacterium | reverse complement strand
AAAAACCAGCAAAGCCTGAGGAGGAAAAACCAGCAAAGCCTGAGACCGAAGAGGAAAGTATCAGCCTGGCTGAGGACACCGGTGCAAAGGCTGATTTGATAAGTTCCGACACGGCGATAATCGGGGGAGAGACGGGTCTCGATGCAAAAGGCACAGACATTGATAACCTGGAAGAGCTAATGGTAGATACCAGCGAAGGGGCATCAGGTACACCGCTCGGCGAAGGAGAAGAAGATTTAAGCCTTGATACATTCGGCAGCGGCGGCTTGCTGGACGTCTCGCTACAGGCCGATGACACTTCATTAGGCGGCATCCTGGATGAAATATATACCTCAGAAGGTGAGGCTGAAACGCCGGTTGCAGCGACGGCGCCAGAGATGGAAGCAGCAGCCGAAGAGATGCTTGCCGAAGAGGCACAAACCCCTATGGCAGCGGCTGCGATAATGCCGATGGCTGCTGAGGCGGCGCCGGATACTATGAGCACCGCATTCGGAATAATGCTGATAGTTCCGCTTCTGGCAGTTTTCTTCACAGTCGTAATGGCAATTCTGGGGTTCAACGACACTGTGCCAACCGCGCTGCAAAAGCTCCTTAAGAACGGGCCGTACGGTGTACATATGATATGGTATGCTATGGCTGCTGCCGCTGTCGTCGGCGGTTTGATAATCGGCGGAGCAGCTGCGATGAGCGGGACAGCTACTAAGACGAAAAAGAAGCCGAAAGTAAAAGCAGCCAAGAAACCAAAGCCTAAAAAGCCCAAAAAAGAGAAAAAGCCAAAGAAGTAACCACGGATTTCACGGATTTTTTAACCGCAAAGTTCGCCGAGAACGCAGAGATTTCTTGACCGTATAACAGAATTCACTGCTTTTAATGCAATATGAAATCAATATCGAGAACTGTTATTTCTCCATCACCGTCTATATCTGCTCTATTGAGTGTCTGTGCGCATTGATGGCAGTTAAGGATTGTCTTAAGGTATTTCTTTTCTAATAAAGGCGGTATTAAATCATAGAACTTCTTCTCATTCGGGAATTTGTCTTTATAGAATTCGTAAAGTCCCTTGTCTTTTTTTCGCAATATTGCATCTGCTGCACGCCCAGACCTTATTATGGATACCCTGTACAAAATCGCACGTTTCACATTCAGCCTTTATTCTCAATGACCTTGGCACTATATGTTCCCTGTGAAGCTCATTTTCCGCCCCGCAGTATATGCACACTGCTTCTCCTGCTCAACTGTTCAACTTCTCGCTTGCTCTATTCTCCCGCGCAGCGCCGCATACTGATAATAAATCAAATCTAGTGTTGCCTGCCCCCGAGGTGTACTTCCACTTATTTACAAACCGGGGGTCTCTACTTCCCTATCCGGCATTTTTTTATTTTTGATTTCTTCAGCTTTTACTTACCAGATTCCAATTC
>CAYLMG010000086.1:0-7917 GCA_964384565.1 uncultured Pirellulales bacterium | reverse complement strand
TGCCGGCCCTGGCTAAAGCGCCTTTTGCTGTCAGCGGAAAGCAGCTCACATCCACCTTAATCTGAGGTACCTGCTCCGGCATTATGTAATTGCCGTTCGTATCTCTCTCGAACAAAAAACCTATCCCCATAACACAGCCGGGCAGGTTAACGTCATAAGATTGTTCAAAAGAATTTTGAACCTTGCCGGTTTTAAATTTGAGCCACTCAGAAAAACCTGTTACTCTGCTATATGATACCGGTTCGATCCCCATAACCTCAAGTGTCCGGTCAATATAGAAACTACTGCTACTGAGAGGAACACTTCTCACAATTGCATAACTTTTTATTATCGCCGAAACAGCTTCTATCTCTTTTCGCTTTTGCAGTATCTCCATAAATTCCTGATAGTAGCTGAAACCGACCAGTGATTTCGTGCTTACGACGCAATCGCCGCTCCACAAATGTGTCTTTTTCTTGAAATCGGCTGTAAGCCCACTCAGCACCGTCATAACAACAAATACAACGAACACACAAAGTGCTACTGCGAAAACGGAAAAGTAACTTATCCGTCTTTTCAGAAGAAACCGAAATGCCAGAACAAACTTATACATACAATACTACTCTTATTCGATTTTAATTTTTCTCTCTTAACGATTTATTCATACCTGAGAATATCCACAGGTCTCGTTTTAGCCGCTACTATTGCCGGTATTAACGCACCTATACAGCAGCCTGCAACTGCGGCCAGGGCTATTGGAAAAACGTCAGGCCAGTTGAGCTGGTTTGGTATATAATTGAGTATATACGAGCTTCTCCTCCAGAGCTTTATCCCAAAAAGTACGTGCACCCATCGTTCGAGGACATTAACATTCCTGATTATAACGTACCCGATAAATATTCCTATAGCTGAGCCGACAACCCCGACACAGCCGCCAAAGCCCGTAAATATCGCTGCTGCTGTCGTAGTGCCTGCGCCGCAGCTCTTGATTATCGCGATGTCTTTTAACTTCGTCTCGACTATCATATAAAATATGCAGAATACAAGCAGAATCACAACCGAGCATATAACACCGAATATCAAAAGCAATATCGCCATCTGTTTTCGAAGCTCGTGAAAATAGCTGTGTTCCTCCTCGTAGTCTATATGCATCCTCGAAATATCATCATCTCCCCAGCCGAGGTTTTCCCGTGCAAACTTCTCCCAAAGGTTGGATACAGCCGATTGCATCGCTTTTTTGCTGTAGTTTTTGTTCAGCTTCAGCTTGAAAATGTTCGCATATTTACCTTCTGTTATATCGGTTTGAATTTCGAAAAGATACTCGAAGGGGACATACAACGTCCGGTCGCCCCAGATTGTGTCGGTAAATGCAATATCGGAAATTCTAAAAGGTATGACTTTGCGCTTCCTGCCAAAACCTTCCGTCGTGAATATAACTTTTTTACCTATCAGCTTTTTGATTTCTTCCACGTCATATTTATCGGTTTGCTCGTTCGGTTCAGCTATGATATTGACACCAACCCAGACTCCATTTGCATCAGGATAACCGGCAGTTTCAAAATTCAATGGGCTCACCTGATTATTTTGTCTTAAAAGGCAATTTTTCCAGTTGATAAACTTACTATCTCTTTCAATATCGATACCTTTGATAGCCGCCTCTCGCACATCGCCGCTTTCCAGCCAGAGCAATCCTCCCCCTACGCAAATAGGCGCCGCAGCATCTACCTCTTCTAAACCCTCCAGTCTGCCAAGAAAAGTGTTGTACTGCGGAATGGGTTTACCATAGATATAGGCAACGGCATCACCTGATTCCGCCGCAAGACTATTTTTCAACCCGTCAATTAAACCGGTAAAAAAACTGTCCACGACCAAAAGCAGCGACACTGACAGCGCAACTGCAACGATACAAAGAATAACAATCTTTTTCTTGCGTAAATATCGAAGCCATAGGAATAATTTAAGCACTTTTTAACTTCCGCCGGTATAAAAAAATTTGCTCTAACTTTCGCCTGGTGTTTTAATAATGCTAAAACACGGCTTGCAAGTAACCCGGGCTTCCAGCCCGTTTTACGATTAGCTATTTTGGCCTCAACAATGGGAACAGCACAACGTCACGAATACTTGCAGCTCCCGTCAAAAACATAATCAGCCTATCAATCCCGATGCCGAGTCCGCCTGCTGGCGGCATCCCGTATTTGAGCGCTGTAAGAAAATCTTCGTCCATTTTCGCCATAGAATCTTCCTGGCCGCGAAGCTGAATCCTGAAATTTTTCTCCTGAACAGCCGGGTCGTTCAGCTCCGTATATGCGTTAGCCACTTCCATCCTGCCGATGTAAAGCTCGAAACGCTCTGCGTAATTGGGCTTCTCTTTACTGCGCCTTGTAAGAGGACAAAGCTCTGCCGGGTAATCCATTACAAATGTAGGGTCAATCAGCCTGTTTTCAGCACACCTCTCAAATACCTCATTGATAACCACCACATCATCCATATTTGCCTGGTCAATCTCAAGTTCCATTGCCTTCTTTCTTAAAGCACCAATGTCGTCAATCCTGCAGCCGCTGTATTCTCCAAGAAGCTGGGCATATTTAGCTCGCCGCCACGGCTTGGCAAAGTTGATTGTCATATCACAAAAGTGAACCTGTTTGCCATCGCAGTATTTCTCCACCAAAAGATAAACAAGCTCTTCCGTCAAATCCATCATTACATTGTAGTCAGCATAAGCCTGATACAGCTCCAGCATCGTAAATTCCGGATTGTGCCATCTGCTCAGTCCCTCATTACGGAAATTTCGGTTTATCTCGAAGACTTTTTCCATGCCGCCGGCCAGCAGACGCTTCAAAAAAAGCTCCGGTGCAATTCGCAGAAACAAGTCCATATCAAGACTGTTATGATGCGTTATAAATGGTTTTGCCGCGGCTCCTCCTGCTATAGTTTGCATCATAGGTGTCTCAACTTCCAGAAAATCCTTATTCCGCAGAAAATCTCTGATGGCAGCGATGATGTCACTTCGTTTCTTAAACAGCTCTAAACGCTCGGGATTTACCCAAAGGTCAACATAGCGCAGCCGATACCGCAGGTCAACGTCCGCCAGGCCGTGAAACTTTTCAGGCGGCTGCATCAGTGATTTGCTTAATATGGTCAATTTTTCCGTCCATATGGTAATCTCGCCGGTTTTTGTCTTGCCCAGCTGGCCTTCGGCGCCGATTATGTCACCAACTTCCAGCAGCTTCGCCAGCTCCCACTGGTCGCTGATAATCTTCTTGCTTAAGCCTATCTGGATGCTGCCGCTCCAATCGCGAAGTGTAATGAAAATCAGTTTGCCGATATCTCTTAAAAGTACGATTCTGCCAGCACATTTGGCTCGCTGGTCGCTGCTTTCTTGCTTAAATCCGGCTTTTATGTCCGCAGCTTTCCGGGTCCCATCGAACCTGCCCCCGTAGGGGCAGACTCCTAACTGTCTGATACGGTCCAGTTTAACCTGCCTAGCCTGCTCAAATTTGCTCACGTTTTCAGATATTTCGCCCTCTTGTACCATATTATTCCAGCCCTTTTATGTAAAAATTGACAGAAGTTATGATGGGGATATATTATCTGCGGCTGCGTTAAGGATGCAATAATAAAATTAAACATCGACAATCAAATGTGATAGATTACCGGCGAAAAATTTGTAAAGCTTAACGCGATTGTTAGTTTGTAGCCGCCTGTAACGCCTCGCATTTCAACCTTGCATTTTGCTGCTCTATTAATCCGGCCCTAACAGCCAGAACAGCAATAGCCAGTTGAGGGTCGGATTTAAGCGTTTCCTCTATCGTAGGCTTTTTTTCCGGGCCGTTTTTCTTGTGGTCGGACTTGACAAGCATGTCATTTTCTCGACGAAGTTCGAGCATTTTTTTGAGCTCGTCACTGACTGCAAGCACACCATTTCCCATTTTCACCCCTATATCCGGCCCTATCCCCCAATCGTCTCTGCCCTGTTTTTCCATTGCCTCACGGCTTTCAACTCTTTGGCTCGAAGGTAAGTGATAATAGGCCATAGTATACTTCAACTGCGCTCCTCCGCCGGGGCGCATCGTAATTGTTTGAACGCTGCCCTTACCATGAGTCCTCTCGCCGACGAGAACCGCACGTTCATGCGCATTATCGGCCAGTGAGCCTGCAACAATTTCAGAAGCACTTGCAGAACTGGAATTGATTAAAACCACAAGAGGATAATCCGGATGCGTTCCTTTCCTATTTGCTGGCGTGAAAGGTCCTAAACCATAACGGTAACGTGTGCTCACGATAATGCCCTTTGAAATAAATTTATCCACAACATCGGTAGCACTGCTCAAAAGCCCTCCGCTGTTAAATCGTAAATCGAGTATCATTCCCCTTAAACCGGAAGAATCCAGCTTATCCAGTACTTTTTCCAAATCGTCGGAAGTCTTGTCTGAAAAGCTTGTTATACGGACGTATCCGATTTTATTCTTATCGTCAATCATATAACTCCATTTGCCATCATCCGTTCTTTGCCAGCCCCGAATTGTCCTGACAACTATTGTTGCCCTTGTTATAGTAATCTCTCGCGTTTCCTTTTCACCCGGGCTCCGCACTGTCAGCTTAACATCCGTCCCCGCAGGGCCCGTAATGTATTTGACGGCACAAGTAAGTAACATATCTTTTGTCGGAATCCCGTCGACCGCCTCTATGATGTCCCCTGCATCAAGGCCGGAATTATATGCAGGTGTATCCGGAAGAAGACTTCCCACCTGCAAGATGCCGGCGGGTTTTGAGATCTCAACACCGATACCCGTAAACTCATTGGTCATCATCTTGTCGAATTCTTCCGTCTGCTGGGGCCAGACTATTACAGTATAAGGGTCCAGCGCGGATAACGCCGCTTCCGCAAAATGGGCTATCAGAACCGTTTCCGGAAGTTTCACAGTTTTCTCGTTGAGCTCAACAACATCGCGGAAAACTTCTATGAATTTGTCATTATCCACACCAAAAGGCCACTGCTCTGCATCTTTTAATACTTCGTCTAAACCGCGATTCCAGGCTTCAAGCACAAAGCTGTCCGGCGGCGCAATGGTTTCTTCTGAGCTTCCTTCATCCAATTTATATATTTGGTTTTGCAATATTTCGGAATATGATAATGTCAATACTTCTGCAAGCTGTTTGCACCTGTTGACGGCTTTTTCTATCATTTGTCTATAGTCAATAATTTCCTTGACGTAGCTATATTTAAGAACATCGACCGAATTTACAAAGCCTTCTTTTGTTACACCTTTGTAACGCTCCCCGCTGGTTTCACAGGGACTGTCCTGAAAAGAAGCAAAGATATTGGCTTTATCCTCGAGCTGATCGGCATAGTCGGAATACTCTTCTGTTTCTTCATCGATTGCAGCAAGCCAGCTATAGCAAATCAGATAGGCATCAAGCCATTTACCCTCTGACTCGAATTCTGTTGCTTTATCTCTGGCCCGTTGAAACGTCTGTTGTACAAGCGGATTGGATAGTAATTCTGCTTTTTGCTCTGCGCCCGCCAGTTCGGCAGCACGAGCAATAACAGAAAGAAATTTTGTTATATCGTTTATATCATTTACATCTCCGGCATCTATATTATTGACATCACTTACCTCATTGGCTTGACTTTCAATTTTCAACTTCTCAAGCTCAGCCAGCTCTTTTTTATATCCATCTTCCTGCTCTTTCTGACGACGTCGCATTATCTGCTGATAGTCCTCAACTATTCCAAGCAGCTCTCGAAGATTAGAATTCTCCTCGTATCCGGAATCTCTTATCGCTGAGCCGGCTTCGTCAAATCCACCTTCATATATCAGTTTACAGACAACAGCAATCGTCTCAGAATATCCCGCTGTTATAGAATTCGGTTCTGCATATCCAGGCTGAGCTTTGACAAACTCGACTGTTTTTTCCGAGGGAGGCCTCGATGAAAACCCGAAAGCGCTTGAAGTAATAGCAATTATGAGAAGAAAACTGAAAAACAGAAAGCTTGTTTGTATTAACCTAAAAGCCGGTCTTTGTTTTTTCCCTGAAAACAAGAAATTCTCCCTTCATAGTTACGATAAATTTGGATTTTCTATTATTGTTCCGATTAAAAAAGATACGAACCAGAAAGCTCCTTTGTTCTAATTCGGAAACTTCGATATATCACTTTAATGCCTTGCTCTCTGGTGCCCTTAGTTAGAGGCATTCCGCAGCTTTTCCGTTACAGCCCAATACTCTTAATTTGTGCTTGACCATATTCTTAATGGCCGCTCTTCCCGGACCAAGATATTTGCGAGGATTAAATTCTGCGGGATTCTCGGCAAAAACCTGCCTGATTTTAGCAGTAAGCGCCATTCTCAAATCCGTATCAATATTAACCTTGCAAATGGCCATTTTGGCTGCTTTACCGATAGCTTCTTCCGGAACACCCATCGCATCAGGCATATTGCCCCCGTATTTATTAATCAAATCCTTGAATTCTTTTAGGACGCTGCTTGAGCCGTGCATAACTAATGGAAAGCCCGGCAACCTTTTGCTGATTTCCTCGATAACTTCAAAAGCAAGTTTCGGTTCACTCTTAAATTTATAGGCCCCATGACTCGTTCCAACAGCCACCGCCAGCGAATCGCAGTCGGTAATGTTAACGAACTCAACCGCCTGGTCGGGGTCGGTCAGATGTTTACTGACCTCGTCACTGCTTACTCCCACTACCTCCTCTTCAATTCCGCCCAACTGTCCAAGCTCGGCTTCTACGTATTCATCTCTGTAACACTCGTACTTATCAAACTTTTTCTTCACCGCCATACTCTCATAAAACTCATATTTCAACCCATCTTCTTTCACCTTATCCCGATAACTTTTAAGCAAATACACGAATATTTCACCGTCTCACACAATTGGACTGGTTTTTCCAGTAAAACGCGGCTCAGTAAGCTTTCTTTCATATTTTTCATCACTCATGAGAGCGACTATGACCTTATTAAGCTCAAGCGCTTCTTCCAGAGGCCTTCCCCATAAATTACGACCAACAATGCGCCCTTCATTACCAGAGTCCATAACGGCTCTCGTTGTCTCAACCAGATCTTTTTGGATATCCTTGAATTTGGGGCCACCAGACATGATTTTAAGTGTGTTGGGCGACATATGCGCAAGAAAATTCAGTCTCTTGACTTGCAGTTCGTAAGTAAGGTCGCCAGACTCATTAGGTTCGAGCTCAAGGAGGCTTGCTACTTCCGGCATTTTCCCGTAGAAATATCCTTTTTCCCCATTAAGCTCGCTTAAATATTTCGTGTATACTTCCTTATTTTTAGCGAGCATGGGATACTTTTGTTTGACTACATCAACTCCAATAGATTCCGCTGCAGAAATTCCTTGTGCACACCAGTATAAGCTATCCACGCCCATTTTTTCTGGCAGAGGCCCTCTAGCATACGCCCACATGAAAACAGGCTTTCCATACTGATGCGAAATGTCTGTTATCTCTGCGATTCTTTCTACGTCTACCTCAGTTTCCTCACCACCAATGTAAAACGTATAACCGATAGCATTTGCTCCAGCTGCAATGGCTCTTTCAACCGTAGCCATATTTGATTGTCTGGGATAAGTCACTTCTTTTCCCACGAGGAAGTGCCCATCGACCTTAATAATTAACGGTAAGTCCGGCCGAATAAGATTCTGATACTTCTCAGCTTGACCAATAGAGAGAGCCAGTGCAGAGAAACTACCTCTATTTGCCAATTCAATAACGGCCCTTGGGTCAGCTGCTCTTTCCCACTTAAGAGTGTGCCCTATACCATGTTCAACCAATTGATCGAACGGCAAGCTGAGCATAGTTCCTTTGCCAGGGCCGTGGGCGTAAAACATGTTGTATAATTCAGCCGTTCTTGCTCGCCCCAAATTTCCATCGCGGGCAATGGTTTCAAGGGTTGGTCTTTTGGCAACGTTTTT
>CAYLMG010000085.1:1561-7980 GCA_964384565.1 uncultured Pirellulales bacterium | reverse complement strand
CATCGGTATTGTACTCGACCACCTGTGCGGTATCTCCTGTCAGGCTTCCGCCCGCCCCTGCCGCGTAGTCGAGTGTGAAGGTATCTATAGCGAAGTTAGCTACGACGGCATAGTTTGCATCCATATTAATAGTAGTTGAAGCCGCGTTCGGGTCAGTCACCTTGCCTGCGTCCACTCCGGTGCCTGTCCAGTTTATGAAGTGATAGTTCAGGTCGGCTGTGGCTGCTATATCGGCTGCAGTGCCGTGGTCATAGTGATATGTACCTTCACCAGGTGTGCTTACAGAGCCGCCGGAAGTAGAAGAGGTAGTTAGCGCATGCTGAATGACTGTCTTTGT
The DNA here is from genome assembly GCA_964384565.1 of uncultured Pirellulales bacterium. Lineage (GTDB taxonomy): Bacteria > Planctomycetota > Phycisphaerae > Sedimentisphaerales > Anaerobacaceae > CAYLMG01. Next base: position 7,643 of record CAYLMG010000085.1, on the reverse strand, counting down.
GATTTTGACATCGTCGAGCCATACGTTCTCTTTATTATCACTTGGGGCAGCGTAAAAGCGAATCTGAAAATCAGAGATGAAGTAATTGCTGTCTGTTATTGTATCGGTATAAACCAGCCATTCATCATCGCTGCCGAGAGTATCAAGGTCGGTTATATAAACATCACTGGTTCCATTATAATAATAAAGTTCAAATTCGCCTGCCTCTATGTTGTCCTTCATAATCCAGAATTTTATGTAGATTGCGTTGGCATCGCTGGCATCCAAGGAATCGCAAGTGAAGTAACCGGCGTTGCCTTGTTTTGCCCAGGCCGAGGCCGAGCCACTCCTGAAGGTGCTGGTATCTTCCAGCCAATTATTAGATATATCATTCCAGTTTGCATCCCAGACGGTGCCCTCGAAACCGTCATCAAGCAGCACTACGCCTGGAAGTGGAGCCAGTGCATCCAACTGCGCGGTGACAGAAGCGGTCCTGTCCGTAAAGAAATCTCGGATACGCTGGAACTCCTCTGCCGCCGGGATTCCCAGTTGCTGGTAAGGGTCATTGTCTACTTCAGTGGCAATGGCTGACTCGACAGTGTTGACCAGGGCCAGCATATTAGACAGGGACAGAGGGCCGTTGAGCAGGTTCCTGTAGGTATTGAGGTATTCGGCCTGGTAAGTCGGATAGCCAAACGGTGTTTCTGTCTCGTCAAGTTCCCTAATTAGTCCCATCCATATATGACCCGTACCGGACGCACCAACGGGATTAATGATATCCATCTCAGTTTCCTGGTTCCTTATTGTCGTGTCGAGGTCCCACGGGAGATACCATCTCGGTAGCTGGTAGTTTGGGTCGTTTGAATTCGGGTCCGTTGACAAATCGTAATACCAAAAATTGGTGCCTTTTTGCACAGCGGAGTCGGTATTTGTGATAAAGTTTTCGGCTGCGGCAAGTTTGGTCAGCTGCGGGATATTTACCCGCCACTCAGTCTGCTCCAGCCAGTCGGCCGGCGGCGGGATGGTTTCAAGCATATAGTCGGGATGGTCGAAAGGATACCAGTTGAACTCAAACGGGCTGGTTTCTGCCTCGCGTGTACGCTGCTCCTCGCCGCAATATTCGCTATGTTTATAGAGAAACCCATCGTGGTCACCGATGTGGTCGACGAGGTAGACCTTATCGACCTGTTCGACGTTGGAATAGAGTCCCTTGTAGCTGCCATTAACATAGACCTTGACCCAGGCTGCCCGGCCGGAAACAAAGCCCGCAGCCTGATAGATGTTCCAGGACAGACCTTCGGTTATGAGGGCGCCTTCGCTTCCGTTTTCGAGACTGAGCTTCTTTTTACCTGCGAACTCCTGGCCGGGAACATATCGATTAATGTCGATTTTCAGCGAGACTTTCTGCGGGTCAGCCTCGGACGGCTCAGCCAGGTCATTCTTGCGGCGGATAGCGACCCACATCGGTCCTTCAGTGCCGCACTGAAGATAAGCATTCCAATACTCGTGGTCACAGTTGGCATCCGGGGGACATTGACCATCTGTGCATGAAGCGACCATATCATTGTAGTCGGTCGGGTCCATTGTAATGTTAAATGTCAAGACCCGACTTATGTCGAAAAGATTGTCAGCATTGGGGTCAGCCCCTTGCGCCGAACCTGTGCATAGAAAGGTACTTATTGCAGCAGTGATAATCACCGCCATTTGTGTTTTTGTTAATACGCTTTTCATTTTTACCTCCAACGATTTCAGATAAAGATTTTTTCTTTCAATTCATAAACCAAATTTTATAATTGCTTTTCATAAAAACTGTCCTGAGCGTTATGCTCACAGACTCCTTATTTAATCAGACACCAGTTCCTGCAAGCCAGCCTCCAGCAAGCACAGAAAGGTCCAGGGTGTTGACCATGCCATCGCCGCCGTTTGGCGGGGCGACATCTGCAGATGGGCTGCCGGGAGCCTGATTCCACTGGTCGGCAAGAATCGCAAAATCTTTGAAGTCTACATCATCGTCACCATCAATATCTGCTATCTGGGCAGTAACCGTTATGGCCACCGGCGCCGGGTAGTCAGAAGAATTCGGATTACCGTTATAGTCAGTGTGGCCGATTTTCAGGCCGTGTGGCGTGCTGTCGGCAAACTTACTCTCCAAGGCGGGCAGGATATATACGTCAGCACCGCCTTCACCGATAGCCTCCAGCGTAATTCGATAAAGGTCATCCGGGCCAGTGAGACCCTTCGTAAAACTGGTTGTGTACCCATTAATAAGCTCCACTCCCAAATCACCATTAGTTCCTTGCAGTTCTTGTAGAGACATACGGGTTACGTCGAAGGAATCCAGTGGTTCAATCGAGGTGACCTTTACAATACCGGCAGTGCTCATCACTATATCGTGGATGTACTGCATAATACCATTTTCCTGGCCGGTGGTTGTATTAGGCCCCGTTGTAACCTGACCCCTGACCGTAATTTCGACGATGTCACCGACAAGAAGTGTATCAAGGCTTCGCCCACTGGGGATGTTGACTGAGGCTGTCACAGTGCATTCTACGCCCGCGTTGGAATTCAGATGCACGCCATCGGCCGCTGGTGTCGGACTGTCGTACTGAATTCCTACGATTTGTCCTGTGGTATCGCCCTGAAAGTTCAGCGTCCATTGCAGGTCGCTGGCTTCAATCCCGTTGTCACCCGTAGCATCGACATCCCACGGCCTAATCTGCACAGCAGGGTCACCGGAGTCGCCTTCAAGTGCTCCCGGAAAACCATTACTGAAGACCCAGTCATTAGCACCGAAAACAGCTTTTATATTCAAAATATCGTTAATGTCACAAAGGCCGTCGCGGTCACAATCACCCGGAATGAAAGGCACCGCCAGATGATTAATTCGGCCGGCTGAGATTTCATACGTGGTAATGGAACCAAAATTATAATCCGGTACGTTTCCGTCATCCAGCCACAGTGGTACATTCGTAATATAAGGCTGTAATGCATTGGCGTCCGGATTCGAGCTGTTTTCATAAAAGAACCCAAAGCGATTGTCTTCACCGGGCACGTTACCGGTCGTGCTTTCTCCACGAATCCACTGCTCGGTAGCGGTGTCCTGCCAGTTATTGCCGGTTGGCGTCTCTCCTATGCCACCTTCGGCCGGTGTCCAGCCGAGGCCTTTTGTGCGATAATCGACCCGCGAAAGTGCATCCGGGTTGAAACCTATCGGGTCGTCAAGGGCGTGAACGTGCCGATGAGGCAACCCAACAATGGTGCTTCCAAGGTCAACGTGCCGACCGTCAACATCATATTCCCAGCCCCTCTGGTCTTCGAAACTGACCTCGTCCATTACCTCAAGGTCATCCATTATATCACCGCCTGTAGTTGCACCTGTCAGGTCCAGCGTGCAGCCTCCCAAGCCGTTCGGCTCGCCCAAGTCCAGATTGCCGTCTCCCCACTGGTCCTTTAGGCACTCATCTTTCGAGTCCCAGACGGGTGTTATCAGCTGGGCATCGTGATGGATTTGCTTGCCCCATCGCAAACCGGCTGGATCGCAGGGGTCGGCCTCAGTCTGCCCCGGACGGTTACGAACTAATATAAAAGTGGTTGACCCCTCGTTACTGATGACACCGGGGACGTCCAGTCCGCCATTCCATAAGGTTGTCCACTTGGAAAAGTTCGAGTCGGGTAGCAATGCCGGATACCAGAAGGTTGACCCGGTGTATGCACCAAGTACTAATATACCGTTACGGCCAAGAGTGAGGCCGTCAAGGCTGAAAAATTCATCGATTTCCTGATTAATTGCGTCCGGTGGGAGCGGAGGAATACTTCCGAGCGGATAAAGTTTTTCCTGTGTACCGTTAAGGGCTGCTATCGCATAACCATCCAACTTCCTGCCCGGTGTGCCAAGCAGCTCGATATATTCTCGATAATTATCCTGGTCCGCGAGAGGATTTAAGAATACCTCGTTAATGAATACATTTGCTTGGGTCTTGAGCGTGAAAATCAGCAAGCATATGATAGCCGCCATTTGTGCTTTTGCTGCCTCCTTTTGTGCCTTTTTCGATTTCATCATAGGCTGATTTTTCTCACCATAGTCAAACGGACTACGCAAAAATACTCGTTTTTTTCTTGCAAGCCGAATACAACGGACGTATCTCGTCTAAACATCCTTGTTTTGGGAAGTTGGAAGGAAATGGGTAGAGAGCCACCCTATTCCAGATGATTTTCACTGCTTAGCACCCACCTCTTGTGCTTTCATCACCTCTCCAGCAATCCTATGCTCCCGAACGTGCCGTACCGTCATACCGGCACATATTAAGACTTACAGTATATCACTTTTTTCACAAAAGTCAATACATAAGTTGTGAAATTGCGGATTATTTGGGATATTTTGCTCATTGGCGGGTTTTTTATTTTATTGCTGAATTTTGGGGAACTTAAGCCGATCACTCGTACTAAAAGCGAGAAAACGGCTTTTATTTAGGCTCAGGTTGTGCTTCTACTGGTATTATAAGCCTTTAGCGAGCGTTAGTCCTTTACGCACAAGCACTTACAAGGTTTCATAGATGACTGTCAATGAGATGGTTGATTTATGGCATTTTACCTTTTTATTACATTCTTTCGTCTATCAGCTTAATTTCCTGATCTTTATGGGACTTAAACTTTGTGAGGTTAAACTGAAAGTGAAAACTTAAGAATAATACTATCTCGGGAGCAATACAGGGGCATTTGTGAGCAAAATTCTGATAACCTGTGAGAAATTAAGTAAAATTGAGAACGATTTGATTGTTAGTTAAAAATCCAAAACGTAACTCCCTATGTGTTAAGGAATTGCGATGCCTTCTTTTACTGTTCAGGTTTTTTTAGTTCCTCAACTTTCGGCAAATCCTTCAATGTATTTAATCCGAACACTTCCAGGAATTTTTTTGTTGTTCCATATAACATCGGCCTTCCGAGGACCTCGGCTCTGCCGACGATTTTGACCAGCCCCTTGTACATAAGAGAGCGAATCAGCTCACCTGCCTGAACGCCTCTTATTGCCTCTATATCAGCACGTATGACTGGCTGCTTATAGGCGATAATTGCGAGTGTCTCCAAGGCAGCCGCGCTTAGTTTACTGTCACTGCGGGCGCGAAGCAGCTTTTTGAGCCAGTGATTATAATCGCTGAGTGTCATCATCTGGTATCCGCCGGCAATTTTCTCTATTCTGAAAGCGTTTTTGTTCGATGTGTATTTTTTGTTCAGGTTATCTATATGCCGGTTGACCTGTTTTATTGAAGTTTCGGTAATACCAGTAAGACGGTTAGCACTTAAAGGCTCATCAGAGGCAAAAAGAACCGCTTCTATAACCGACTCAAGAGTTATTTCGTCCTCGTTACAGCTCTGCATATTTTCATCTTCTCTTTCTTCAGACAGTTCTTGTGTTTCCCTATTGTCCTGCTGAATCTCTTGTTTGTCTTGTGCAGTATCCTGATTTTCGATTTTGTCTTTATACTCTTCTGTCATAGCTGAATCCATTTAAAAGGGTCCTTGTCTTTTTTGCTTATTCTGATTTTTACCTCACCGAGATTTTTTTGCAGCCGTTTGGCAAATTTTTTCAGCATAAATCTTTCCGAGACACTATGGCTAAGACACAGGCAGGTGACATTTGCCTGTTGCGCTGCCAGGGCCTGGTGGTGTTTCAGTTCGCCGGTCAGGTACAGGTTGACTTTTGCGGCGATGACCGGATTGATTATTTTACCGCAGTAGCCTGCACAAACTGCGGCGGTTCTCACGAGCCTTTTTTCCTTTCCCACAATGCCGATTGCTTTCGCACCAGTCTGTTTTTTAATCTTTGCAATGATTTTACCGAGCGGGGCAGGTTTTTTAAGTTTGCCAATTCTGCCCAGTCCGAATTTGCTGCGCTCATTATAAAGTCTGAAACAGTCGAATGCGGGCACCTCGTAAGGATGTGCCTTTTTCATTGCTGTTATCGCATCATTTAATTTCTCTGCCGGAACAATCGTCTCAAACCGCACCTCAGCTACCTTCTCGATTTTTTCCTTTTTGCCGATAGCGGGCTTGGCGCCTTCCAGGGGAAGAAAGCTTCCCTGTCCCTGAGCTGTAAACCCGCAGT
>CAYLMG010000085.1:0-1461 GCA_964384565.1 uncultured Pirellulales bacterium | reverse complement strand
TTGGCGCCTTCCAGGGGAAGAAAGCTTCCCTGTCCCTGAGCTGTAAACCCGCAGTGGCTGTAATTGCCCATTATACCTGCTCCTGCCCGGAAGATTGCATTAGCAACCTTTTTGGCTGAATCTACAGGTATGAAAACGACCAGCTTATACATATCGCCGCCGCCCTCAATAAAATCGCCTATAGGTTTGCCGTCGCTGATTCCCACAATTTCCGCAAGGGCATCGTTCACGCCGCCTTCGACTATATCTAGAGCTGTATGTACAGAAAAAACTGCGATATTAGAGCGTATCAATTCGAAAACTACGCTGCCGGGGCCGGCAGAGGTTATCTTTTTCAGGCCGTCCCAGATAACAGGATGATAGCTGATAATCAAATCCGTTTTCAACTTGCGGGCCTCTGACAAAACTTCACTGGTGATGTCAATAGTCAGCAGCGCATTTTTGACCTGCCTTTCGGCGTCGCCAATGAGCAGTCCCACGTTGTCCCAATCGAGAGCGAGCTTAAGCGGCACTAATTTTTCAATTTTTTCAGCGATATCCTTAACTTTCATCCTGCATAGTCTCCGGCGAAATATTGGCTGAATCCGGTTCAAAAAGTATACCGAATTTGATTTGATTAGCAAGAAAACATTGGCGGCGGTTTTGTCAAAATCAGGGGAAAGGTTAACTTTTGCTACATCTGGTTTCGATATAGTTGTCGAACAGTTTTAGCATTTTTTTTGTAACAGGGCCGACCTTGCCGTCACCAACCGTATGTTTTTCGACGCTGTTTACCGGCATAATCTTCATAATCACATTTGTCAGAAAGATTTCATCTGCAGCCAGCAGGTCGTCGATTCCGAGGTCTTTTTCAACCAGTTTTATTGAATTGTTGGCGGCGATTTTACAAACGGCTTTGCGGGCGATACCAGCGAGTACCGGTGTTGTTAACAACGGAGTATAGATAACGGAATCTTTAATCAGAAATACATTACTGATACAGCCTTCAGCCAGTAGATTTGTTGTTGTAAACCACAGAGCTTCCGCAGCTTTTTTTTGGTGAGCTGTCTGAAGTGCGAGCATACGAGAGAAATAGCTTGTTGTCTTATGGCCGAAAATCGGCTCGGTGACATTCTGTCTGTATGGACACAGCACCACGAGTATACCTTTTTGATAATACTCCGCCGGGTACGGCTGTAGATCGGTGGCGGTGATGAGCAGTGTTGATTTGTTTTTATCTTCTGAAGTAGACATCGGACCCGATGTAAGTGTCAACCGTAGCCGCGCATCTGTCAATTCGTTTGCTTTAAGAACTTTATAGACAGCATCGATTATAAACTGCCGGCCATAAGTATTTGATATTGAAAGACTTACGGCACTTGAAAACAATCTGTCCAGATGGTCATCGAGACAAAAAACAATACCGTTGTTGCAGCGCATCGTTTCGAACAGGCCGGAGCCGTACAAAAAACCGCTATCTTT
>CAYLMG010000084.1:5455-8082 GCA_964384565.1 uncultured Pirellulales bacterium | reverse complement strand
TCGAAACCGATTCAGGAATGCTCAACGCCATAGGACTTGCCAATATCGGCCTGGAAAAATTCATCGAAGAAAAAATTCCCATCCTCGAAAAACTTAATCCTGCTGTATTCGTCAATATCGCAGGAGAAACAATCGATGAATATATTACAGTGGCTGAAAGGCTATCGAAAGAAAAGGCGATAGCAGGTTTTGAGCTGAATATAAGCTGTCCGAATGTTAAAAAAGGCGGCATAACCTTCGGAACCGAACCGAAACAGGTCGAACAAATAACCAGAGCAGTAAAAGAGGCAAGCAAAGACAAGGTACTAATGGTTAAATTAACGCCCTCGGTGACAGATATAAGCGAAATCGCAGAAGCGGCTGTCAATGCAGGTGCCGATGCGCTCAGCCTGATAAATACGTTTACAGCGATGGTGATTGATATCGAGACTCAAAGGCCGGTACTCGCCAATCGAACGGGCGGCCTATCGGGGCCGGCGATAAAGCCGATAGCTGTATATCTTGTTAACAAGGTCTATAATGAGGTCGCAAAAAAGGCGAATGTGCCGCTCCTCGGGATGGGCGGAATCCGGACGGCGTCGGATGCACTCGAATTTATAATCGCAGGTGCAACGGCAATTGCTATCGGAACGTGGAATTTCATCGAGCCGGATAGCTGCGAAAAAATAATCGAAGGCATAAAAGAATATTGTATGAAAAAGAAAATCTCAAAATTATCAGAACTGATTGGAACGCTGAAGAGCTAAAAATGGAAACATTGAAATTATTACGGGATTATTTCCCGACTGCTGTTTTTACCGGCAAGAGCCTCGTATTTATAAGCGAGGATTGGCGGGTAGAGCTGACCGAGCACAAGGAAAGCGACTTCAGCAAACAGGAAAAACAAGCCCCCGTTATAAGAGTAAGAATCTTCAAAAAGGCATTGAACGGCGATTACATTGGTGGACATTTCGAGGATTTTCAGATTGAATCGCTGGGTGAATTAGCAGAGCAGATTGAAAAATATGTTCAGATGGCAATAGGCAGCAATCTAAAGGAGCTGGAATAAAAGGATAGACGCTTTGGGAAAAACATCTGAGTTGAAACTTCAGGACACAGATGGAGGTGCGGTTTTCAAAGTAAAGGTTGTGCCGGGCAGCAGCAGAACCGAGATATGCGGCATACTCGATGGTATGGTTAAAATCAAGGTGACATCGCCTGCTGAAAAAGGCAAAGCCAATCAGGCCCTTATAAATTTCCTTGCTCAACTGCTCGACGTTAGAAAAAATCAGCTCAGTATAATTTCGGGGCAAACAAGCAGAATTAAACAAATACGAGTTTTGTCGATGTCGGCTGAAACATTGCTGAAAAAGCTTGGGCTGAACAAATAAAGGTTTTTAGATGACAAAAGCAACAGAACTGCTCTCAGAAGATACGGCTAAAGAAGAGACCTCGCTGAGATATATGCTCAAAATAGCCGGCCCGATGATAATAGCGACGAGCTCATATACGCTTATGCAGTTCGTCGACAGGATGATGGTATCTCACTACAGCGAGGATGCGATAGCGGCAATACTTCCTGCGAGTATGGTCAGTTTTATCCCTGCCAGTTTTGCGCTGGGGGTAATGACGACAGTCAATACATTTGTCAGCCAATCCCTGGGCAGAGGGTCAAAGAGAGACTGCTCGAATTATTTCTGGCAGGCGGTTTATATGGGTCTTCTGTATTCTGCGGTGACATTTTCTTTTATGTGGCCGACGGCGAGCCGGATTTTCAGGATAATGTCACAGCCGGAATCGATTATCGGCCTTGAGGTTACATATTTTCGGATAATGATATTGTCCCAGTTCGTGGTAATATTAATGTGGGCAACGAACCATTTTTTTATGGGCATTCACCGGCCTGTAATATCGATGTACACGGCGGTCATAAGTCAGGTTGTTAATGTGATAGCAAACTATGTGTTGATATTCGGCAAGTTCGGTTTTCCCGAAATGGGCCTTGCCGGAGCAGGCTGGGGGACATTGATAGGCTCCGTAGTCGGAGCGGGACTGCGAATGTCTGTCTTTCTCGGCAAAGGTATTAACAGTGAATTCAGGAGCAGAAGGAGTCTGAAAATTGATTTTACAAAGATGCTCAGTCTTCTGAAAATCGGCTCGGCAGCGGGATTTGCATTTATGATAAACACTGCACTTCTGGGAGCGATACTGTTCAGGCTGATAGGCGGTTTCGGGAAGGAAGCTCTGGCGGCAACAAGCGCGGTATATTCCTGTACGGCGCTTTCGTTTATGCCGGCCGTCGGTGTGAGTATTGCACTGACCGCAGCCGTGGGCAAATCTATCGGAAAGAAACGAAAGGATATTGCCGTTAAGCAGACAAGTGTATGTCTTAAGATATCACTTTTATATATGGGAATAGTCGGGACACTCTTCTTTATATTTAGACATCAGATAATAGCAGTTTGGAAGCTCGGCGAGACGGCAACGGACATCGGTGCGAAGGTATTAATATGCGCAGCTATATTTCAGGTATTCGATGCGGCGGTACTGACGTACAGCGGCGCTCTTCGCGGAGCAGGCGACACGTTATGGCTCGGCTTTATTTCAGCGGTCGGTGCCCTGTTGGTTCTCGGCGGAGGCGGCTGGCT
>CAYLMG010000084.1:2753-5355 GCA_964384565.1 uncultured Pirellulales bacterium | reverse complement strand
CTTGCCGGATACGAGCCGCTTGCGAATGAAGATAAGGACGGCTTATACGCCAAATCGATTGCACAGGTGCTTAGATTAGAGCCTGAGCAGATAGATATAGGCATAGCTGCACTGATTGTCTCGGAGCAGTGGAGCGATATGGTTGCAGGCCGACGGCATCAGGAGCAACTGGATGAGATGGCCTATGAGATTCGCGACCGGCTTAAGGCTGAAAATCTGCCAGCAAACTATCAGGCGATTCCCGTAATAAACGAGTATCTGTTTGATGAGCTTGGTTTCAAGTCTGTGCAGGAGGCAGATGACCCGAACGATTTGTTTTTACACTCGGTTTTGAAAAACAGGCGCGGATACTGCCTGAGTCTTTCAATTCTTTACCTCGCGGTAGGTGAAAGATTGGGCCTGTCGTTATACGGCGTAGTTGTGCCGGGACACTTTTTTATCAGGTATGATGACGGCCGGGTTCGGTTCAATATCGAGACGACAAGCAGCGGCGGCAGTGCTCCGGATGAGCACTATATGGAAAAATTCAATGTGCCGCCAAATAGAGAAAACAGCATTTATATGGTCAATTTAAACCCCCTTCAGACTCTTGGATGCTTTTTCAACAATCTCGGAAACAGTTATCTTGCTGTCGGTAATATCAGTCAGGCACAGGTTGCTCTTGAGAAGGCGGTAAAAATAAATCCGTCGTTGGTTGAGTCGAGGACAAATCTCGGTAATATTTACCTGCAGACAAACAGAATTGATGACGCCATATATGAGTACAGATTTTCTCTCAGGTTTAACAGGGACGATGCGGGAACACACAACAATCTGGGTAATGCTTATGCAAAAAAAGGGCAGTTCAACGATGCAATTGCGGAGTATTCTTCAGCAATCAGGCTGGATTCGAAATTTGTCGATGCTTATAAGAACCTGGCGATTATATATTGCGAGCAAAAATTTTACCTGAAAGCGATAGTCAAATTACAGCAGGCACTAATTATAGAGCCAAAAAATCACGAACTGTATTTGCAGCTTGGGGAAGTTTACAGAAAAAAGAAAGACCTCAATCAGGCTATAATCGAGTACAAAAAGGCCCTCGGATACAATCGCGACAGTTCCGAAGCGTATCTCGGACTCGGGCTTTGCTACAAGGAATTAGGATTGCTCGACGAAGAGATTACAGCATATAAAAATGCTCTTGCCATCGAACCGCAAATGACCGCGGCCCTGACGAATCTGGGCAACGCATACTTCGGAAAGCAAAACTTTGATGAGGCTGTTATACTATATAAACAGGCACTGGCGCTGAGTCCCAATGAAGCACTGCTTTATTACAATCTGGGTGCTGCATATTCGAATAAAGCAGATTATAATCAGGCAAAAGATGCATACATAAAGGCCGTCGAGATTCTACCCGACCTCGGTGACGCCCATTACGGCCTGGCTTACTGCTTTTACAATACCAAAGACTATGAATCATCCTGGAAACATCTGAAAATTGCCGAATCGCTTGGCGTCGAAATTGACAAACAGCTAATGAAAGCCGTTCAGAGAGAAGTAAAATAATTAGCAAACCTGTAAAAAACTACCATACAAATTTCACGATGTAAATTCTTATTTAACAAGAAGTTATAAATTTAATAGCCTCTCATTGCATTGCTACGCTTAAAATGGGCATATCAAGCAAATTACGCCAAAAAACCCTTTTCAAGTCCATCTGTTTGATAATTATAGGATTTATGTTGACAAGAAAATGGGAATTTGGTAGAATCGGAGAAAGAAGAATTAAAGTACTTTATAGGTACTGATAAGCCTGCCACAAGGAGAAGGGTAAGCTTAATATTCTGAGAATCTTAAGAGATAGACGAGATCATTGAAGTGACGTCCGTCTGCTCTGTTTGCAGACGGGTCCACACACGACACTTTTATGCAGGTACTAAGTCACTGTTCCTCTATTTTAAAGGAAGCAGTGAAATAAAGAAGAAGATTGTTAGAGGAGAGTGAAATGAAAAAAATTAGTACATTTTTAATATTATGCCTTGTTGGTTTTACTGCAACAAGTCAGGCGGGTTGGGTGCTGCTCGACAACTTCGATAGCTACGCCGCCGGCGACGCGGCGACCGTGACCGGAGGTGTTTGGTCCAGTGATACTGATGATTCCACTACTGAAATCACTGCTTCCGGGACGCTTCTGATCTCAAAGCTCGCAGGATCTGGGGGCTGGGATGGTTCCTATACGGACATCTCCGGAACCGGCGCATCAGTGGCCGTGGGTGAAACCAGCACATTTTTCTGGCAGGTCAAGGTTAACACTGGTTGGCCGGAAGGCGATTGGGTTTATGACTGCATGATGGGTTTGAGTCCCGACGTCAGCAACATCGACCAAGTCGATGCCTGGAAGGATTTCGCCGTCATGCCCTTCATCAACAACGGTGCGCCTGATCCGTTTATCAATGCGAATGGCCCGGATCCGGCATGGTGGGCTCCTATGACTAATGACACCTGGACCAATGTTTGGGTTGTCGTTAACAACGACGAAACTGATCCGACTTTCGACCTGTATTATTCGACAGGCTTAGATGCCGCCGTTCTGGTTTCTGGCAACGCTGACTGGCGG
>CAYLMG010000084.1:0-2653 GCA_964384565.1 uncultured Pirellulales bacterium | reverse complement strand
AATCACTCATACTTACCTGGGGAAATAGGAGATGTTTACCATTTTTTTGTTGACATACCGAGCCTATATTCAGAAGGACGGCTCAGCTTCCTTTCATTACCGACTTCGAAACGGTTGATCGCGGGATTAAAAATTATTGATTTTAGTGCTGTAAGTACTTATACTAATCCAAACTAATGAAAACGTTATTTTGGAGGATTATACAGTGAGGCTGATAAGAATAATTATCATTTTTGTTCTATCAATAAATTTTACTACCGCTGCTGTCGAACAGGATACAGCCGACGACCTCAGTGAATATTTCGGTTTCGGTGAGATAGAAATTATCAAACTTGACTGGGGAATAGCTGTCTTAAACATATCCGACCTTAACGGTGACGGCAGAAATGATATCACGATTGTCAACAACGGCAAATCCAAAATAGAGTTGCTTATCCAGAAAGAGACGATAAGCGTAGACGAGACTTATGTAACAGTTGAAGCCGAAGATGAGGATGTGAACGCTATCTTCGACAGGCTTGCTACACGTTTTAAAACCGAGTCTGTTTCGGTATCTCAAAGGATATACTCTCTTGCCTGCGGTGACTTAAATGCCGATGGAATGGTGGATTTGGCATTTTACGGCGACCCGAAAGGCCTTTATGTGATACTTCAAAAGAAAAGTGAGGCAACAGATAAACAGACAAAAAGTTTGAGCTGGAGGACAAGAAAAAAAATCGAAATCAATGATGCCCTTATGAGCTCAAATGCACTGGTTTGCTCGGACTTGAATAATGACGGCAGGCAGGATTTGGTACTCGCTGCCAACGATGGAGTTTATTTCATTGAGCAAAAGCAGGACGGCTCTCTGGCCGAACCCGTAAAATATCCCAGCACAGGGCGTGTCATCGGAATCGATGTTGGCGACTTAAATGGTGATAGTATCAATGACCTGATTCTAATAACGGCCGACGGTGAAAAACCTCTTCAGGTACGTTTCGGCTATCCAAGCGGCCAGATGGGGCCGCTTAAACAGTTCTTTATCGAAAAGCCGTGGGTAATTAGACTTTGTAACATTGACGGTGAAAATGGCGATGAGATACTGATGATTGATGCAAAAAGCGGACGGTTACTCTGTTATCGTTTCGGAGCCGATAACCAGGAAGACAGTGATTGGCCGGTCTTATTCTATCCACTGGCTGCCGGAGAATCAGACACAAAGCGAGATTTAGTGACGTCAGATTTTGACGGTGATGGTCTGGTTGATGTGGTGATAAGCGATCCGGGAGCAGCAGAGCTAATTCTTTATATTCAAAAGAAAAATTACGGATTGGATGAGCCTGTCAGGTTTCCTGCATTCGCAGATATTACTAATCTGTCGGCAGCAAACATCGATAAAGATAAAAAAACCGAGCTCGGAGTGTTAAGCGTCAAGGAAAAAATCGTAGGCATAGTGAAATATGAGGATAACAGATTATCTTTTCCCAAGCCGTTGGATTTGATAGGAGAGCCTCTGGCTATGGAGCTGGCAGATGTCGACGGCGATAAGGCGGTCGATTGCCTGTATATATCGAAGTCAGAGGAAAACCAAAGATTCTTAAGGCTTGTTTACAGCACCGGCAAAGAACAAGACAAGAAATCGACTGCAACAGATATTAATCAACCGGCACTCGAGCTTAAGCAGTTGACCTCCAATCCCGACGGCGTAAAAGTTGTAGACGTCGACCAGGACGGCTTAAATGATGTCCTGATTTTTGTCAAATATCAGTCCCCAATACTTGTTCGCCAGTCAAAAAAACGAAAATTCGAAGTAATTGATTCACCGAAAGCACAAAGCAGTCTGATTAAAGAAGCCGCCGTTAGTTCAATAGCTGTCAGTGACATAGACGGCAAAAAAGGCGAAGAGCTGATGATAGCTCAGAGCAACTTTGCGAGGAGCCTTGTTTTTGCGGATTCAGAGAAGTGGAGCGTTGTAGACCAATATAATGCCAAGAGCACCGAGAACAAGGTATCGGCCGTAGCTGCTTTCGATATCGACGATAAAGGCCAAAAGCCACAGCCGAATATCTTCCTGCTGGACAATCAAAAGGGAAAGCTTCAGATGCTGACCGCGGGCGAGGATAAGACATATCGTTTCGAAAAGGAAATAGACGTCGGCAGATGGGAATCGGCAGACCATCTGAAGATTCTTTACGAACCGTTAACAGGAAAAAAGGACAAAAGCATCATTCTTTTTGACAGCAAGAAATTTGCGCTCATAACCCCGGAAAAAGAAGTAAGCAAGGCCGAGCGTCCCGAGCATAATTTCAGCTATGAGACAAAAATAAAGGATGGAATATATGGTAATCTCGCAGCAGGTGACATAAATTCTGACGGTGTTGCAGACATTATTATGGTCGAGTACAAAAACAAACATATTGAAATACTTACAATCAACGCAGAAGGAAAACCAGCCGTCGGGATGAGGTTCAAGATATTCGAGGAGAAGGGCTATCGCGAACAGGCGACTAAAACAACGGTTGAGCCAAGATGGCTGAAGGTCGAAGACGTTACCGGAGACGGCAAAGATGACCTGGTGACAATAATTCACGACCGGGTTATTATATATCCCCAGGATTAACTTCGAAACATACACGGTTGTAAACAATAAAGCTCTGCCGGGTTCTGAAACGGC
>CAYLMG010000083.1:0-8104 GCA_964384565.1 uncultured Pirellulales bacterium | reverse complement strand
GAATTACGATTACCCGAATGAGCATTCGACCTCAGAGGTTATCTGCCATGTCCCCGGCGATATGACCGTGCTTGCAAACGGCCGGCTCGTATCGGAGGTTATTAATCACGATACAGGTTTGAAAACAGTCTGCTACAAACAGGAAAATCCGCATGTGAATTACCTTATTGCTTTGGTGGCGGGAAGGTTTGAAAAGGTCGAATCGAAACACAGAGATATCCCGCTTGCCTTTTACACCACGCCATCCAACATCAAATATGCACATAACTCTTTTCGTGAAACGGCAGATATTATGGACTTTTATGAGAAAGAGATTGGCGTGGACTTTCCGTGGTGCAAATATTACCAGGTCTGCGTTGCGGATTTTGTGGCAGGCGGGATGGAGAATACCTCTCTTACGATACTGACGGAGGGCACTTTGTTTTCGGATGATTTTGAAAATGTTCGTTCGAGCCGGGGACTTAATTCACATGAGATGGCCCATCAATGGTTCGGTGATTATGTTACCTGCAAGGACTGGAGCCATCTGTGGCTCAACGAAGGTTTTGCGACCTACTACGAGAAGCTTCACGATGGACATCAAAACGGCAGAGACCAGATGCTCTACAATTTGTACAACACTGCCGCACCTGTATTACGACGAACGGAGGAACAACGGCCGATAGTGTATAAAGAATATTCTGACGAGGGTGAGCAGTTCGATTATAGAAACTACAACAAGGGATGCTGGGTGCTGCATATGCTTCGCAATAGACTCGGCGAAGATTTATACCGCAAATGCGTCAAAACCTATCTTGAAAGGTTCGCGTTCGGCAGTGCAGTAACCGAGGATTTTGTTTCAGTTATTGAGGAGCTTTCGGGCAGAAGCTATGACAGGTTCTTCGATGAATGGGTCAGGCAGGGGCGTTTCCCCCAGTTGAAGATAAGTCACTCCTGGACGGAAAAAGACAAACTTGCCAAAGTCTCCGTAACGCAGATGCAGAAACCGGTAAATAACGTAAAAATTTATCATTTTCCTGCTACAATTCGATTTGTTGTTAACGGGGAAAAAATCGATAAGCAAATAGAGGTCGATTCCGAAGAGCACGATTTTTATTTTCCTCTGCCGGCGAAACCTGAAATCGTACGCTTCGACCCGGAATATACGCTGCTTGCCAAAATCGAATTCGATAAACCACGTGAAATGTTGTACGCCCAGCTTGCCGATACCAATGACGTCATCGGACGGATACTGGCAATCGAGCAGCTTGAGGAAAAGATGGACAAAACAACTATCGAGAAACTAAAACACGCATTGAATAACGATGAGTTCTACGGTGTACGAATCAAGGCCTGCGATGCTCTTGTTGAGATGAAAGACGAAGAGGCTGCTTTCGAGGCTCTCTGCGAATCAATTGAACAGCCTGACGCAAGAGTGCGCCGAAGTGTTATAAGCGGTATCGGTTCAGTATACGGCAAAGAAAGTCACGAGACTATCCTTGACGTTATCGAAACGGAGAAGAATCCCGATATCAAAGCGAATTGCCTGCGCGACCTTGCCCTTTACAGAGATGATGAAACAAAACAAATAATGAAAGACCACTTGAAGTCCGAATCATTTAAGAATCTTTTAGTCGATGCCGCAATAAACGGCATTCGTAAACTTGACGACCCATACTTTATAGATGAGCTGCAGAAAACAATAGAGACTCGCCGTGGCGAACTTGAGACAAGAACAATTGGCAGCGGCCTTGACACGCTTGCGTATATAGCACGCGAAGAAGAGGATACAAGTGAGGTGCGGGAATTTTTGACCGGATATGTAAACAGTGAAAATCCGCGAATCAAAGCCGCCGCTCTGAGGGCCCTCGGCACACTCAGTGATGTGAAGGCAAGAGCACTTCTGGAATCCTTTGCTCCGCGTGATGAGATGCCCGGCGTTGTCCCTCGAAGAAGAAGGTTTTTCAGCCCGGCCTGGGCCGCAAAGAATGCTCTCGACAAGCTCAACAAGGAACAGAAGTTCGCACCGGACGAAGTGATAGAGCTGCGTGAAAAAATCGATGAGCTGAAGAAGGAAACCGAAAAGACGAAAGAAGAGCTTGAAGATTTGAAAAAGATGTTCGAAGCCTGGCAAATGACAAGCGACTCTAATGATATATCCGGTCCTGCCGATTCAAACGAACCGCCGACAGAAGAATGCTCCAAGATGCTGATTGACGTTAATCAACCGGCGGATGCGAATAATTAATCTTTAGCTTTTACCACAGATGAACTATAAGAGCGGGGCCTTCAGCCGATTAATTATAGCGGCTGTAATCCCTGCATAATATTAATCCAGCCTCATCCCAAAAGAGGCTCTGCAAGCGAATAGTGAAAGTTCGACAGGCAAACAAACGAATATTTGCAGCGTACGGTTACTATAGTAAAATACCCTCCTGAACTATTTTGTGGATAATCCGCAAGAGATAAGAAAGGCAATTATAGTCAAGGGGAAATAAGCAGAGGAGCAGATATTATGAAAACTCGGGTTATTGCAGTTGTTTTATCACTGTTTTTCATTACGGTATTTACGGCGTGCGCGCAAATTCAAATGATTAAGAAGACACCGCAGTTTTACACCTGGGCGTCGAGGCCGCCGATGGGCTGGAACAGCTGGGATTGTTACGGCCCGACTGTCACCGAAAAAGAGGTAAGGGCTAATGCTGATTATATGGCGGAAAACTTAAAAAAATTCGGCTGGGAATATATCATTGTCGATATCCGCTGGTTTGTGAAGAATACAAAGACGCACGGCTACAACCAGAGAAACCCACAGTATGTTCTCGATGAATACGGTAGATTTTTACCGGCCGAGAACAGGTTCCCGTCTTCTGCCGACGGTAAAGGCTTTAAGCCGCTTGCAGACTATATCCACAGCAAGGGACTTAAATTTGGTATTCACATAATGCGAGGTGTCCCTGTCGAAGCAGTCAAAAAGAGATTGCCAATACTGGCCTCTGACGCGAATGCAGCAGATATTTACTCAACTGAGATGCAGTGCCGGTGGCTTCGGGATAATTATACAATCGTCGCCGGCAGGGAGGGTTCGCAGGAATATTACGACTCGATATTCAAACTGTACGCATCCTGGCAGGTGGATTATATCAAGGTTGATGACCTGTCCGTGCCTTATCATAAACAAGAGATTGAAATGATACGCAAAGCGATTGATAATTGCGGCCGGCCTATTGTGCTCAGCACGTCACCGGGGCCGACGCCTTTTGAAGACGCAGAGCATATCAGCAGACACGCCAACCTCTGGCGTCTGACGGGCGATTTCTGGGACGACTGGAATTCGCTCAACAACGCCTTTTCGAAATGCAGCCAGTGGCATAAATACATTCGGCCGGGCAGCTGGCCCGATTCGGATATGCTGCCTCTGGGAAGAATCGGAATCCGAGCGGAGAGAGGCAATAACCGTATGAGCCGATTTACCAATGACGAGGAAATTACACTGATAACTCTGTGGTGCATCACACGTTCGCCTTTGATGTTCGGAGGCGACCTGCCGAGCAATGACGAATGGACATTAAAGCTGATAACGAATCCGGCGGTGCTGAGTGTAAATCAAAACAGCGAGAATAATAGGCCTCTCTACGAAGGCAATTTGACTGTCTGGGTTGCCGATGTGCCCAAAAGCAAAGATAAGTACGTCGCCGTTTTTAATCGTACAGACGAAGAACCGAAGTCGGTAAATGTTGTTCTCGAAGATATCGGCTTTGAGAATGTAAAAGTGACCGACTTGTGGACAGGCGAGGATGTTGGTATTTACAGTGAGCAGTTTTCGCCCCTTATAAAACCACACGGGGCAGGTTTATATCGATTAAAACCGACCGACGATAAAACCTCCATCGAGCAATTTTGAAAAACGCAGTCTATGGAGCCTATGGGATTCGAACCCACGACCTCTTGCATGCCATGCAAGCGCTCTCCCAACTGAGCTAAGGCCCCGTCTGAAAATGATGTTACCAAATCTAATTGTTGATATCAAATGGAAATTTAACGTTTATAACCTGGCGATTCCAAAAAATATGGCAAAATCCGGATGATTGGATATAATCTGTTTTTTTGCGTAATTGTTTGCTTTAAGTGTTGTTTTAGGAGTGAAATAAATGAGACAAAGAGAGCATCTTACGCCTTACGGCAATAAACCGATGGTTACTCCCATCGTATCAGCGGTAAATTATGAGTACGTTTCTTTCGAAATCCTGCGGCAGATTACCGACGGTGAGATAGACGGCTATACTTACCACCGCGACGACAATCCCACCGTCCGTGCGGTAGAGAAAGAAATAGCTCTGATGGAAAAGTGTCCCGATTGCGTTATCACAACGACGGGAATGGCGGCCCTTACGATGATTTTCCTGACGTATCTAAAAGCCGGCGACAACCTGATAACTTTCCACGATGTATATGGCGCCAACTATAAGGTCGGCCTTATCCTTGAAAAGTTTGGCGTTGAGGTCACCTGGCTGGATGCAGCAGAGCCCGAAAAAGTAGCGGAGAACATCAAGGAAAACACTCGAATGATTTTTTGTG
This sequence comes from uncultured Pirellulales bacterium, assembly GCA_964384565.1. Classification (GTDB taxonomy): domain Bacteria; phylum Planctomycetota; class Phycisphaerae; order Sedimentisphaerales; family Anaerobacaceae; genus CAYLMG01. The sequence continues at coordinate 3,547 of CAYLMG010000083.1, read as the reverse complement.
AGACGCCCAGTAACCCGCTGGTCAAGATTGTTGATATAGAATACCTGCGTCGCCAAGCTGACCGGGTCGGCGCGATTCTTGTCATCGACAACACATTTGCCACTCCTTATCATCAACTGCCGCTGGAACTCGGAGCCGATTTGATTGTGCACAGCGCTACCAAAGGTCTCGGCGGACACAACGACCTGATGGCTGGCGCGGTCGCCTGCTTGACGAAGCAATATTATGACGAGCTTTGGTTCACGCGTCAGGCGATAGGAACTACCATCGATGCCTTCTCTGCGTCCCTTTTGGAACGCGGCTTAAAGACTTTTGAGATACGCGCCGCAAAAATGTCTGAAAATGCAATGGCAATCGCAGAGTTTCTGGCGGAACATCCGAAAATCACCAGAATCTGCTATCCAGGCCTGCCTGACGACCCGGGCCATAAAATAGCGTCCAAGCAAATGAAAAAAGGATTCGGAGGAGTTCTGGCCTTTGACGTGGGAAAGACTCAGGATGAAGCTAAAAGGTTTGTCGAAAAGCTGAATGTTATTTATCACGCTGTAAGTCTCGGCTGTACGGAAACGCTTGTTTGTTTGCCCGTCCTGACGACAATGCTCTATCTGCCCGAGGAACGAAGAACAATTTTTGGTGTCAAACCCAATACGGTTAGATTATCAGCCGGCATCGGTGATACAAACGAGCTTATTGACGATTTGAAACAGGCCCTCGAATAACCACAGATTGGATTGATTGCCTTGATTTCTGGTTTATGAAATGTTATACGTTCAGAATGTCAAATCCGGAAATTTTAATCCGGGTATACATAAAAAAAGAAAAGGAGGCTAAAATGAAATCCAAATTGTATATATTCTTTGCTTTTTTGTTGTTGTCAGCGGCAATATCCTATAGTAATGAGAACCAAAGCCTCGTAAAAGGCGCAGCAAAGGTGGAAAAACTGGCTGGCGGCTTTGTTTTTACCGAAGGCCCTGCCGCTGACGCCGAAGGCGATGTGTACTTTTCTGATATCCCCAACAATAAAATTCATATCTGGTCACTTGAGGGAAAGTTATCAACGTTTATTGAAAATTCTGAAGGTGCGAACGGCCTGTACTTTGATAAGGACGGCAATTTAATTGCCTGTCAGGGCGGCGGGGAAAAACTGGTTTCCATCGACCCGAAAGGCAAAGTAACAGTGCTGGCCGAGGAGTACAACGACAAACCCTTCAACAGTCTAAACGACCTGTGGATGGAGCCTAAGGGTGGTGTGTATTTCACAGACCCACGCTACGGCAGCAGAGAAAATATGGGCCAGGACGGCGAGCATGTTTATTATATCTCAGCCGACAGAAAAAGGCTCATCCGCGTTATAGAGGATATGGTCAGACCAAACGGTTTGGTGGGAACTGCCGATGGCAAACTGCTTTACGTTACAGACCCCGGGAGCAGAAAAACCTTTGTGTACACCGTCAATGAAGACGGCTCACTGTCGAATAAGAAGCTTTTTGCGGAACAGGGCGGCGATGGTATGACAATAGATGATAAGGGTAATGTCTATCTTGCTACAAATGCTGTGACGATTTATAATCGAGCCGGCGAAAAAATTGAAGAAATCGAGGTCCCTGAGAGGCCGTCTAATCTCTGTTTTGCAGGCAAAGATAACGATATACTCTTTATCACCGCGAGGACCTCGTTGTACTCGGTTGGTATGCAGGTTAAAGGAGCCCAGTTACCGGAGACTGGACAGATGCAGAGATTTGAAGAAGATATTTTCAACACTTCTGAAGGTGATTTGAAAATCACCTTTATTGGTCATGCAACGTTGATGTTTGATTTCAACGGCAAGGTCATTCACGTAGACCCTGTGAGCAGAGAGGCTGATTATACGAAGATGCCCAAGGCCGATATTATCCTGGTCACGCACGAGCACGGCGACCATTTCGACAGCGGGGCTATAGAGGCCATCAGAAAGGATAATACTGAGATAGTCCTTACGGAAGCCTGCTCGGAAAGGATGGCCGGCGGTATTGTGATGCGAAACGGCGACATACAGACTGTTCAGGGATTGCGAATTGAGGCTGTGCCAGCCTACAATATTGTACATAAGCGTTCCAGCGGCGAGCCTTTCCATCCCGAAGGCAGGGGTAACGGTTATGTGATAAGCTTCGGTGATAAAAAAGTTTACGTTGCCGGCGACACCGAAAACATACCGGAAATGAAAGAATTAAAACAAATCGACATCGCCTTTTTACCTATGAATCTGCCTTACACGATGACGCCGGAAATGGTAGCTGATGCGGCTAAGGCGTTTGGCCCAAAGATTTTATATCCGTATCACTACGGGCAGACAGATACGAGCTTAATCGTTGATTTGCTGAAAGATTCAAAGAATATCGAGGTTCGTATTCGTAATATGCCTTAGCCTGTTCTGAAATCCTCTGGCGGCGGGTCGGAAAAAAATTTGTTTTTTCAGGATTTAGTGAAATGTTGAAAAAAGTTTCTTGACGGCACTCACTTAACGTTGATAATTGATATTCGTTTTAAGTTTTTTCCTCGAGAAAAGTTTTTTCAATTTGAAAGGAGGCCATCATGGCAAAGAAGATTTTAACCGGCATTCTTATCATTTTATTGTATGTTTTTGTCGGCTGTCGCCAAATGGATAGCGGTGCGTCTCAAATTGTTCCTCCACGTATAAAAGCTGCACCTGTGGTTGAGCCTGTACAAGCAGGCGAGGCTGACGTCGTTGAGCAGATGACCGCTAATCGGCAGGCTTACCGCAATGCGCTTAAAACTCTGATTGAATATTATGGCGAGAAAGGCAACAATATGAAATTAGGCTGGGCCAAAGACGAACTTAAGCGGCTTGACGGCATACCGCAGTATCAATATATAATCGAGGCGATGGTGGCCCCCGAGACATTAAGAGCTACAACATCTATCAACGAAGCCGACTATATGTATCGCGAGGCTGTGCGAATTGAGAAAGATGCCGGTATGTTAATAATTATCAAACACGAGGACAACCTTCGCGCCGCTCTTGACATTTATAACCAGATTATCAAGAGGCATCCGACGAGTGACAAAATTGACGATGCAGCATTCAGGGCCGCAGGTATTCACGAGTATTTCAAGGATTATACTATAGCTGTTATCTATTACAAAAGGGCTTTTCAGTGGGACCCCCAAACACCTAATCCTGCGAGGTACAAGGCAGCATATATTCTGGACAAGTACCTGCACCGAAGAGATGAAGCCCTTGAGCTGTACAAGCAGGCCCTCGAAAAGGAAAAGCTCAGCAGCGGTAGAGTTGATTTTATAAAGACCAGAATTGCGGAGCTAACCAAAAACGATTAAAACGGCAGGTGATTTAAAACCTTTTAAGACAATGTCTTTTACAGTGAACAAGCGGGTCTGGCTGGAAGTCAGGCCCGTTTTTTTATATAAAGAAAGAATGGTATCAGATTTCGAAGATAAACTGGCTGGCTTTATCAAAAAGAGCAATCTTTTCGGCTCAGCGGACAGAGCTTTGCTGGCTGTCTCCGGAGGGGCGGATTCCACTGCACTT
>CAYLMG010000082.1:0-8150 GCA_964384565.1 uncultured Pirellulales bacterium | reverse complement strand
TCTGTAATCTGAATCGGGAAATTATTATCGTAAACAAAACCATTCGGTTCAATCGGGTCGCTGCCGTTAAGAGTATAACGAATTTCTGCATCCTCGGTATCGCAGGCCAGTCTTACCTGGAAGGGCTCCTCATAAAATCCACGGTCGACACTGAATCTTGTGTCGGCAACCTTACCGAGATAGCCCGCGTAGTTATTCGCATCCGGTGTGGGATAGCCCATAAATTGCCAGTAGTCACTGCCGTCGGGATATCGGCCGTAAGAAATATCCGAGTATTGTGTGTCGAAGCTGATGCCGTCTATCAATATATTTGCGTCTTCAGCGAAAAGAAAAACATCGTCACCGTCGGCACCGAGTTTGAAGTTGGTGTGGTCGTTACCCTGTTCGTCGTCATCATCTGCCCAGAAGATTATATAATCATTTGCTCCTAAACTTATACCGTCCGGTATGCGCCATTTTGTTGGTTCATTGTCATTGTCGGTCAGGTACATTCCACCGAGGTCGATTGTTTTGTCGTATGCATTGTAGATTTCTATCCAGTCTGGGAATTCCTCCGGTTCCTCGGGGTCTTCGATAGTATTGTTGTTTGCTGCCATAAATTCGTTTATGAAGAGGTATTTTTTACCCCAGTTTTGTGCGAGAATTGAGATATCGTTCATATTGACACCGTCTTGGGTGTCAAAATCTGCGCAGCCGAGGCCCGAGCAGCCGGAAGGGTCGAGCCATTGGTCTGTAAATATTTTCAGGTCAATTGTATCAACCTTGAAATCGCCGTTGAGGTCTCCCGGCGGCCAATTCTGGCCTTGTACAGCAGCTGTGAACAGCCCTAAAGAGAACAGGATTATTATTCCATATTTAGCATAATTGGGCATTTCTTTACTCCTTCAGCAGGTAGTCAGTATTAATCAGTTGATAATAGGGTGCTTGATTTGCCTTTTGTTATACATAATCTTTAATATTATAGCATAATAAAGGATTTGAGTCAAGTGAAATTGCTGCCGAGATGGAAACGTCCCCTTAAATTGAATCTTATTTTGCAGAGACGGCGATTTCGTCTATATGGATGTCGTCGGTATTGCTGCTGGCATCGCACCTGAATTTAATTTTCATATTGTTCGGGAAATTATATTGCCCCGGTCCTGTTCCTTTATCGATGAATATAGCAGGATGATAGAAGTCGTCATTTTCAAAGTCAGTACCGGAGACAAAGATTGCAACTGTCTGCCAATCTGAGCCGTCAAAAAATTCAACCAGAAAATCTTCATCAGGTTCCATACTCCGGGAGTAGAACCAGAAATCCACTTTAATCTGAGTATAGCCGGGCGAACTGACATCGATGCTGTTGGTATGCCAGAAGGCCGAATCGTCACCGCTGTTATCCTGTATATTAGCTGCACAGTCGCCCTGATGAGCATAAAGACCATCGATGTAACGCGAGCAGTCGCCGCCACCATCGGTATAATATCCCCAGCTAATTTCGAAATCATCATAAGTCAGGACAGTCCATTCGGAGATTACTACCTGCCCAGGTGTAGGTATTGCAGCCTGCCAGATATTCGGGTCATTACCGTAGAGATTCGGGTCTATTTTCTCAAGGGATTTGCCAAGCCCGTCAGCCTGTGGCGGCCACGGGTCGGTTATATCATCGAAATCCTCGGGGTGTGTGCCGTCGCTATAATTTACCCTGTCGATGCGAATGTATTGCAGGTCACCATTTTCATCATAGTCCCCGGGCGATGAGATTTCGATTTTTTCTCCGCCGTTGTCCAATCTGCCGCTTTCCCAATGGAAAATCTGTGCACCGGGCGGTACGTCATTATATTCAGCTAAGAAAATATTTACGTCCCTTACAACGAGAAATATACCGTTCGGCGGCATGCTTGTATAAGGCGGGAAAGTAAATTCAATGCCGTCGGTGAATTTCCAGGAAATTCCGTTAACATCATAGAGGTTTACTGTGTCGTCTGAGATATTGCAGAGCTCAATGTATTCTGCATCCCAGTTTCCCCAGAACATTTCCGGATGGTACATAATCTCGCTAATGACCACCGGGCCGACTTTTGGATAAGCATTGGGCAGCAGGGGGGTATTTTCACTCATAGCGACAAAATTATAATTGTCGGTGCTTTCTTTGTAGTATCGGCCGAAAGCGATACCGGTTTCGGACGCACCGAAGTCTTCTTTGTTTCTGTATCCGGTCGGCTGTCCTGCCAGGCCTGAGGAGAGACAAAGCTCTTCACCGGCTTCACTAAGAGCGAATGGTACATGAGCACCGGGGTCTGAACTAAGCGGCCCGAAATTAGTATCTTCATAAAAAACAATATAGCCGTTTGCAGGTATTGCGGTTCCATCAGCGATTTCGTATTTTGTAAGGTTGGCATCATTGTCACTGAGGAACCAGCCGCCGATGTCAATCGACTCATCCGTAGTGTTATACAGCTCTATCCAGTCCGGAGCGAGGTCGTGAGAATGAGCGAGAATTTCATTTATTACTATATCGCCGTGTCGCGGCCCATTATCATCCATACCCGGTGAGCCGCCCTGGATAATACTTGCGGACCAGCAGTCCTTTTCGCCCCAGCTGTTAGGGTCAGGATTAAATTCATCGTTTATTGTAAGTGAATATCCTTCACCATCAGTAACAGACCGCCAGCCGTCCTTATACTCAAAATCGAGAACGTTTGTTCCGAGTGCATCTACAAGTCTAATTCGCTCACCTGCGTTGTCGAGTTTACCTTCATATTCGCCAACTGTGTTTATGCCGGTTCCATATTCGGTTTCGAACGCGTTGGAATCTTTAACAACAACAATGTATTGATTCGGGTCGATTATGACATTCGGGAAGGTAAATTGTATGCCATTCGTGAACTTTACCAGATTTAGATTAATTGATTCTAAGCCGATGTTTCTTAGCTCGATGAATTCGGTATTCGGGTCGACAGGCGGCCATTCCCGGGGATGATACATTATTTCGGTAATGCGGAGGTTATCCACTACAGGCCCAATGGCAAAAACAGCTTCGGAAAGCGGGCTCCAGTTTCCAAAATCCCACGCGCGTGCTTTAACAATAGTACTGTGATTCAATGGAATTGCACCAGTATATTCAGTTCCCTGAGGGACACTCGTCAGAGGTTGTCTCGGGTCTGAGCCGTCGAGTGTATAATAAATTATGCCCTCAGGCGCATTCATCGTAAGCAGGTCGCCGCTATTAATTTGGCCGCCGTGTTTGGGCCCACCGTTGATATAAAATTGCGGCGCATCGAGCCAGAGGAGAAATCCCCAGTCTCGACACTGGTCGATAACAATATCCGTTCTCCAGGGGAAGTAGTCATTTATGAGCCTGTCTCTTTCCGCAACCCATTCAATATCTCGGGTATAAGCGGGCCAACGCTTGCTGTCACCCCAGCGTGCGGACTCACCGACTATCGCGCGGTCGATATCCATAATTCGATTCGTATAACGTTCAGTTGCCTTTTGAGGTGTCAGTGCACCATCGTTGAAGAAATACTTTTGTATTCGGTCCGCCAGCAGAATTGCAAATTCATAGTTTGATAAAAGGTTCCAAAGAAAATAATGCGGATTGTCGAAGCCATTAATATAGACTCGATTCACACTAAGCCACTCCAGGCTCCATTCGCAATCCCAGGGAATGAAAAGGAACTGACCTTCCGGCTCACGTTGTCTTATAGCGTAAAAATTTCTCGGGATATTATCATTGCATAAAAGAACAGGTGCATCACGATTACCGGTATAAAATATCATTAGCAGATAATCAATCATTGCCTGAATATCAAGGTACTGTTGTATATTGTCATAATTTTCCTGTATGGAAAGGTCCTCCTCTGCCAGGGCATTCATTGTATCCCATGCTATTATGTTGCCTGCTATTATCTCCATTGGAGGTGTTCCGGAAAATTCGTTTGGTGCCTTGAGAACGTCGTAGTCTTGCTTGTCTCCGCCGAGATGTTCCTCAGCAAAACCATCGTCAGGTCTTTCCACAAGAATATATAAACCCCAGTATAGACCATTGATGTATAAATGAACGTGTCTTCCGTAAGGAGTCAGGCCCTCCATATCACGGGTGGTATCACGGCAAAAGGCATCTCGCATATACTGAGAAGCCCCTGTCCCGAGACCTCCGCAGGCAGTGCTGTCGCCTATGTAGCTGTAATTCCAGGTTGCCCTCAGGACCAAGCTGTCGAATTTGTCCACTTCTGTGTCATTAAAGAAGGGGAATTCAAGTTTGGTCGGCCCGTATATGCTCTTTGCGAGAATTCGCAGTGAGTGTTTTGCGACGGAGGAAGTTCTTCCGACGCCGCCGTGCACTCTAAGGCCGGCGTTGGCCTGGTAAGTTTCATTAGTTACGGGGTCAATCCATTCAATGGAGGTTGGTCTTTCCCATTCGAGGCCACTTTCGGAGGCATTTGCGTATATACCGTTTTCAGTTCCGAAGAAATCATCGTTATCGATTCCAATACATAGCGAGGGAATCGTTTTCAGGTCGTCTTTTATTGTCGGATAGTAATTGGGATCGACTACATAAGAATCCATCTCATAATCTACCAAATTGTCTCCCCAGGAGGTGGGAAAGCCTTCGGGAAAATAGGGTTGATTTATAACATCGTCGAGAAAGATATAGGTTTGAGCATCTACATTGCTTGGTTTATACCCGTCTTTGAAAGCCGCAGCCCGCAGGCAGGTAGAATTTGTAATTTGAATTGGATTATTCGGGTCATAGATTGTTCCGTGCGTTTCTGTCGGTGCGCTTCCATCGGTTGTGTAACGAATAACGGCGCCTTCGGTGTCGGTGGCAATTCTTACCTGGAAGGGCTGCTCATAGAAACCGCGGTCAACGCTGAAGCGAGTGTCATCAACTAAATTTATAAGAGCTTCATCGTTTGGGAGCAGCGGCGTTGGCTTTGAGAAATACCATTCCCGATAAGAATCGAAGTTTAGTGACAGAGTTTTGATAATGGGGAGAATAAGAAAATCTTCGTCACTGATACTTGAGTTTAATCCGTGTATTGCGAGCAGATTCGTACCCTGTTTGAGAAGATGGCGGTAGTTCGAGATGTCGATAGCTTCGGCAGTAGCAGCCATTGGGTCGGTTCGTTCAGCAGTTGCAGATGAGTTCCAGGTCGGATTTATCGGTGCGTTTCTTCTGGCTACTTCAGTACCGTTGATATAGGCAACAAAGCCATCGTCATAATATATGTTCAGCATAAGTGTATCAGAAAGCAGATTCGGGTCGGGAGCTTCAAATACGATTCTAATGTATGCAGAGGAATTAATGTTATACATTTGTTGTTTTATATCGGTTCTAATAAGAGGTGAGATATACTGTAAATCAGGAGGCAAAGGGGCTTTGAAATGGATTGCGTCGGCAAGGAAGTTATTAACAATCTGCTCCTGCGTGAGGACGCCGTCGTGCATTCTTACCGCAGCAAGATAGCCGCTATAGTTCAGGTCTCCAGTGGCAGTACCGAGCCTAAGGTTATGACCTCTATATATGTCAAGAGTTTTTTGCTCGGCTGTATTGAGTTTTCCATCGACATAGACGCGCTCGTTCCCATTTGTGCCTCCTTCATATGTTACTGCTATATGATGCCAATCTTCTGCAGAAGGTACGCCGCCATCATAGCCGATATCGGTTGAACCGTTATGTATCATAGCTCCGGAAGAGCCGCTTGTGCCATACCCGAAAATAGAGATTCTGCCATCTATTGTTCCAATATTATTCGTCCATTGAACCACGGCTTCCTGACTGCTGATACTTGGATTGTAGACCCACGTTTCAATAGACCAATCACTATCTGATGTTATTCCGTCTGGAGCGAGAAAAGTGGCTTTCATGTAATTTGTACCATCAAATCCAGGGGCCAGACATAATTCCGGTGCCCCATATGTCTCTACTACAGTACCATCATCGTCGAAGTAGCCGCCGAGCGTACCATAGTTATTCCACTGGTAAACCTGTCCAGGTGAGAGAAAATCCTTATACGTTAAATCAACAAACAATTGTCCGGCTGTTTCAATCTCCATTTGTTCGGAGTAACCGACGCCTGTAAAACTGAAGATCCAGTCACCTGAGAGAACAAAATCGTTCTTTATCCATTCTTTGCCGAGAGAATCATCCTGTGGAATAAGAGTCTTTGCCCACGTTCTGACTTCGACGAGAGTGGTTTCATTTTGGTCAATGCCGTAGGAGACGTCGGTTTGCTGTGGAGGATAACCAAATTCATCATCACCTAATTGATAGTTGTTATAATCGTGAACTACAATTCCATCAGGACGAACCAATGCGAGATATTCACCATCACTGCTTAATTTGAAATTTGTATGGTAGTTTCCTTCCGGGTCGTTATAGTCGTTAACATCCTGTCCGGAGGCAAAAACCAGGAAATAGTATCCGCCGTTTAGCGTGATTCCATCGGGAAAAGGCCATTTTTTTAGATTTTCGGCGTCATCTGTAAGAAACCAGCCGTCAAGACTGATGGGTATATAACCTGGATTGTAAATTTCTATCCAGTCTGAGGATTGCAGGTCTCCATCAAGCAGTGTTTTAACATTCGATGCCAAAAACTCGCTGATAACAAGGTTGTCATATTGCTTTTGCCAGTTTTCCGCCAATATTGCGAAGTCGGCCATATTGACGCCGTTTTCACCGTCAAAATCCGCGCAGCCGAGACCTGAGCAGCCGGAAGGGTCGAGCCATTGTTGTGTAAAGCTGATAAAGTCCTCTACATCTATTATGTAGTCGCCGTTCAGGTCGCCAGGCCTGCTTTGCTGGGCATCAACGGCTGAAAATGATGATAAAGAAACAAATACAATAATAATGAGAAGTACAGTTCTTGATATTCGCATAAGATTCCAACATTTAGAAAGCCGGTTACTTAATAAATCACCCTGTCAAGGACTGGATTTTTTCTTGTTCCTAATATAAGCGAAGACTCGAAAAGTATCGATATTGTTACAAATTTTTTAAAAAAAATCAAGGATTTTATTAAATATACAGCACTTTGGCACATCAGGTTTGCTTTTTTGTTAATATCTGATGGCATTTTTTCCTATGCTCTAAACAACCGATATCAGTACTATTTGCTCGATTAAAACTGTTTTTAGGAGGCATAGATTTTTTAATAACTGTACAATTTTTTCAGTGAACCTGATATATTAAGGTAGATACAGATTACATTCTGAGTTCAACGACTGTTTGAAGCCGAAAATTTTACAGTTTCGTTTTTTATGTAATTGAAAGAAATAAAAAATTTGTTTATTTTTCCGGTCTTGACAATTAGACGGATATATAGATATATTGCGTTTTTGGGTTTTCGGGGCCGTAGCTCAATTGGCTAGAGCATCGGACTGTCGATCCGAAGGTTGAGGGTTCGAGCCCCTTCGGCCTCGTTGAATCCCGTGTCGGTGACAGATGCTGACACGGGCTTCTTTTCTGTGTCTAACTGTGTTAGTTGTAAGGACTTATCAAAAGCCTTAGTTCCCCCCAAATTGGTGTTTTCGACGGTCCCGTCAGCGCCAATCAAAGACACCGAATTCTTATCAAAGTCAGATTTTTTTGCAAGTTTTTTGTAAGCGCCGACATGTTGATTATCGGTTCCGGTTTTCAATTCGGCTGCTATGTTATTCTCGGCAACATTTTTATTCAGGCATGGCAAATCAGGTAGCCCATCAAGTGCACCACGCTCGTCATATAGGCTGATATGGGTGTAGGTGTCCATAGTAAGTGTGATCTTGCTATGTCTAGCCAAACTCTGAACGACTTTAGGCGAGGCTCCACCTTTCACAAGGTTTGTAATGTAGGTATGCCGAAGTGCGTGGAAGTCGGCAACCCGGTCTGAATCATCAAAATAGGGGATTTCTGCAACCGCCAGATCCTCTTTGAGCATATCTGCCCAGCGTATATATTTGAAACCTCTGAAGACCTTCTTATTTTTACCTTCGTTCCGTTCGAGGTGCCATTGTCGAAACATTTCAGCTATATCTGATCTAATAGGTTGCACCTTTTCCTTGCGGCCCTTGCTGTATGCAGCTGTGACAGTAACTGTCGGAGCTGATTTATCGAAATCAAACGACTTCCAGCTTAATGTACCCAATTCATTTGCTCTAAATCCTGTATTGGCGGCCAACAGATA
>CAYLMG010000081.1:6458-8204 GCA_964384565.1 uncultured Pirellulales bacterium | reverse complement strand
GTAAAATCAGCTTCCTGAGCAAATCAAGACCGACAACCGAAATCCACAAATCCTTACTGAATCTTGTAGTGCTCTTAACCCCTGCAATCTTTGCAAACTCAGAATAAAAGCTGCTGTCCTGATTTGGTGCTATAACAACTGCATCATCACAACCGACGTATCTTAAAACCTGCCTGTGCAGACAGTTGTACATCCCGAACCTGCAGGGCCCGCAGGCACTCGGCATAAAGAAAGCCGTCTTTTTCGGCTCAAATCCTTCTGACTTTACAACCTTAAGCATATCACCGGTGGTAATCGCACAGGGCAAACACTCCTTGCCCGAAGTATAGCTTCGTCCATCAATCAAAGCCGCCTCATCCGCCAGCGGCATAACCTCAGCTGGCTGACCATATGCCCGCAATGCCGCCGCGAGACCATAAGAGCTGTCCCCCATATACGGAATGTACCATTTCCTCCCTGACGGAATTTCAGAACCGCACTTCTGCATTAAATCACGTCTGCTCTTTACCCGCTCAGGCTTATAATGCTTTAAGCTCTCTAAATACGCTTCAAGACGCGTTATAACTCCAGCATCCGCTGAATGCTCATCAAGCTCAAGCTGCAAACCCGGCTTCGGTAACATTATGTCCCTGAAAAACGTCATCAAAAACGAATCAGGCCCGCAGCTAAAATTCGACAGATATATCGCAAACAGCCGTTCATCATTCTTTATTATCTCCGCCGCCCGTAAAATCTTCTGACCATATACCCAGTAAACTGAACGATGAAGGTATTCATCACTGAGCTTTGCCTTTGACAAATCAAGCATCTCCATCGGCATTACCTTCACACCAAGTTCAGCCAGCTTCTTCGGCAGCTCAAAATTCACACCATCATCACAGCCGTTATACGGCCTTGAAACCAGAACAAAAAGTCTTTCGTCCTGCTTCAAATTCTCGAGAATCTGGGCTCCTTTGTCTCTCAGCACCTGCTCAAAATTCGACTGCGCCTCAACTGCCTCATCAACAGCCCGCCTGACCGCTCGGCCCGAAACACCGAGCTTCGCACCAAGCTGCCCGAAAGTTTTGTAAAGCAGCTTATCTCCCTCGCCCATCCGGAGCGGCACTGTCAAAATTTCCGTATTACCAAGTCTGTCTGCAAAAGCTGTCTTTATCTGATAACAAAGCGTCTGAACATAGGGACATAACTGGTTATGCTTGTTCTCAGGAAAACTGGCCGTCATCGAAACAATGCTCGGCAGAAAAATATAGTCAACTCCCTTCTCAATAAGCTCCAGTATGTGACCGTATGCAACCTTGACCGGATAGCACGTCTGCGCTGTAATGGTCTCAACACCCTTGCGGATTATCCTCTTATTTGTCTTTCCGGAATGCACTACCTCAAAACCAAGCGCCTTGAAAAATCGGCTGAACATCGGCAAAAGCTGCACACCCATCAACGCTATCGGAATACCGACCGTCTTTTTATCGCCCGGCAAAGCCCGGCTCTCAAAAGGCCTGCTGCTTAAACCGGCAAATTCAAACATCTTTTGTGTACGATATTCAAACGCTCCCAACTCCACAGCAGACGCCTCTTTTCTCTTAATATTGTACCTGTCACAACGTGAACCATAATACAAAGGCTCCGAGCCTAGCAGCTGAACCTTCTTGATTTCACAGGCGTTGGGGCAGTGCTCGCAGGTAAAAGAGCCAACGCTATACTCAATATGAACAAGACTTTCAAATCCCCTGAATTTACTCTGCCGGC
>CAYLMG010000081.1:0-6358 GCA_964384565.1 uncultured Pirellulales bacterium | reverse complement strand
ACAGCTACGTTGGTGCTTATCGAGCCTACATCAACACCAAGGTACGCATCTATCGGCTCATCCGCCTCGTCAAGCAGGTTCTCATAAACTCTGCTCACAGGAGGCGGCAATTTCGGCATCTGTAGTATCGGCCGACGTGGCGCCTGCTTCAAAGCACCGCCGCGCCTGCTAAGGTAATCATCGATGACTCCGAGCTCAAGCTTGCCGTCACCTTTCGCTTTTTCACGCCCCTTCGCAACCAGAACAGCTCCTATCGCACCCGTGAAAAAATGCTTCTCCGGCACAACAAGCTCACCCTGCTCAAGCTCAAAAACATTCTCTAAAGCCCTTACCACCCCTATATTGGCCGCCACTCCGCCGGTGAACACTATCGGTTTTACAAAATCCCTGCCGCAGCCGAGATTACTTTTAAGATTCCTCGCCAGCGCAAGGCAAAGGCCAGCAACTATGTCACAGTTCGGCGTTGCCTGCTGCTGCAGGTGTATCATATCACTCTTTGCAAAAACAGAGCATCGGCCGGCCATACGAGGCACTGTTCGACTCTGCAATGCAAGCTCCCCAAACTCTCCTTCGATATCTATCCCAAGCCGCTGGGCCTGCTGGTCAAGAAATGAACCTGTACCCGCAGCACATACCGTATTCAGAGCAAAATCACGAACCCTGCTCCTGCCGTCCTGCCTGCTGATAAAAATCAGCTTGCTGTCCTGGCCGCCCATTTCAATTATAGTCGCCTGCTCAAAATCCGGATACAACCTGCCTATGGCTGCTGCCTGTGCAGGAACCTCGTTGACAAACGTTATGCCAGCTAAAGAAGCGAAAAATCTTCCCGCGGTACCCGTCGCTGCAAAAAGCTCAAAATCAGACTCACCCTTCCTCTCAAAAACCAACGCCAATTGGTCCCGCACCGTTTCTATCGGCCGCCCCATTGTGCGTCGATAATCGTCGAATACGACCTTTCCCGCTTCGTCGAGAATAACCACATCACTGCTTGTCGAGCCGATATCAATACCGACATAAAATTTGCCGCCTCCGCGGAGAGCTTCAGTAACCTTCTTTTCACCTTTTACCGTCGAGAATCGGCGCGACTTCAACTTCTCGTCCATAAAAAACTCCCTGAAAAAAACCGTGCCATATTATAAAAATAAGACTTTAGACTGCAAGTAAATCCGGTTTATTTTCAATGTATCAGTTACCTTCTTCTCCTTTAGTTAATCCGAACACAAAAATCATAGTCTGTATATATATGATTCACGCATAAACCAAATATCAAACAATAAATACTTCTTAACAATCTCTGTTCTAAGGAACTAAATATTAAGTCTACCGCGTACCTTTTCCAGCGCCGAGATCAGCCTCTTCTGCTCCGTTACGCCTAAACGCGACATAATCTCCCTCACCTGCTTGGCATACAGCGGTTCAACGGTAGTGAACAGCCTTCTGCCACGAGCTGTCATCTTGATAATATTGCTTCTCCTGTCAGCCGCTGCATCTGTGCGAAATACCAGCTTCGCCTTTTCCATCCTATCTATAAGCGAGGTAATGTTAGCTCGGTTGACAAGCATCATATCACTGAGCTGGGTCTGGCTCAGGCCGCCCTCAGGACTTGATTGGTACGCTAGAAGCATCATAACGTTAAACTGAACGTCCGTAAGACCAAACTGCTTGAAAAATTCCGTTGCCCTTTTTCTAAAACAGGAGGCTGTATAGTAAATATTAAGCAACGCCTCGTGCTCTAAGACCTTGATGCCTTTCCGCAGGCCCAATTCCCGATTGAGTGTCATAAAAAGACCTCACAGTAGAAATAAATAGTTAATATATAAATTGTATATGAGCGAACCAATTTGTAAAGCACTGTTTTTTAGAAAAATAAAATTTTTTTAGCACCTAAAATTGCCAAATATTAAAACTTGAGTAGCCTGTTAGCACTTCTGTTAAAACCATTCTTAGTCTCGCTCCATTGATATCCATTTGTCTAATCCTGTTAAAACGAGAGAAGAATAATAAACCGGCTAACAGAAAGTCCACATTGTAAAAAGGCTTGAAGACCACATAAGTCCAGCACATCAAATCTCTTAAGCACAATGCTGGCTTATTCTAACAATCTAACAGATGCATATGAAGACTATTACTATTACTTTAAATCCTTATAACTATCTTTATTACCCAGCTTAAAGGCTCCCTTGAAACAGTCATTCCTGAATTTTTAACCATAAATCTGAAACTGTCATAAAAACCTTCTTGGCGTACGCAAAACTCCTCCTGGTCAAGGTATCAGATTAGAAGCAAATAAAGAAACCAAAGCCACAACTTTTTTGCGAAAAAGAGTTGTGGCTTTCAGAATTCCGTAGTAAACTACTATATCCTTTTGGAGAAAAATTATGAAGCTGAATTTTAACAGAGCGGCGTTTGCCGAGGCTCTCGGCATTTTAACTTCGGTTGTGCCGAGTCGCACGCCTAAACCCATCCTGCGGTGCGTTTTGATTACTGCTGGCGAGAAAGAAGTCCACATACGAGCAACAGACCTTGAGATTGGCATAAACTATCTCGTTCCTGAGGTACAGGTGGAGCAAAGCGGCGACATCGTCGTGCCGGCCGACAAACTGGCGGCGGTCGTAAGAGAAAGTAGCGATGAGGTGTTGGCCCTTGAGGCCAAAGAAGGGACCTGTAAGATAACAGGCTCTGACAGCCATTTTACTATTTATGGCCAAGATGCTGCTCTATACCCAAAGGTCCCCGATTTCGATGGCGAGCCTGATATCGAAGTTGGCCTACAGAATCTGCAGACCGTCATAGAGCATTGCCTTTTCGCAACCGCCAAGGAGAGCACGCGTTATGCATTAAATGGCGTGCTCTGGGAGGTAAAGGGTAAAAAGATGTCGATGATCGCGACAGACGGGCGAAGACTGGCGAGAAGCAGGGTGAGCCTTGCTTCTACGCCGTCGAAGAAGATGGAAACTGCAAAGGTAATAGTGCCCTCGAAGACGTTGTCTCTGCTGGGTAAAATCGGTGGTACTGAAAAAGATATTGTTGCTGTAAGATTGGTTGATAACCTTATTCTGCTTAGCTGCTCAAATGTTGTTATAAGCTCGAACCTTGTTGAGGGTACGTTCCCCAAATATGAGGATATAATACCGGCTGATTACGATAAAAAGCTAACCCTGCCGACTGAGGCAGTGCTCAGCGCGGTCAGAAGGTCAGCCCTGCTAACCAGCGAGGAATCGAGAGGGGTTAGGCTGTCTATCAACAAAGACTCACTTGTGTTTTCTTGCAGGGCTCCGGAGACTGGAGACGCGAAGGTCGAAATGACGATAAGTTATAAGGGCCAGCCTATTGAGATAGGCTTTAACCCTCAGTTTATCATGGACGCTTTAAGGGTAATGCCTGAACCGGAGTTTGACATTGAATTGGGTCAGCCTGACAGACCCGGACTTATAAAATGCGGCAGGGACTTCTTGTATGTTTTAATGCCGATTAATCTCGGTTAGCAAGCGAATTTCTGAATATCGATAGACACGCTTCAAAAGCTGGGCTGTGGATAAAAGGGATAAAAATAAGAAGACAAACGCTCCCATATCTATCCGGGAAAAGCAGGTGAACAGCAGTAAAAGAACAAATAATAATTTTAGAAATGCTCCATTTGAGACAGTCAGATTGGCTGACAGCATAAAGCAGCTTATGCAGCAGCGCATCCAGCCGGCCAGGCGAGTATGCGTTGATGTGACAGGGTGCTGGAATAATCTTTTGCCTGACGGATTGAGGAAACACTGCAGAATAGTTCAGATATCGAATGGTAATCTGAAAGTGCAGGCTGACTCTCCTTCGTATCTGTACGAGCTTAAGTTGAGCGGTTCTGAGATCCTGGAACATATGCAAAGTTGCTGCCCGAGAGCGAGGATAAAAAAAATAGATTTTGTTGTGTGTTAGATGAGGACAAACGGAATACAACTGTTAGATTTTTCGGTAAGGAGCTGATTTAGGTGGCACGGGTTGCTATAAAGAATCATAAATACGATGCAAGCAAGATTAAAATACTTGGCGGACTCGAAGCAGTAAGAAAAAGACCCGATATGTACATAGGAGACAGAGCAAGCGGAGGCCTTCATCATCTTGTCAACGAAGTGCTCGACAATTCGATTGACGAGGCCCTTGCAGGCTATTGTGACACGATAAGCGTACATATTCACGCCGATGGTAGCTGTACCGTTGAGGATAATGGCCGTGGTATACCGGTCGAAAAGCACAAAGAGGCTGGCAAAAGTGCTCTTGATGTGGTTCTTACAACCCTGCACGCGGGAGGAAAGTTCGACCAGGAAAGCTACAAGGTAGCAGGAGGCCTGCACGGCGTCGGCGTAAGCGTCGTGAACGCGCTGAGTGAATGGCTCGAGGCCGATGTCTATCGCGATAATGAGCATTATCATTTCGAGTGCGAAAGAGGCGTCGCAAAAGGTAAGGTAAAAAAGGTAGGTACAACCGAAAAGAGCGGAACCAAAATAACATTTATGCCGGATGAAGAAATTTTCGGCGACACCGAATTCGAATATGAAACAATGCTTAAGCGAGTAAGAGAAATGGCTTACCTGAATGCCGGCCTGAAGATAACTTTCAGGGACGACAGGGAGAACAAGAAGAAGGTCTTCAAGTTCGAGGAAGGCCTGAAAGCTTTTGTCAAGCATCTTAATGAAGGAAAGGATACTCTCCACAGAGACGTAATCTATTTCTCAAAGGAGGATACCGGTGCAAGGCTGAGCTGCGAAGTGGCAATGCAGTACAATTTAGGCTATAGCGAAAATGTGCTCGTTTTTGCTAATAATATAAGAAATATAGACGGCGGCACTCATCTGTCGGGTTACAGAACAGCCCTGACAAGAACGATGAATTATTATGCCAGGGCCAACAATCTGCTAAAGAACGGCCAGTCGATGACAGGCGATGACCTCAGAGAGGGCCTTACCGCAGTAGTCTCGGTTAAACTCGCAAACCCGCATTTTGAAGCCCAGACCAAGGTAAGACTAACTAATCCCGAAGTAGGAAGCTTTGTTGAAACTGTAGTAAACAAATATCTTGGAAACTTTATTGAAGAACACCCGGCCGATGCAAAAAGAATCCTGAATAAGGCGATACAGGCCTCAGCCGCGAGAGAGGCTGCAAGAAAAGCGAGAGAGCTGACAAGAAGAAAAGGAGCGCTCTCCAGCGGTAACCTTCCGGGAAAACTATGGGACTGCTCAAGCAAGGAAAAGGCTTCTACGGAAATCTTTATAGTCGAGGGTGACTCCGCCGGAGGCTCGGCAAAGGCCGGCAGAGACAGAAACATCCAGGCTATTCTGCCTCTGAAGGGAAAAATCCTGAACGTGGAAAAAGCAAGATTGGAGAAAATGCTCGCACACGAGGAAATCAGGACAATCATCAGTGCAATCGGAGCTGGAATAGGGACCGACGAGTTTGACATCGATAAGTGCAGATATGGAAAAATAGTCTTAATGACTGATGCCGACGTTGACGGAGCGCACATAAGAACACTGCTGCTGACCTTCTTTTTTAGACAGATGCCTCTGCTTTTAGATAACAATAAGATTTATATAGCTCAGCCGCCCCTCTACGAGGTCAGGGTAAAGGGGCAGAAAAAGTCGGAATACATTCTCAGCGAAGCGCATATGCGCAAAAGAATGGTCGACCGCGGGCTCGAAGGTACCGAACTTTTAATAAGAGACATAGAGTCAGGGGCAAAAGGGAAAAAATCTGCGAAGAGCACTAAAAAGCCGAAAACCGCGAAAACAAAAAAGATTGCCGACAAACAGCTCGCTCAGCTCGTCAAAATCCTTTCAGAGGCCGAGCGGCTCATAACCGTCCTCAGGAGAAGGGGTATCATCTTCAAAGATTTCGTTCAGAAATACTATAACCGAAGAGCTCTGCCAACATTCCGAATAAGCCTGCAGGGCCAGCCCGATGAGATATATTACGATTCAGATGAATATGAAAAGCGCATCGACGAGCTTGAGAAGGCATTTAAGAAGAAGCAGGTCGAGGAAGAACCTTTTTCAGCTGAAGAGCTCCACGAAGTCGCAAGAATCAACCAGATAAACGGAAAACTGAATGAGCAGTTCGGTCTCGACCTGTCGGATTATCTTCTAAAAGCTGAAAAAGCCGAATCAGGTGAATCGCTGACGACAAAGTTTCAGCTTAGAAATGCTGAAAACGAATATGAAGTTGCCTCTCTCGGAGAAATTTGTTCAGCGGTCAGGCAGATTGGCGGCCGAGGAATCGAAATGAAGCGTTTCAAAGGACTCGGCGAGATGAACTCAGACCAATTGTGGGAAACTACTATGAATCCTGCCACCAGAACCCTGTTAAAGGTACAGCT
>CAYLMG010000080.1:0-8296 GCA_964384565.1 uncultured Pirellulales bacterium | reverse complement strand
GAAATCTTCGCTTTTGCGAAAAAGCTCAATTTGTGTGTACCTATGGTTATACTCCCCGGCTCAAAATATGGTATAATTGTTTCCGGACTTGGAATCGGCCGAGGAAAAGAGAAAAATCCTGACACAAAAGATGAGGAAAATAAAAGGTTTGTAATGAAAACACAGTGTCCTAATTGTAAATCAAGATTTAACACCAGCGAGACGAGCGTTGGTAAACAGGCGAAATGCCCCAAGTGTGCTAAACCCTTTATTATTCAACCATTCATAGAGAAACCCGCAGCAGTAAAACCATCCGTAGCAGAGAAAACACCCGCAACACAAAAGCCGCCTACGGCAGAAAAACCTCCAGCAGCCGAAAAACCATCAGTAACAAGTCCGAAACCGGTAGAAACAAAAGTACAAAAAGCTGTGCCGGCTGAAACTCCCTCAAAAGTTGCGACACCCACAGCACCTCCCCCTGAAGGTCCTGAGCCGGTAGAATCCAAGGCAGCAAAAACTACTGGACTATTAAAAACGCTCGCAGAAATTAAGGGGCTGGCAAGGGGAGAAAAGGGATTGCCAAAAACGGTGTTTGTGTATTGCTGGACGGCTGTGCGAATTATCGCAGGTGTTTTGGGCGGATTGGCTCTGTTCCTGGCAATAAGAAACCAGACACGTTCGACTTTGTTCGTGATTTTCGCGGCGGCGGATGTTTTCCTCTTATGCAGCGTGTTAATTGAGCTTATGTTGTTTTACAAGATGTGGGCCGCCATTGCGGATGAGCAGGCTTCCATCACTCCGGCCAAGGCCGTTGCATTTTTGTTCGTTCCGGTTTTCAATATATATTGGACGTTGTGTATGCTCACGGGATTTGTGGAAGATTATAATGCGTTGATACAGAGGCGTTCAATGAAGGCCGAGGATTTGTCGTTTGTCCTGCATCTAATATACGCCTTTGCGTTCATATTAGCTGCAATGTTGGTAGTGATTCCTATGGTATGTGTATTCGCATTCATCAGACTCATAAGCAGGGCCTTTATCGTCTATCCCGAGGCTTCGTGGGCACTGTTTTTTCTTGCATTTGCGGCAGGCGTCGCTCATTTCATCACATATATATTGGTTTCGATAAAAACCTGTAACGCAATAAACGCCTTGCCGGAAATGAAAAGCAGGTGAGTTAAAGGTGAGCAATTTTGCTAATCTCTTTTCGAGTAGGAGAAAGTTGAGCAGCAGAAAACAGTTGGGCATTTTTACATATTCACCTGTTCAAATGCTCACCTGCTCTATTTTTGAGCAGTTGTTGCTGCTCAAAAATAGCCCCAAGGGGATTCGAACCCCTGTTGCCGGGTTGAAAACCCGGTGTCCTAGACCTGCCTAGACGATGGGGCCAAAGTTAATTTTGAGTTTTTACTTAAGAACTATTCGAGACTAATTGCCTCAACCGGACAGGCATCGACACAGACGCCGCAGTCAATGCACAGCTCCTTGTCAATCACTGCCTTTCCGTCTTCCATCTTTATTGCATCGCTGGGGCACTCGGGCACGCACGCTTCACAGCCGGTGCATTTTTCCTTATCTACTTTTGCTGGCATTTATTGTTCCCTTTCAAAAATAACTGAAAATCTAAAGGCGAAATGCAGGATTTTACAAAATTATCATTATTTTACAATACTAATTTTCCGGGAATTCTGATGATGCTGAGAAAATGTTTGAAGTTCTCTGTTTTTTGCTGCTGTTCGCCGTCAGTCGTTTATTTTGTATTATTAGCGTCTGTCTGATTTAGGTTGAATTCGCTAATTGTCTGATTTGGTTCGAATTCGCTAATTGTCTGATTTGGTTCGATGAGACCAGGGGGCACGACAGGCTCAGGTTCGCTCTTCGGTTCAGGTGCCGTGCCGCCGAGAGCGACAGCCATTTCTCTAACCAGCGGGTTTGAATCGTATCTGGCCGTCCGGTCGAGGATTTTGCCGAAGTCGTATCCGTTTTTTTCGAGCAGATACATTGCCATCAACCGAGCAGGCCATTCGGAGTCGTTCAGGTTTTCGGCAACATCGTTTGTTAGTTTGCTGTCCAGCGTCAGGCCAACCATCACCGCCATTGTTTGCATTTTTACGTTCCAGTCCTCATCCTTTAGACATTTCTGCAAAGCAGATTTTAATACAGCCGGCATCCGGTCTGCGTACATAAATTGATAGCTGGTTCTGCGTTTGAACATATCCTGTTGCTCGGCCAGCAGAGCAGCAAAAAGCTTTGCAGTTCTGACTTTTTGTCCCTGGCGTCCTCCAGAAAGAGAGTTTATTCGGTACCGCAGATATGAAGAGGATATTTTCTCGGCTGTTCTGGTAGCCCGGCATACTACCGGTTCTATATCGGCGAGCCTGTTTGCTACTTTTTTATTTTCTGTTATGACAGGGTCAAGATAAAATGTGAATAATATTCCTAACGAGGCCTGTGGATGGCCGGTAAGTATCCGTCGCAGCTCGCCGATGTTAAGATTTAGCGGGATGAACAGGCTTTTTCCCGGCTCGATTGGCTCAATGGGCTGGTATTTGAGGGAGAGCAGGTTTGGTATATCTTTGTTTATATCACCTCTGATTTTGGCGTCGACTCTAATATTGCCGCTGAACAAACCGTCATCGGAGATGATTATGGGTTCGGTGGAGTTGTTTTTAATTGTCAGCGACGCTCCGAAATCCTTGTCGTAGAGAAATTTGGAACCGCGAAGGCTCGCCCGAAAGGATAGTATCTTATCAGGCGGCATAAATTTTGGAACAAACGGGCGTTCGGTGCTGCTTATCAGCGCTGCTTCAATAGCTTCCGTATCGAGCTGCGGTGTGTATTTTTCTCCTTGCTCAGACAGTTTTTGTTTGGCAATTTCAGCTTCAAATGAACCGGCATCTTTTTCGATTGCTTCTTTTAGAGTTTGGACTGCCACCTCTCTTTGGCCTTGTAAAATCTGGACCTGTGCCAGTGCCAGGTTGGCTACCTGGTTTAGCTGAAATTTTTGTGCAATTTCTTTGGCTTGTTCTGTCTGTTTATTCATCATAAGTGAATAAGCCAGAAGACCGTTTGTTGTAGATGAATTAGGCTCGATTGCATGAGCCTTTGTTGCCCACTCCAAAGCCTGGTTTGCATCCTCTCTGGCGAAACAATAGAACCATGCAAGGCTGCTGCAGGTCTCGATTTTCGAGGTCTGCGATTGTTTGCCTGTTTCGGCGAAGTAATTTGCTTTTGCCTTTTTCTCAGCTTCTTCAAACATTTTCACCGCCTGCTCTTTGTCATCCATTTTCACAGACGCTTTTGCAGTAATGGCTTTGAGGATTAAATCGAAGCCGCCTTCTTTCTCAACTTCGTCGGCAATTTGCAGGCACTTATACCGACTTCTTTCTGTGTTATATGCGCTGATTGACCACGGCAGATAAATATAGGAAGGCAGTTTCTGTGATGGATATAGATAACGATACAACTGTGAGCAGTATTCGTATGCATCCGTGGCGGCCTGATACAGCTGTAGTTTTCTCGCATATTCGGCGAAATTCACCGCCGAATTAATATCAAGAGGATTTTCTCCGAAAATAAGTCTGAGATGTTCAAGATATGCGAGGGGATTTAACTCGTCCGGCATGAGTTCGAGCAGTTTTGCAAACGCCAGCCTGTTATATTCATTGTAATTGTATGCACCGATAAAATACATACCGGTGTTCGGGTCTGACAGCTCGGACCTTAAAAGGCCGAGCGAGGTAAGCAGTTCGCTGCTTAGATAACTATTTTTGGCTCTTGAGATTTGTAGTAGTCCATTGATGAGCAGTTCGCGTTGGTTGCGATTGTTCGTTTTGTCCAGCAGATAAGAAGCCGCCATTTTTAAGGTTTGGCGGTCGGTCTTTTCCTCCAGATAATCTGTAAGAAGCTCGTATATTAAATCTGAACGATCTCGTTCGGGGTAGCGCCAGCAAAGTTGAATCAGGTCGCTAACGACAAAGTCTGCTTTATTGTCTAAATCTCTCGCAGCTTTTAACAAGACTATTGCCTTTTCAGCCTCGACCTGGTTTATATTTTTGCTGTGAATGATATCGCAGGCTAAATTATAAAATGCCAGGCTGCAGGATTCGGAGGAAAGCTGCCCGGCCTCAGAAGCCGGCTGCGCTGCTGCAGGCAGGGCGCAAATCAGGATAAAGAAGACAAAAAGTTTTGTCAGCTTTGATACGATGGAGTTTACATACTCTTGATGTCTTTTTCGAATATCTTTTTTAGACATTTATCTCTCCGGTTCTACATCCGGTACGTTTTTATCTGCCTCGGGGCGATAATTTTAGGCGGTTGTACTGCCAGAGCACGGTCCTGTAGTTTTATTTCGGGCATTTTGAACGTCCGCTTTAAGCATAAACCCTGCATAAATTGAGTATTCTTGCCGGCTTATGATTTTAGGGCTTTTCATATCTGCCCGAGCCCAACAGGGCGATTTCCTTTATATGCAGAAGCCTTCCTGCCAGCAGATAAGTACCCGCTGCTGCAGGTACGACAACTGCGAGTCTTAGAATATCAAATCTTGTGCTGTCAGGCAAGTTTCTGAAAAGATATAAGAGGCCGCCGCCTACTGCAGACATAATTGCTGTTGCCGCAGCTGTTTTAAGTATTGTTACTGCAAGCTGGTCCGATAATGTGCTTTTTATAATTTTTTGAAGGGCGACAATCAAAATTATGACCTGAATGTATGAGCATATAGCGGTTGAAAGCGCCAGGCCGGCTGTCCCCATAGACCAGACGAGACTAAGGTTGAGAACGATATTGATAACGACCGCTGCCAGTGCGCTTTTAGCAGGTATTTTGGAATCCTGCATAGAGTAAAACGAACGCGTAAGAATCTGCTGCAGAAAATAACCGCATAGTCCAAAAACGTAAAAGCTAAGCACTATTGCTGTAGATGTTGTATCGGTTTCGGTGAATTTTCCGCGTTCGAAGAGGACGGCTACGATTTGATTGCGAACAAGTAATAATCCTGCAGTTGCCGGCAGAGCGATAAAGACCGCCCCCCTAAAGCCCAATGAAATTGTCCTGCTTAGGGCGTGAAAATCTTTTTTTGCTGCCTGTGAGCTCATAACCGGAAAGATTGCCGTCGCCAGTGCGATGCCCAGAACACCAAGTGGAAACTGATAAAGCCGCTGTGCATAGAATAGATGCGATACCGCGCCTGCTTTAAGCGGGTAATTTATCTGCCTTGCGAACAGGGTGAAAAACTGGCCCTTATCGACCGAACTTGAGAGCCATTTGGCAATGATATCATCAATCAGCGTATTAAATTGTGTTACTGTAAGGCCTAAAATCATCGGCCCCATTAGCAGAATAGTTTTTCTGAAAGCTTCAGAGTTGACAGCCCATTGCGGTCTGATTGAGATGCCGTTGGCCCGCAGGGCAGGTATCAGGATTGCAAGCTGTGCGAGACCTGCAATGATGACCGCTACTGCAACAATAAGGGTTTGCCTTTGCGGCTCGATACTAAAAACCCACCCGCTGATACAAAGGCTGCCTATCAAAAAGATATTGAGCAGAATTGGAGCCGCTGCCGGTGCCGCAAAGTGCCTGTGGGCGTTTAGTACGCTTGCGATAATCGCAACTTCACAAATCAACAGCATATACGGAAGCATAATGCCGGCGAGTGCGAACATCTGTTTGGTACTTTCGAAGGGTGCAAAAAATTTATAGTAAATCCAGATAAATGCTTCACCGGCTAACACTATTAAAGTCAGGAGCATAAATATTACAGTTACTGTTGTGTTGGCCAGAGCCTTTGCCTGGGCAGGGTCTTTTTGTAATTGCTCGCTGTAGACCGGTATTAGTGACGAGCCGGCTGCGCCTTCCCCGAAAAGCCTGCGGGCAAGATTAGGAATCTTAAATGCGATTACCCAGCCGTCCATCAAACCGCTTGCTCCGAGAAAATATGCGAAGCTCATATCCCGCAGCATGCCGAAGACCCTGCTCAGCGCTGTAAGAGATGCAATTTGTCTGAAACCTTTAATCATAACTAATATCTCTCAGCCTGCCGAAGACCTTACTGAGCGCAGTAAGAGATGCAGTTGATTTAAAACCTTTAGTCATAATTTCATCTTGGAAGTTTCGGGGCAACGCTGAAAGGTCTTCGTCTGCCTATGTTATTCAGTACCCCGACAGCGGTCATACTGACCAGCAGGCTTGAGCCTCCGTAACTTACAAGCGGCAGAGTCAGGCCTGTGATAGGCATCAATCCCACGGTCATCCCGACATTTACAAGAATCTCAACAACGAACATAGCGACAATACCAGCGGCTGCAAGTTTGGCAAACGGCTCGGTGTTATGGGTCGCAATTTCCAGTCCGCAGACTGTGAAGATTACGTAAGCAGCTAATATAAAAATGGCTCCAAAGAAGCCCCATTGATGAGCGATGATGGCAAATATAAAGTCGTTTTGCCTTGCGGGGAGGAAATCATATTTGACAAAAGGCCCTTTTCGAGTTCCATAGCCTTTATCTCTACCGGAGGCGATGGCATATTTGGAGCGAATAAGATGATAGCCCCAGTCGTTTTCCCATTTGCGCATGCTGAAGTTGCTGTCAACGAGTATGTTGGCAAGCTTCGGATGCCGCTCTGCTTTTTCGCGGAACCAGCTGTGCTGCAGAAGGATGCTGCTTATTCTTGTTCGTTGATAATTTTTCATATTGAGCCAAAGCACCGGACTTACCAGAGCCGCCAGTAAAATTATTATTAAAAGATGTTTTACTCGTGCGCCTGCAAGAAAAAGCATAGTAAAAAATATCGGCATCATAAGCAGAACGGTACCCAGGTCCGGCTCGAGCAGAATCAAAATCATAGGAAGGACTGTCAGTGCAAACGGCCCGATAAGCGAAGTGAAATTGCGGTAGTTGCTTCTGTACCGCAGATACCAGGCAAGAGCGAGAATATAAGAGATTTTGCATATTTCAGATGGCTGGAGGCTAAGCCCGACAAGAGGTATCTTTATCCATCTGTGCGTTTGTTTAATTTTTGATATAAAAATGTCCGGTATGTCAATCAGGTATTTATCGATTAGCAAAAGTGCCAGCAGCAGAAGAACAGCTGCGTATATCCAGTAGCTCAGTCTTCCGAGCAGGCGGTAATGAATTAAGTTGATGACGATAAATGCAGCTGCTCCAATGAAGGCAAAGACGACCTGTTTTTTCCAGAGATTAGCGAGCTGGCCCGAGTTGCTTGCGGGGCTCGGCTCAGCGGGGTGACCGATTGTATAAATGGTTATGATGCCGGCGGCAATCAGCACGAGAGCGGTAATAATCAGTATGGCTCTGACAGTTATCAATCGTCCTGTTAGAATGTTGTCCATAAACACAGCAAAATAGCAGAAAAGGAGTGTTTTTCAAAGCAGCACGTAAAATATTACTAAATTTTTTTTTGTGGGGGATAAAAAGGGCCCTTAAAACCAGACACGTACTTTAAAAAAGCTGAAAATTGCCTTTAGTGCCCGCAGAACAGCGAAAAACGGGCTTTTTTGTGTACCCTGGTTGCCCGAAGGGCTGATTTTTATGGGAATTATGATTTTTTTACCTTTTTCTTCGATTTTTTAAATTTTTCCTTGATTTATCGGCAGGTTTGTGGTAATTTAATGGTAACCTTTGCCAGTGTTGTTAACAGTTGTGCGCAATAATTCGTGAGCACTCAGTTGCGCATGTGTTTGCGCCTGTTGGCGAGAAAGGAGGTTGGAGGGTAGCAAATATTGCTTTTCGGTTCTCCTGTCGGCCGAAATCTTTGTTCATTTGGTCATAGTACCGGGCCTGTTGAGCAAATACTGTTAAGGATTTTTAGGCGGGAAAGAAACCAAAAATGCTGAGTGTGTGGCTCGGCGGAGAAAAGACGAAGAAAGGAAGGATGTGTTATGAGAAATATAGCTTTGGCTATAATTGTTCTCGCAGTTACTATCCCTGCAATGGCCGATGTGGACATCACTATTAGTAGTGATGCCAACAAGGTGACTATAGGTTACGATTGCAATGAGGGTGAGGTGGTCAGGGCATTTGCGCTAAATATTGATGTTAATGATGGCACATTTGTCGTTGGCTCAGCGGCCTCTGCTGTTGACCCCAACGTTGCTGACTACTACATTTATCCCGGCAGCATATCGTTTACCATTGTCGATGGTAATACGGTCATCGACGTTCCGAATTTTGGGACTCCGATTGCCGAACAGGATGCTAATGGTGGTGTCCTTGAGATGGCAAGTTTGTATTCGACCAATGACCCCGACCCCAATCGCCATGACCCGCCCGCATCGAGCGGCGACCTGTGCACCTTCTAC
>CAYLMG010000079.1:0-8333 GCA_964384565.1 uncultured Pirellulales bacterium | reverse complement strand
AGTGCCGATAAGAGAGGTTAGTAAACCGAATATTTATAGTATATAGAAAAATTATTTCTCAAGTGGAGATTTATCAATGGACAAAAATAATAAAGACAGCAAAGATATTGACACGAAAGATTTCGATAGTAAGGATTTCGGCAGTGAAGACCTTGACGAGCTTGTTGTCTTCGGTGAAAGCAGAACGGTTTCTCCTGAAGAGGAAAAGCCGATTCCTTTTGACGATACAGATACCGATGAAAGTAACATTTCACATGCCCCTTTGAATCTGGACGGCACTACTGCTTCTTTGGTAGAGCCGGTAAGCCTGAAAAAAACAAGAGGCCAGGTAAGCTCGCCCGCCAGAATCCAGCATATAAAAACATTCTTCACAAAGCTTCACGCCGGCAGTATCGATTTTCTTGAGCAGCAAATCAACACCTGGCTGAAGGAAAATCCGGGTATTGTCATAAAACGAACCAATACGACAGTGGGAAATGTAGTTGCAAAAAAAACTGAGCCTAACCTCATAATTACAGTCTGGTATTAACAGGTTTTTTTTGTTGTTGGCCAAAGAATAATAAAGTACGGGGCACGGAATAGTCATTTCTGAACAAAAGGTATGTGGATTGGTAAGTGTTAATATTTTTTGACAATATTACAGACCCGGGTAAAAAATCTTGACATATTTCCAAATCTGATGTATTTTCCACTGTTTAGCTGTCTGTAAGTGGCAGGCAGGTATATATCCTGGTAAAAATTTGGAGGTTTTTTGTGGCTAAACAGCTGGTTCGTGAATTGATTAATGC
Organism: uncultured Pirellulales bacterium; assembly: GCA_964384565.1. Classification (GTDB taxonomy): domain Bacteria; phylum Planctomycetota; class Phycisphaerae; order Sedimentisphaerales; family Anaerobacaceae; genus CAYLMG01. The sequence goes on along the minus strand of CAYLMG010000079.1, from coordinate 7,545 downwards.
GGGTGTGCACTTCGGTCACGGAGTTAGCCGTTGGAATCCCAAAATGGCTCCGTTTATCTTCGCAAAACGCGGCAAGATTCACATAATTGACGTAAAGCAGACAATAAAATCCCTGCTGATTGCAAAAAAGCTCCTTGCTGAAGTTGTCTCCTCCGGCAAGGACGTCGTCTTTGTGGGGACAAAAAGACAGGCACAGAAAGCCGTAGAGGCCGCCGCTAAAAAATGCCAGATGCACTATGTATCGAACCGTTGGCTTGGGGGAACGCTGACAAATTTCAGAACGATACGCTCCCGACTGCAGAGGCTTGAAACGCTCGAAGCTATGGTTGAAGACGGCACTCTCGACAGTGACAGCAAAAAGCAGGCGTCGAGACTGAAACGTGAGATGAGAAAAATCAAATCAAATCTTGAAGGTGTACGTAAGATGACTCAGCTGCCCGGTGCTGTTGTTGTCATCGATGCAAAAAAGGAATATATCGCGCTCGCCGAAGCCAGGAAACTCGGTATCCCGACTATCGGAATTCTCGACACCGATTCTGACCCGGACGCGGTAGAGGTTGCTATACCTGCAAATGACGATTCAATCAGAGCTGTAAGCCTTTTGCTCGACGAGCTCGCCGACGCTGTAGCTGTTGGTAAAACTATGGTTGCCGCTCAGCCGAAGCAGCAACCGAAAAAACTTCGCTCCAGAAGTGTTCTCGCACGGGCGGATGAAACTGCCGCTCAGCCGGTAGCTGCTCAGAGCCAGAATGAAAAGGACGAAAAAACAAAGCCTGCTGATATTCCGGGCACCGAAAAGCCGCAGAAACAGAAAGAACAGCAGGCTGATAACTGAGAATTCGAATAAAGTGTTGATTGCTCAAGGTCTGTTTTGCAATACGTAATGAGGAGTTTATCAAAATGTCTGAAATCTCGGCATCGACCGTGATGAAACTGCGAAGAATGAGCGGACAGGGTATGATGGACTGCAAAGAGGCCCTTATCGAAGCTGATAGTGATATGGAAAAGGCTATTGAGATTCTGCGCAAAAAAGGACTTGCAACGTTAGCCAAGCGTGCTGAAAGGGAAACATCCGAAGGAGTGCTTGTCTCAGCCGAGGGCGATAACTGGGCTTCGTTGGCGACCTTATGTTGTGAAACTGATTTTGTGGCAAAAAGTGATGATTTTATGACGGCGGTCGATGCTATAAAAAGATATATTGCTGAATGTGAGGCCGAAGCGAGCGCGGAAGCTATTAGTGAAACTGAAATCGACGGAAAAAAGTTTTCACAAATCATTACTGAAACTGTAAGTAAAACCGGTGAAAAAATGGTGGTTGGTGACTACGCCAGATTTTATCTCGCCGGACCCGGGTTGTTTGGTACATACATTCATTTTAATGGAAAAGTCGGTGCTATGGTTGAGATTCAAACCAGTGATGAAAAAGTCGCCGCAAGTGACAACATCAAAAAAGCTGCTGTTGATATTGCTATGCACATCACCGCTGCCAAACCTATCGCTCTTGATAAAGACAGCGTCGACGCGAAGACAATCGAGACCGAAAAGCAAATCTACGCTGAGCAGGTCAAAAACAAACCTGCCAACATCATTGATAAAATCGTTGAAGGAAAACTCAAAAAGTTTTTTTCAGAGAACTGCCTGCTTGAGCAGCGGTTTGTCAAAGATGACAGCAAGACTGTTGCTCAGGTCCTCGCCGATGCCGCAAAACAGGCCGGCGGCCAGGCCAGAATAACAAAATTTGTCCGATTCAGTGTCGGATAAAAAATAATCCCAAAAGCGCAATGTATCTTGAGCCGAATACGGTATACTAAATGGCAAAAAGCAAATACAATCGAGTATTGCTGAAGCTTTCGGGACAGAGCTTTTGTAAGCCCGGAGAATTCGGGATTAATGGCGCGGTGCTTAAATCGATTGCTGAAAGGATAGCGGAGATTTGCAAACTCGGCCCGCAAATCGCGGTTGTTATTGGTGCGGGCAATTTTCTGCGGGGTGAAACTTTCTCTGAACTCACCGGTATACCCAGAAATACGGCTGATTATATGGGAATGCTGGCAACCATTATCAATGCCTGTGCGCTGCAGGAGACGCTGGAGGTGTTGGGACAGCCGACGAGGGTCTTAAGTGCGATTGAAGTTGCGGCGATGTGTGAGCCGTTTATTCGCAGGAGAGCTCTTCGGCACCTTGAGCAGGGAAGGGTGGCGATACTGGCCGGAGGTACAGGAAATCCCTTCTTTACTACCGATACCTGTGCAGCTCTGCGGGCGTCTGAGCTCGATGCAGACCTGCTTATAAAAGCAACTAAGGTACAGGGCGTTTACAGCGGTGACCCCGATAAAGAGCCTGACGCAAAACTATTCGAAAAGCTGACCTACGACGATGTCCTCAGAAAGAACCTTAGAATAATGGACCATTCCGCCATCAGCCTCTGCAGAGACAATCAAATCCCGATTATTGTCCTGAATATCTTTGAAGAGGGCAACGTGACAAAAGCGATATGCGGCCAGAAAGTCGGTACATTAATTTCCTGATGCGGAGTGAATATATGCCTGTAAAGCAAATCATCTCGGAACATAAAGAAAAGATGGAAAAGTGCGTCGAGCACCTGACCGACGAGTTAAAGGCAACCAGAACAGGCAGGGCCTCTACAGGTCTGATTGAAAACATAAAAATCGATTATTACGGCACAGCCACGCCCTTGAAACACCTCGCTACTCTTGCCGTCCCGCAGACCGATATGATTGTTATAAAGCCATTCGACTCCGCCGCTGCTAAAGAAATCGAAAAGGCAATCAAAAACAGCAGCCTGAGCATCGCACCTGTAATGAACGGAAAAATCATACGCCTCAATATACCTCCCTTGAGCGAGGAAAGGAGAAAACAGCTTGTCTCTGGCGTCAAACAGACGGGCGAACAAACGAAGGTAAGCATCCGAAACATAAGAAGAGACGCTAACAAACAGCTCGAAAAAGAGGAGAAGGAAAAGCTCATCACGGAAGACGACCACGAGCTCGGCAAAAAACAGATTGACGACATAACAAAGGAATACTCCGACAAGGTTGACTCGGTTATCAAGTCCAAATCGGATGAAATAATGCTAAATTAATTTTCTAAGTGTCTTGTCTTTGACAAATAAATTTACCATCTTCGGATATTGCTAAAGGACCAGTTTTTTTGCGGAGGATACATTATGCAAACTCCAAAAAACCAATATGAGAAAAAGATTCACCCGAAAAAAAAGAAAATCGCAAGACGCCTGCTTATCTGGCTTCTTTTTGCACTGTTTATACTGATACTTTTAGTGGTTTTGCTTTTGCCCGCGTTTGTCTCCTCGGCGAAGGGCAATAAAGTAATACTTGCCAAAATCAACGACTCTATCGACGGCACGCTCGATTTTTCTTCGCTCCAGATGAGCTGGCGACGGGGCATCGGTATAAAAGAGCTCAAATTCAGTGACGACACAGGCGGCTTTCTGGTTAATGTAAAAGAAATTCAGACAAAACCGCATTATTTTTCTTTACTCTCGGCCGCACCTTCGTTCGGCCGGACGCTTGTCGATGAGCCGGACGTCGATATAAATCTTAAAAAAGCTTTTCCTGAAAAAGCACAAGCAGATGTGCAGGTGAGCGAGCGTAAGAAAGTTGTCCTGCCTGTAAAAAAAATAGACCTCGCCGTCAATAACGGCAGCCTCAGAGTAACCGACCAATCGGGACAAAAAACAGAGCTTGACAGTATAAACTCAAAGCTGGACCTTAAGCCTGCAGGCCAACAGACAAGCTTCGATATAAATTTGAATTTGTCGAATAAAGATAAACAATCAGAAGTCATCGCTCAGGGCCAGCTTACACCAAAAAAACAGATCGGCTGGTCTTTAGAAGGAGCAAAGGGCAGCGTTACTGTTGAGTTTAACGACCTGGATATCGAATCCTTAGGTCCGTTTTTTGCCCTGGCAGGTGTGGATGTCCAGGCAAAAGGTACAACATCGGCAAAGCTCTACACTGAAATCAAAGATGGTCGAGTTGAAAAATTTGATGGTTCTATTAGGGCTGACAACCTCAATATAGAAGGGCCCATACTTAAAGGCGACAGAATACAAACAAATACTTTGGATGTAGATGTAAAGCTCGCCCGACAGAGGGAAATGATAAATATCGAAAACTGTAACATCGATGCCGATTGGTTAAAAGCGCAGGTAACGGGAACCGTCCCGACAACGTTCGCCTCTCTTGAAGAGTTTCTCAGTTCCGACTCGGACCTTCAGGCGGATTTCGATTGTCAGGTGGGCACCGTTCTTACACAGATGCCCGCCAATTTCGGCATCAAAGAAGGGGTGCAAGTAACTTCCGGCTCGCTAAAAGGTAACATAAAAACAACGACACAGCAGGGCAAAAGGAGTGTTATAGGACAGGCAGAGCTTGTCGGCCTGGCAGGAATAGTCGATGGAAAAAATGTATCCCTGTCTCAGCCGGTGGCGATAGCCGCCAATGTTACTGCTGAAGACCAGATGATAAGACTGGATAATCTGGATGTATCGGCTGCTTTTGCAAAAATAAATTGCAGCGGAACGAATAAGGAGCTCGAAATTTCAGCCGATGCAGACCTATCCAAACTTCAAACAGAGTTCGGTCAGTTCTTCGATTTCAAAGATTATAAAATAGCCGGTAATGTCAGCGAACAGGGGAAAGTTACCATCGAAAAAGAAAAAATCGGCTTTGCAGGTTCCTCACAGGTTACACAATTTGCCCTCGCCTCGAAAAAGATAGCTGCAATCGAGCCTAAAGCAGACATTATCTTTGATTTGGAATACAGCAAAAGTGACGGCATTCTGGCAATCGGCAAACTAAATACCAGTGCAGCTCTCGGTAAAATAAACATAAAAGATTCAGTTGTTGCTATAAATAAAGATGCTGATAAACAGTCGAAAATAAATGTCTCTGCCGAGTCACTTGATTTGCAAAAGCTCAGGCCTTTCGCCGTTATGTTTACTTCTTTACCCGAAGAAACGAAACTTGCTGGAATTGCTCAGACGGATATTCTGATAACCCGCAAAGGCAATGATTACGAATTCAAAACAGATAATACAAAAATTAAAAATCTGGTAGTTGGCTATCCGGGGAAAGAAGATTTCGAACAAGTCGAAGCCTCATTTAAGGCTGACTGTAAAGGCAATTTGGAAAATAAAACCTATAATTTAAATTGGCAGTTGGACAGCCCTCAAGTAAGTACCAAGGGTCATCTTGAGAAAACTTTACAAAACGGTTCGTCTAATCTAAAAGGACAAGCTGATTTGCAATATGACTGGGCCCAGGTTACAATACTGGCTTCCGCCTTTTTACCGGAAGATATGAGACTTGAGGGAAAGAGAAAAGATTCAATCACATTTTCTTCAAAATACCCTGCCGACAAACCGGATTTACTTTTTGCCAACTTAAACGCCGATATAAATTCAGGTTTTGATAAACTCCAATATACCGGAATCAATCTGGGAAAGACAGAGCCGAAAATCGAAATCGAAAAGGGCCTGCTGAAAATCGAGCCCATCACAACCACAATAAATAACGGCAAGCTAAACTACACTGCTCAGGCAGATATGAAAACAGAGCCTGTTCTTCTTAGAACAACAGAGCCTGCGAAAATTGAAAATCTTGAAATCAACTATGAGATAGCAATAAAATATCTGACCTATCTCAACCCCATCTTTGCAGATACTTTGAGTGTCACTGGAAAAGCAAATCTGCAATGCGAAAAGCTAATTGTGCCTGTTTACGCCGGCAAAAACAAAAAGATTGATACTGCCGACATCGATATTGACGGGACATTATCCGCAGAACAGCTCAGGCTGCAGACCTCGCAAAAAGGTCTTCTCAGCCAGTTGTATTCGGTTATAGGAGAAGCAGGTCCTGCCCAGACTATCACTGTCAGGCCGACAAAATTTACAATCAAGGATGGTTTTGTACGTTATGACGATATGCAGGTTGATATAGGTGATTATCCCGTTAATTTTAAGGGCACTATCGGCTTTGACAGGTCTCTGGATATGCAGGTGACTTTGCCTTATACCCGTGAGGGAAAAACCGTAAGGATAGGTGAAGAAATCGGTGCAAAAAGAATTACGATTCCTCTTAGAGGAACCATCGACCGTCCTGAGTTTAATGTTGAAAAGTTTCTTGAGATCCAAATAAAGGATACTGTAGAAAATATGATAGAAGATGTAATAAAAGACCAGTTAGAAGAGCTGCTTAAGAACAAGTTATAAAAATCTGAAAGGCAAAACGATGGAAATGCTTAACAAATTGAGAAAACTATTACTAACGCCTATATCCACATCGAGTCTCAGTTTCGGCAGGGCAGGCCGTTTTGCCATATTCCAGCTCAAGATGTGGACATATTGCGCAAGGCTGCTGAAAAAAAACCGCGCAGGTCAGCAGGCCGCTGCTCTTTCATATCACACGGTCTTCGGCCTTGTCCCTTTGGCAATCGTTACGCTGTTAATCTTCCAGTCGTTACCGGCTTATTCGGAATTCGGCGTGAAAATGAAAAACTTTGTGTACGGCCAGTTCAATTTTACTAAGTTTGAGAGTTTCGACCCATACGATTACTACCTGTATGGCGATACCAAGACAGAGAAATTTACTGACCATCTCGATAATCTTATTGCCGACTTTTTCGAGGGTACCAATACAGGTGTGGTCAAACTATTCAGTATCTTTATAGTGATATGGGCGGCTCTGGCACTGCTTTCGACCATAGAGAAGGCTTTTAACCGGATATGGCACATCGGGAAAATCAGAGGATTCCTGCAGCGGACAATCAATTACTGGGCTCTTTTAACCTTAGGCCCGCTGTTAATTGCCCTTGGAATTTATATGACAACAAGATATTCTTATCTTGGACAATTCCTCAGAACGTTCACGTTTATCACACCCGCCATTCTATCGTTTCTTATTACAACTGTCGCGTTGTTCCTTTTGTATTTCATTCTGCCGAATACGAAAGTCAAAGCCAGGCCGGCCATCTGGGGTGCAGCCGTCGCAGCAATCGTCTGGGTTATAGCAAAAAATTTGTTCGGTTATTGCGTCATCGAATTGAATCTCTATAGCTCTGTTTACGGCGTGTTAGCACTGATACCGATAACCGTATTGTGGATTTATATAACCTGGCTGATTGTTCTTTTCGGCCTGCAGCTTACCTTCACAACTCAGCACCTCCAGTCTCTTGATGCCGCCGAAATCGCCGCCGCGAAGGGAGCGGAAGATTATTTTATTGCCGATGAATTTGTTATTATCAATATAGTCAGCCAAATCGCCGACGCCTTTGAGAAAAATAACGCTCCCGTCGAAGGGCAGGTCATCTCAAGCAAGCTGAACCTCCCCGCCGAGTTCTGCAATAAAATCTTGAATCGCCTGGTCTCAGCAGGCATCCTGATTAAAAGCTCCGAGCCCAGAACCGGTTATGTCCCTGCAAAGGACCCTGAAAACATAAAGCTTTCGGACATAGCCGACATCGTTAGCTCTGTCGGCTTTAGTTCGCTGTCTTCGGAGCAGCCTG